>NZ_JAYIQP010000013.1:0-139213 GCF_035026585.1 Xanthomonas sp. WHRI 7945
GCGGCTTCAGCCGCGACAGGCGCTATCGGTAACGCGTGTCGCGGCTGAAGCCGCTCCTACAGGGACGCGTGCGCGAGTGATCCGCAACTACCCGCGCTTTCCCGCCGCATGCCCCTGCGCCAGCTGCCACAGGTGGCGCACCACCGGTAGCGCCTGCGCGGTGGCCGGCAGCGTGGCCAGCGCCAGTCGTGCCATCGGCACGCGGCCTTCGATGTCCAGGTAGCGCACGCCGGGCAACTGCACCTGGGTGGTCGAGGCCGGCACCACCGAGACGCCGAGTTCGGCGGCGACAAGGTTCACGATCGACGACATCTGCGGCGCTTCCTGCTTGATCTGCAATTCGAAGCCGGATTGGCGGCAGGCTTCGAGGATTTCGTCGTACAGGCTGGTGCCGAAGCTGCGTGGGAACAGGATGAACGGTTCGCCGGCCAGCGCCGACAGCGGCGCGCGCTTGCGCTTGGCCAGGCGGTGCGCGGCCGGGACCGCGATCTTCATCGGCTCGTCGGGAAATTTCAGCAGTTGCAGCTCGGGCGGGGTGACCACGCTGTAGCGGATGAAGGCCGCATCCAGGCGGCCCTGCACCAGCGCGGCGAGCAGTCCGGCGGTGTTGGTTTCCTCCAGCGCCAGCGCCACCGCCGGCCAGCCGCGGCGGAAGTTGCGCACCAGCGTCGGCACGATCGGATTGAATGCGGCCGAGGCGGTGAAGCCCAGCCGCAGCACGCCGCTCTCGCCGCGCGCGGCACGCCGGGCGGCGTCGCCGGCGCGCTCCAGGTCGGCGAGCACGCGCTTGGCTTCGATCCGGAACGCGCGCCCGGCTTCGGTGAGGTCGGCGCCGCGCGGGGTGCGCACGAACAGCGGCGTGCCCAGCTCCTGCTCCAGCGCACGGATCTGCTGGCTCAGCGGCGGCTGCTGGATGCCCAGCTGCGCGGCGGCGCGGGTGAAATGCCCGGCCTCGGCGACGGCCAGGAAATAGCGCAGGTGGCGCAGTTCCATTTCATATCCACAAGATATGGAAAGTGCCTTGATCATATATTGGACACCGGATCGGCGCAGGCAAATACTGGCCGTCCTTTCGCTGCGCCATCGCCGTCGTGACCACTTCCAGCCAATGCCCGCCGCTGCACGCCGTGGACGCCGCGCCGCTGGCGCGCATCCGCCTGGCGCTGTTCCTGGCCGGCTTCGCCACCTTTTCGCTGCTGTACAGCGTGCAGCCGCTGCTGCCGGCATTCGCACGCGAATTCGGCGTCGACGCGGCGACCAGTTCGCTGCCGCTGTCGTTGGCCACCGGCGGCCTGGCGATTGCGATCTTCTGCGCCGGCGCGGTGTCGGAGAACCTCGGCCGGCGCGGGTTGATGTTCGTGTCGATCGCGCTGGCAGCGCTGCTCAACCTGATCGCCGCGTGCCTGCCGCACTGGGGCGCGCTGGTCGCGGTGCGCGCGCTGTCCGGCGTCGCCCTGGGCGGGGTGCCGGCGGTGGCGATGGTGTACCTGGCCGAGGAGGTGCCGGCGCGCAAGCTGGGCGCGGCGACCGGCCTGTACGTGGCCGGCAACGCGTTCGGCGGCATGGTCGGGCGCATCGGCATGAGCGTGCTCACCGATCACTTCGACTGGCGCATCGCGCTGGCGGCGGTCTCCGCGATCGACCTGCTGGCCGCGGTCGGCTTCGTGCTGCTGCTGCCGCGCTCGCGGCATTTCGTGCGCCGCCGCGGCGTCAACCTGCGCTTCCACCTGCAGGCCTGGGGCGGGCATCTGCGCGATCGCCACCTGCCGTGGCTGTTCGCGATCCCGTTCCTGGCGATGGGCGTGTTCGTCAGCGTCTACAACTACGCCGGCTTCCGCCTGGGCGGGCCGGAGTTCGGGCTCAGCCAGAGCCAGCTGGGCATGATCTTCAGCGCCTACGTGTTCGGCATCGTGTCCTCGTCGGTGGCCGGCGCCGCCTCGGACCGCTTCGGCCGCGGCCCGGTGGTACTGGCCGGCATCGCAGTGGCGGCGCTCGGCGTGGCGCTGACCATCGCGCACGTGCTGGCGGTGGTGATCGCCGGCGTCGTGCTGCTGACCATCGGCTTCTTCGTCGCGCACTCGGCGGCCAGCGCCTGGGTCGGCCGGCTGGGCGGGCAGAACAAGGGCCATGCCGCGTCGCTGTACCTGCTGGCCTACTACAGCGGCGCCAGCCTGATCGGCTCGCTCAGCGGCGCGGCCTGGCAACACGGCGGCTGGAACGCGCTGGCCGCTTGCTGCCTGCTGTTGCTGGGCGTCGCCCTGGTCGCGGCACAGGTGCTGCGCCTTGGCGCCGACGACAGCCGTCCGTACGGCCGCTTCGGCCCGCATCCGCCGCGCGGCGAATAGCCAGGCGCGCTGTTCCTCGCGGGAGCGACCGTTTTTCCTTGCCTGGAGGCAGCCTGTGCAGATCGACCGTCTCGACCATCTGGTCCTCACCGTCGCCGACATCGAGGCCAGCTGCGCGTTCTACGCGCGCGTGCTCGGCATGCAGGTGCAGCGCTTCGGCGAAGGCCGCACCGCGTTGGCGTTCGGCCAACAGAAGATCAACCTGCACGCCGCCGGCCGCGAGTTCGAGCCGAAGGCGCGCGTGCCCACGCCCGGCTCCGGCGATCTGTGCTTCATCACCGCCACCCCGCTGGCGCAGGTGCGCCGCGAACTGGACGCGGCGGCGGTCGCCATCGAGGACGGCCCGGTACAGCGCACCGGCGCCACCGGCCCGATCCTGTCGCTGTATTTCCGCGATCCGGACGGCAATCTGATCGAGGTCAGCAACGTTCTGTAGTGCGATGGCCAAGCCTGCGGACGTTCCGCTGGGTTCGTCTGGTCGATGCCGAGGCTGCCCCCAACCGCTCCCTGCAGGAGCGCCGCACCCGCGCGCCGATCGCGTGCGCGGGTGCGTACGCCTTGGCAACCCGTGCACGTTCATGTGCGGCCTTGTGCCGTGGCCGTGGATGCCCAAGATAGAGGCTACCGCCGCTATCGGAGTCCTGTGATGCGTCAGTTGCTGCAGCCAGAGGCGGACGCCGACGCCGCAGCGCTGGAAGCGTTCGTCGAACGCCACCGGCGCCTGTTCGTGCTGACCGGCGCTGGATGCAGCACCGATTCGGGCATTCCCGACTACCGCGATGCCGCCGGCGACTGGAAGCGCGCGCAGCCGGTCACCTACCAGGCGTTCATGGGCGAACTGGCGACGCGTCAGCGCTACTGGGCGCGCAGCCTGGTCGGCTGGCCGCGCTTCGGCCATGCGCGGCCCAACGCCACGCACGCGGCGCTGGCGCAGTTGGAAGCGCGCGGCCAGGTCGAACTGCTGCTGACCCAGAACGTGGATTGCCTGCACCAGGCCGCCGGCAGCCAGGCGGTGATCGACCTGCACGGGCGCCTGGACGTGGTGCGCTGCATGGGCTGCGAACGGCGCCTGCCGCGCGAGGACTTCCAGCAGCAGCTGCTGCAGCACAATCCGCAGTGGGCGACGCTGCAGGCCGGGCAGGCACCCGATGGCGACGCCGACCTGGAGGACGTGAACTTCGCCGCCTTCGTGGTGCCGGCCTGCACGCAGTGCGGCGGCGTGCTGAAGCCGGACGTGGTGTTCTTCGGCGAAAACGTGCCGCGCGAGCGCGTGGCCGCCGCCTTCGCGCACCTGCAGCAGGCCGACGCGATGCTGGTGGTTGGCTCGTCGCTGATGGTGTATTCCGGCTTCCGCTTCGTGCAGGCCGCGGCCAAGGCCAGATTGCCGATCGCCGCGGTCAACCTCGGCCGCACCCGCGGCGACGATTTGCTGAGCCTGAAGCTGGCCCAGCCCTGCGCGCAGGCGCTGGATTTCCTGCTGCCGCGCGTGGCGGCCTAGGGCGAGTCGTCGGTCCCAGAGAAGGCTTGCGCCGCTCTTGCGCGCGCATGCGGCAAGCAAGAGGGCGGAAATGGCACCTGTCCATGTCCGAGCGATGCCGCGTGCGCGCGCAAGAACGGCCCGTCGGGTTGGGTCTGGCAGGCCGCCACCCGGCGCCGCGCGGCTTGACCTGAGCGCCAGTCAGGCGCTGCGCCACGCAACGCCAGGTGGCGGCCTGCCAGACCCAGCGCGGCCTGCTTGGGATTGACGACTCGCCCTGGCGCTCCGGCGCCGCGCGTTCCGAATCCGCGCACGAACTGATCCATCGGCAGTGGTTGATCGGCAGCGCCGGCAGGAGTGCAATGGCAGCTTGCCCGCACTGCGGCGGGCGCCCCCACGGAATGCCACCTTGAGCCATCTCTTCTCGCCCCTCGCCCTGGGGCCGCTGTCGTTGTCCAATCGCATCGTCATCGCGCCGATGTGCCAGTACTCCGCCGAGCATGGCCAGGCCAGCGACTGGCACACCATCCACCTCGGCCAGTTGGCGCAGTCCGGCGCCGGCTTGATGATCCTGGAGGCCACCGCGGTGGAGCCGCGCGGGCGCATCAGCTACGCCGACCTGGGCCTGTGGGACGACGCCACCGAAGCGGCGCTGCGCGGCGTGCTGGCCTCGGTGCGGCGCTGGTCGCCGATGCCGCTGGGGATCCAGCTTGCGCATGCCGGGCGCAAGGCGTCCACGCAAAAGCCCTGGGACGGCGGCGCTGCGATCGCGCCGGCACAGCCGAACGGCTGGCAGACCGTGGCGCCGTCGGCGCTGCCCTTCGCCGAGCACGGCACGCCGCCGCAGGCGCTGGACCTGGCCGGCATCGACGCCATCGTCGCCGCGTTCGTCGCGTCGGCGCAGCGCGCCGAACGGCTGGGCTTCGAACTGATCGAACTGCATGCCGCGCACGGCTACCTGCTGCACCAGTTCCTGTCGCCGCTGAGCAACCAGCGCGCCGACGCCTACGGCGGCAGCCTGGACAACCGGATGCGCCTGCTGCTGCGCGTGCATGCGGCGGTGCGCGCGGCCGTGTCGGCGTCGGTGGCGGTGGGCGTGCGCCTCTCCGCCACCGACTGGGTCGAGGGCGGCTGGGACGTGGCGCAGAGCATCGTGCTGGCGCAGGCGTTGCAGGCGCAGGGTTGCGATTACCTGCACGTGTCCAGCGGCGGCCTCGACCGCCGCCAGCAGATCCCGGTCGCGGCCGGCTATCAGGTGCCGCAGGCCGAGGCGATCCATCGCGCGGTGACGATGCCGGTGATCGCGGTCGGCCTGATCACCGAGCCGCAGCACGCCGAGGCGATCCTGGCCGAGGGCCAGGCCGACGCGATCGCGCTCGCCCGCGGCATCCTCTACGATCCGCGCTGGCCGTGGCACGCCGCCGCCGCACTCGGCGCCAAGCTGAAGCCGGCGCCGCAATATCTGCGCTGCGAGCCGCGCTCGGCGCGCGGCCTGTTCGACGCATGATGCGCGCGCGCCTGGCCGTGCAGGGCGCGGCCTCAACCTCGCACCATTCAAGGAGTTTGCGATGAGCATCGGTTTTCTCGGCCTGGGCACGATGGGCCTGCCGATCGCGCACAACCTGCTGCGCGCCGGACATGCGCTGACCGTGTGGAACCGCAGTGCGGGCGCGGCGCAGACGCTGCTCGATGCCGGCGCGCAGGCGGCCGCGCAGCCGGCCGATGCGGTGCGCGGCCAGGTGCTGTTCTCGATGCTGGCCGACGACACGGCGGTGCGCGAGACCCTGCTCGACCGTGGTGCGCTCGACGCGCTGCCTGCCGGCAGCGTGCACGTCAACATGGCCACGATCTCGGTGGCGTTGGCGCGCGAACTGAGCGCGCTGCATGCCGAACGCGGCGTGGCCTATCTGGCCATCCCGGTATTGGGCCGGCATGACGTGGCGGCCGCCGGCCAGCTCAACCTGCTCGCCGCCGGCGACGCCGCCGCGCTGGCGCGGGTGCAGCCGCTGCTCGACGTGATCGGGCGCAAGACCTGGTATTTCGGCGCTGCGCCGGAGCAGGCCAACGCGGTCAAGCTGGCCGCCAACCTGTGCCTGGCCAGCGCGATCGGCACCATGGCCGAAGCCTCGGCGCTGGTGCGCGGGCATGGCGTGGACCCGGCCGACCTCCTGGGCATGCTGGTCAACACCCTGTTCGCCGCGCCGGCGTACCAGAACTACGGCGGCATGATCGCGCAGCAGCGCTACAGCCCGGCCGGCTTCAAGACCACGCTGGGGCTGAAGGACGTGCGCCTGGCCTTGAATGCCGGCGAGACCCGGCACGTGCCGATGCCGCTGGCGGCGGTGCTGCGCGACCAGTTCATCGACGCGATCGCGCACGGCGACGGCGAGCTGGACTGGTCGGCGCTGGCCAAGGTCGCCGCACGCCGTGCCGGGCAGGACTGAGCGTCCGATCAGGCCACGCCGCCGCGCGATCTTCAGGCGGCCTTGTCGCGGCATGGCGCAGACTGCGTCGCCGCGCTTGAGCTGGCCGCATGCTTCCCGCTAAGGTGCGGCGGCTAGCAGGCGCATCATAGGAGGATGCCATGAGCCCGAATTCGTCCGACCCCGGCGCCATGACGCCCATCCAGCCGCCGCGCGCGGTCGCGCGCGAGACCGTGCTCGGCCCCGAGCACCAGGACCACCCCGATCATCTGCTGTACGCGCAGATCCGCGAAGGCGTGCACGCGCTGGACGCCGCCTGCGGCCGCGCCCCCGATGCGATCAGCGAGCGGATGGTGGCGCGGCTGCTGCCACTGGCGAAGGAGTACGGCTTCGACCAGGTCGATCACGTGGTGCTGAGCCGTGAACTGGGCGAGGTGGAGCAGGGTGAGAACGTGTTCCTGGTGCGCGGCGACCTGGACGATCCGGCGCACCTGCGCGCGCACATCACCACCCACGAGGCGGTCGGCATGTCGGTGGAAGACTCGCTGGCGCGGCTGGAGAAGGTCAACCGGCGGCTGGCGCTGCGCTTGCGTCCGGAGTGAGCGCGGCGCGGCGTGCCGGCGCGGCCGCCTGCGGCCAGCGCGGACGCGCCACCCTGTAGGAGCGGCTTCAGCCGCGACGAGCGAAGCGGCGCACTTTCCTGGGCCGTACAGCGTCGGGACTGAAGTCCCTCCCACAATGCACCCGGTTGGCCTGCCGCAAATCCCTGTAGGAGCGGCTTCAGCCGCGACGAGCGAAGTAGTGCAATTTCCTCTGCGCGGGAAGGCGCCAGGACTGAAGTGCCTCCCGCAGTGCACCCGATTGGCCTGCCGCAAGTCCCTGTAGGAGCGGCTTCAGCCGCGACGAGCGAAGTAGTGCGCCTTCCTCTGCACGGGAAGGCGCCGGGACTGAAGTGCCCCTACAGTGCACCAGGTTGACCCTGCCGCAAGCCCCTGTGGGAGCGACTTCAGTCGCGACAGGCCTTACCGGGAAAGCCCGTCGCGGCTGAAGCCGCTCCTACATTCGGCAAGGCGCCCGTCAAGGCCCGGCGGCATTCCACATCCAATGTCCTGGCACCATTCGCCGCCACCATCCCGAACTCCGAACTCCGAACTCCGAACTCCGAGCCCCGAGCCCCGAGCCCCGAGCCCCGAGCCCCGAGCCCCGAATCCCGAATCCCAAATCCCAAATCCCAAATCCCAAATCCCAAATCCCAAATCCCAAATCCCGAATCCCGAATCCCGAATCCCGAAATTCTCCTATCATTGGCCCAATGCGCCCCGACTACATCCTGACCCTGTCCTGCCCGGACCGTACCGGCATCGTCTACCGCGTCAGCGGCCTGCTGTTCGAGCACGGCTGCAACATCCTCGATGCGCAGCAGTTCGGCGACGAGGAGAGCGGCCGGTTCTTCCTGCGCGTGCACTTCGACGTGCCCGCCGACGGCATCGTCGCCGCGGTGAAGGTGCAGCTGGAGCCGCTCGCCGCCGACTACGCGATGGACTGGCAACTGCACGATGCGCGCCGCCGCGCGCGCCTGCTGGTGCTGGTCAGCAAGCAGGGCCATTGTCTCAACGATCTGCTGTTCCGCGCGCACAGCCGGCAACTGCGCGTGGACATCGCCGCGGTGGCGTCCAACCACCAGGATTTCGCTGCGTTGGCGCAGTCCTACGACGTGCCGTTCCACCACCTGCCGGTCAGCGCCGCCAACCGCGACGCGCAGGAGGCGCAGCTGCTGGCGCTGGTGGAGCGCGAACGCATCGACCTGGTGGTGCTGGCGCGCTACATGCAGATCCTGTCGCCGACGCTGTGCGCGGCGCTGGCCGGGCGCGCGATCAACATCCATCACAGCTTCCTGCCCAGCTTCAAGGGCGCGCAGCCGTACCACCAGGCGCACGCGCGCGGGGTCAAGATCATCGGCGCCACCGCGCATTACGTCACCGGCGACCTCGACGAAGGCCCGATCATCGAACAGGACGTGGCCCGCGTGGACCACGCGATGACTCCGCGCGACCTGGTGCGCCTGGGGAGCGATACCGAGTCGCAAGTCCTGGCCCGCGCGGTGCGCCGCCACGTCGAGCATCGCATTTTGCTCAACGGGCATCGCACTGTGGTTTTTCGGTGAGGCCGTGATTGGGGATTCGTGATTCGGGATTGGTAAAGGCGGCTTGACTGATTACCGTTTCAGCCGTGGCGCTGCCGGCTCTTGCGAATCCCGAATCCCGAATCACGGCTCAAACCGATACCCAGCCCCATACACCGAGCGCACCCACTCTTCGCCGCCGACGTCGGCAAGTTTGCGGCGCAGGTTCTTGACGTGGCTGTCCACGGTGCGGTCGGTGACGATGCGGTGGTCGGCGTAGAGCCGGTCCATCAGTTGTTCGCGCGAGTACACGCGGCCCGGCGTGGCGGCGAGGGCGCGCAGCAGGCGGAACTCGACCTGGGTCAGGTCCAGGTCGCAGCCGTGCACGCTGGCGCGGCATTCGTCCTCGTCGATGCGCAGCCCCGGTGCCGGTGCGTCGTTGGGGTCGTGGCGGTGGCGGCGCAGCACCGCCTGCACCCGCGCCACCACCTCGCGCGGACTGAACGGCTTGCAGATGTAGTCGTCGGCACCGATCTCCAGGCCGAGCAGGCGGTCGATCTCTTCCACGCGCGCGGTGACCATGATCACCGGCACCGCGCTTTCCTTGCGCAGGTCGCGGCAGATTTCCAGGCCGTCGCGGTTGGGCAGCATCAGGTCCAGCAGCACCAGGTCCGGCTTCTGCGCGCGGAACGCGCCCAGCGCCCGTGCACCATCGGCGATCCAGTCGTGCGAATAGCCGGCCGCGTGCAGGTATTCGCGTATCACCGCGGCCAGGCGCGGCTCATCCTCGACGATCAGCACGTGGCCGATCGGGTCCAGGCCATTCATGCCGCCAGCGCCGGCAAGCGCAGCACCACGCGCAGCCCCCCGAGCGCGGAGGCTTCGGCGTTGATCGAACCGCCATGCGCCTCGGCGATGTTGCGGCAGATCGCCAGGCCCAGCCCGCTGCCGCCGCTGGCGCGATTGCGCGAGGCCTCGGTGCGGTAGAAGCGTTCGAACAGGCGCTCGCGTTTGTCCGCGTCCACGCCCGGTGCGCTGTCATCGATCTGTAGTTCCAGCACCGCGTCGCGACGCGCGCAGCGCACCTGCACCGTGCCGCCGGCATCGGTGTAGCGCAGCGTGTTCTCCAGCAGGTTGCCGAGCAGCTGCTGCAGCCGGCGCTCGTCGCCGTCTACCTGCAGCTGGCCGGCGTCGATCTGCACCTGCAGCTGCAGCGGCGCGGCGGCGAAGCGCGCCTGCACGCCGGCCAGCACCGTGGCCAGGATCAGCGCCAGATCGACCGGCGCACGCCGGTAGGCGAGCGCGCCGACGTCGGTCAGCGAGACGTCGTACAGGTCTTCGATCAGCTTGCCGAGCTGGCCGACCTGCTGGTGCAGCGATCCCAGCGAAGCCGGGGTCATCGGCCGGATGCCGTCCTGCAGCGCTTCCAGCTCGGCACGCAGCACCGCCAGCGGCGTGCGCAGTTCGTGCGAGATATCGGCCATGAACTCGCGGCGTGCGCGTTCGTTGTGTTCCAGCGCCTGCGCCAGCAGGTTGAAGTCGCGCGCCAATTGGCCGAATTCGTCGCGCGCGCCGGTGTCGATGCGGGTGGCGTAATCGCCGGCAGCCAGCCGATGGGTGGCGCCGGTGAGCCCGCGCATGCGCCGCAGCAAGGCGCGCGACAGCAGCCAGCCGAGCAGCGCGGCGACCAGCAGCGAGGCGCTGCCGATCGTCCACCATGCGCGTTGCTGCGCCTGGTAGAAGCGCGCATCCTCGGCCGCCAGCACCTTCTGGAACGGCAGCATCGCCATCCAGCCGACGGTGCGGCCGTCGACCACGATCGGGCGCAGGATGTCGTTGCGGCCGACATCCGGGTTGCCGATCACCGACCTGTAGTCCTTGTCGAGCACGGCGAAGCGGAACACCGCGCCGGTCTGGTCGGAGATCGGCGGCGGGCGTCGCGGCTGGCCAGGGCTGCGCTCCGGGCGCATCAGCACGAACCAGGCATCGGGATTGTCGCGCACGAAGTCCCAGTTGCCGTGCCGCGCGTACTCGGCCCTGACCCGCGGCAAGGTCTCCAGCATGCGTTCCACGCCCTGCTCGTTGAGGTAATCCAGGAACTGGCGCTTGAGGAAGACCTGCACGGCGATGCCGTTGACCAGCAGCACCGCCACGCATGCGGCGAGGATGGCGAGGAACAGCTTGGCGGTGATGCCCAGTTTCATCGGAGAGGCAATGCGGGACGCGGCGACGGGGGATGCTGCGTATTAGCCGCGCCGCCGCAGGGGAAATCAAGCGAATCCGCGCCGCTGCCGGCAATCTCCAAATTTGCTGCACATTCGCGCCGTAGCGTGGCCACATTCGGATAAACCGTGAGTTCGCCGCATGCTGCCCGTCGTCGCCCGTCGCTTCCCCGTTTCGTCCTCGCGCTGGTGGCTGGCCGGCGCCATCGCCGTGGCGCTGGCCGCATGTTCTTCCAAGCAGCCGCCGCAGCGGCCGCAGGCGCAGGTCGGCGTGCAGACGGTGAGCGCGCAGCGGCTGGCGCTGGACCAGACCCTGTCCGGCCGCACCGTGGCCTACATGAGCTCGGAGGTGCGCCCGCAGGTCGGCGGCATCCTGCGCAAGCGCCTGTTCACCGAGGGCCAGGACGTCAAGGCCGGGCAGGTGCTGTACGAGATCGATCCGGCCAGCTACCAGGCCGCGTACGACACCGCCAAGGGCGACCTGGCCCAGGCCGAGGCGGCGGTGCTGTCGGCCAGGCCGAAGGCGCAGCGCTACCAGACCCTGGTCGCGCTGGACGCGGTCAGCAAGCAGGACGGCGACGACGCGGTGGCCACGCTGCGCTCGAACGAGGCGGCCGTGGTCGCGGCCAAGGCCTCGCTGCAGACCGCGCGGATCAATCTCGACTACACCCGCATCACCGCGCCGATCGACGGCCGCATCGGCACCTCCAGCTACACGCCGGGCGCGCTGGTCAGCGCCGGCCAGAGCGACGTGCTGGCCACCATCAACCAGCTCGATCCGATGTACGTGGACGTGACCCAGTCCAGCGCGCAACTGCTGCAGCTGCGCCGCCAGCTCGACGCCGGCCAACTCAAGGCGGTGGACGGCAAGGCCGAGGTGAAACTGCAGCTGGAGGACGGCAGCACCTACGCGCGCAGCGGCACGCTGGAAGTGGTCGATGCCGCGGTCGATACCGCCACCGGCACGGTCAAGCTGCGCGCGGTGGTGCCCAATCCCGATCGGCTGCTGCTGCCGGGCATGTACGTCAAGGCGATGCTGTCGATGGCGGTGGACGAGCAGGCCATCCTGGTGGCGCAGCAGGCGATCAGCCGCAACAGCAAGGGCGAGGCGGTGGCGATGGTGGTCGGCAGCGACAACAAGGTCGCGCAGCGCGTGCTGACCACCGGCGACGCGATCGGCGACAAATGGCGGGTGCGCGACGGGCTGAAGGTCGGCGACAAGGTGATCGTGCAGGGCCTGCAGAAAGTCGCGGTCGGCGATCAGGTCAAGGCGGTGGAAGTGACCTCGGCCGCCACGACACCCGCGGCCACCCAAGGCACCGCTGCGGCCGCGCCGAAGGCCGACTGAGGGATCGCCATGGCCCGTTTCTTCATCGACCGTCCCATCCTCGCCTGGGTCATCGCGATCGTCATCACCCTGGCCGGCGCGATCTCGATCCTGTCGCTGCCGCTGGAGCAGTATCCGGACATCGCCCCGCCCGCGATCACCGTCAGCGCCACCTACACCGGCGCTTCCGCCGAGACCGTGCAGAACTCGGTGACGCAGATCCTCGAGCAGCAGATGACCGGGCTGGACAACCTGCTGTACATGTCCTCCAGCAGCAGCTCCGCCGGCAGCGCCTCGATCACCCTGACCTTCGATTCCGGCACCGATCCGGACACCGCGCAGGTGCAGGTGCAGAACAAGGTCTCGCAAGGCGAGTCGATGCTGCCCGAGGCGGTGCAGAGCAATGGCGTGACCGTCACCAAGTCCGCCGGCAGCAGCATGTTCATGGTGCTGGCCTTCACCTCCGAAGACGGCAGCATGGACAGCACCGACATCGGCGACTACATGGTGTCCACGCTGCAGGATCCGATCAGCCGGCTCAACGGCGTCGGCGGTGTCAATGTGTTCGGCTCCGAGTATTCGATGCGGGTGTGGCTGGATCCGGAAAAGCTGCGCACCTATGCGCTGATGCCCTCGGACGTGAGCAACGCGATCTCGGCGCAGAACGCCGACGTCTCCTCCGGCGCGCTCGGCGCGCTGCCGGCAGCGCAGGGCCAGCAGCTCAACGCCACGGTCACCTCGCGCAGCAAGCTCAAGACCCCGGCGCAGTTCGAGGCGATCGTGCTGAAGTCGCAGGCCGGCGGCGCCACCGTGTACCTGCGCGACGTGGCGCGGGTCGAACTGGGTTCCAAGTCGTATGCGTCCAGTTCCAAGTACAACGGCAAGGCCGCCTCCGGCATGGGCCTGCAGCTGGCCACCGGGGCCAACGCGCTGGACGCGGCCAAGGCGGTGGAGGCCAAGCTGGAGCAGCTCAAGCCGTATTTCCCGGCCGGACTCAAATACGAGGTCGCCTACGACACCACGCCGTTCGTGCGCATCTCCATCGAGGAAGTGGTCAAGACCCTGCTCGAGGCGATCGTACTGGTGGTGCTGGTGATGTACCTGTTCCTGCAGAACTGGCGCGCCACGCTGGTGCCGGTGATCGCGGTGCCGGTGGTGCTGCTGGGCACCTTCGGCGTGTTGGCGTTGCTCGGCTATTCGATCAACACCCTGACCATGTTCGCGATGGTGCTGGCGATCGGCCTGCTGGTGGACGATGCGATCGTGGTGGTGGAGAACGTCGAGCGCTTGATGAGCGAGGAGGGTATGTCGCCGCGGCAGGCGACCTATACCTCGATGGGGCAGATCACCGGCGCGCTGGTCGGCATCGCCCTGGTGCTGACCGCGGTGTTCCTGCCGATGGCGTTCTTCGGCGGCGCCACCGGCGAGATCTACCGGCAGTTCTCGGTGACCATCGCCGCGGCGATGCTGCTGTCGCTGCTGGTGGCGCTGACCTTGAGTCCTGCGCTGTGCGCCAGCCTGCTCAAGCCGATCGAGCAAGGCGGCCACGTCTCGCGCAAGGGCCCGCTGGGGCGCTTCTTCGGCTGGTTCAACGAGCGCTTCGACCGCGGTGCCGACGGCTATGGCCGCGGCGTGGGCAAGCTGATCGGCCACCGCAAGCTCGGCACGCTGGTCTACCTGGCGCTGCTCGCGGTGATGGCGCTGTTGTTCTGGCGCCTGCCCAGTTCGTTCCTGCCCGAAGAGGACCAGGGCATGCTGATGGTGATGTTCACCACGCCGGCCGGCGCCACCCAGCAGCGCACCCAGCAGTCGATCGACCAGGCCACCGGCTTCATCCTCAAACAGCCGGAAGTGGCGGGGGTGATGACCATCAGCGGCTTCAGCTTCGCCGGCAGCAGCCAGAACTCGGGCATGGGCTTCATCAAGCTCAAGGACTGGGCCGAGCGCGATGCCTCCGCACAGGAGGTCGCCAACCGCATCACCGGCGCGATGATGGGCACGCTGCCCGACGCGCAGGTGTTCGCGCTGTCGCCGCCGGCCATCAACGGCCTGGGCACCAGCTCCGGTTTCACCCTGGAGCTGCAGGACGTGGCCGGCAAGGGCCACGACGCCCTGGTCGCCGCACGCCAGCAATTGCTGCAACTGGCCAACGCCGACAAGGGCATGACCGCGGTGCGCTTCAACGGCCTGGAAGACGCGCCGACCTACCGCGTGCAGATCGACGATGCCAAGGCCGGCGCGCTGGGCCTGGCGGCCTCCGACATCAACGCCACGCTGGCCACGGTGATGGGCGGCAGCTACGTCAACGACTTCCTCAACAACAATCGGGTCAAGCGCGTCTACGTGCAAGGAGACGCCGCCGCGCGCATGTTGCCCAGCGACATCGACCGCTGGTACGTGCGCAACAGCAGCGAGGCGATGGTGCCGTTCTCGGCCTTCTCCAGCAGCGCGTGGGCGTATGCGCCGCAGGTATTGAGCCGCTTCAACGGGGTCGAGTCGATGGAGATCACCGGCAGCGCCGCCAGCGGCATCAGTTCTGGCGACGCGATGAACGGCATCGCCGGGCTGGTCGGGAAAGTGGGCAAGGACGTAGGTTACGCATGGTCAGGCATGTCCTACCAGGAGCAGGCCTCCGGCGCGCAGACCTGGATGCTGTACACGGTGTCGCTGATCTTCGTGTTCCTGTGCCTGGCCGCGCTGTACGAGAGCTGGTCGATCCCGATCTCGGTGATGCTGGCGGTGCCGGTGGGCATCGTCGGCGCGCTGCTGGCGACGTGGCTGCGTGGGCTGTCCAACGACATCTACTTCCAGGTCGGTCTGCTGGCGACGATGGGCCTGGCGGCCAAGAACGGCATCCTGATCGTCGAGTTCGCCAAGGAACTGGAGGAGAAGGGCCGGCCGCTGATCGACGCCACGCTGCATGCGGCGCGCATGCGCCTGCGCCCGATCCTGATGACCTCGCTGGCGTTCATGCTCGGCGTGCTGCCGATGGTGATCAGCAGCGGCGCCGGCTCCGGCGGTCGCCATTCGCTGGGCACCGGCGTGCTCGGCGGCACCCTGATCTCGACCATGCTCGGCATCTTCTTCGTGCCGCTGTTCTACGTGATCGTGCGCAGTCTGTTCCCCGGCAAGCGTGCCGAACCGGAACCGCTGCGCACCAAGGAGGCAACGCCGTGATCCGTGTGTCCCTGACCCGTACCGCGTTGGCCCTGACCTGCGCCGGTGTCCTCGCCGGCTGCGCCAGCATGGCGCCGAACTACGCCCGTCCCGACGCGCCTGTGCCGGCCACTTTCGCCGACAGCGGCACCAGCACCGGTGGTGACGTCGCCAACGTGGCCACGCTGGACTGGCGCCAGGTGTTCCTGGATCCGCGCCTGCAGCAGGTGATCGCGCAGGCGCTGGACAACAACCGCGACCTGCGCGTGGCGGTGCTCAACATCGACAAAGCACGCGCGCAGTACCGCATCCAGCGCGCGGACCTGTTCCCGTCGGTGGACCTCAGCGGCAGCCAGAGCGCCTCGCGCAGCAGCGCGTCCACCAGCAGCAGCGGACGCTCCGAAGTGGGGCGCACCTATGCGGCCGACGTCGGCGTCAGCAGTTGGGAACTGGACCTGTTCGGACGCATCCGCAGCCTCAAGAACGAGGCGCTGGAAACCTACCTGGCCACCGCGCAGACCCAGCGCAGCACGCGCATGAGCCTGGTCGCCGAGGTCGCCGCCGACTGGCTGACCGTGGCCGCCGACCAGCAGCGCCTGGCGCTGGCGCAGCAGACCCTGGCCAGCCAGCGGCAGACGCTGCAGCTCACCGAACTGCAGCACCAGCAGGGCATCGTCTCCGGGCTGGACCTGGCGCAGGTGCAGACCAGCGTGGAGAGCGCGCGTGCCGACGTCGCCAGCTACACCACGCAGCTGGCGACTTCGCGCAACGCGCTGGACCTGGTGGTGGGTGCGCCAGTGAGCGCGGAAGCATTGCCGCAGGCCGCCGCGCTGGAAGGCGGCGTGGCGTTGGCACCGCTGCCGGCGCCGCTGGAATCGCGCGTGCTGTTGCAGCGTCCGGACGTGCTGTA
This sequence comes from Xanthomonas sp. WHRI 7945, assembly GCF_035026585.1. Taxonomy (NCBI): domain Bacteria; kingdom Pseudomonadati; phylum Pseudomonadota; class Gammaproteobacteria; order Lysobacterales; family Lysobacteraceae; genus Xanthomonas; species Xanthomonas sp. WHRI 7945. The sequence continues at coordinate 15,983 of NZ_JAYIQP010000013.1, forward strand.
TGCCGAGCACACGCTGAAGTCTGCCAATGCCGACATCGGCGCTGCGCGCGCTGCGTTCTTCCCGACCATCGCGCTGACCGCGTCCACCGGGCGCAGCAGCACCGCGTTGTCCAGCCTGTTCGATGCCGGCACCCGCACCTGGTCGTTCGTGCCCAGCATCAGCGTGCCGATCTTCCGTGCCGGCGCGCTCAAGGCCGAGCTGGACGAGTCCAAGATCACCCGCGACGTCAACGTCGCCGAGTACGAGCAGGCCATCCAGACCGCGTTCAGCGAAGTGGCCGATGCGCTGGCCACGCGCGCGCAACTGGACGAACGCATGGACGCGCAGCGCGCCCTGGTCGCCGTCACCCAACGCAGCTACACCCTGGCCGACGCGCGCTACCGCAACGGCGTGGACAGCTACCTGGATGCCCTGGATTCGCAGCGCTCGCTGTACGCCGCGCAGCAGGACCTGATCACCCTGCGCCTGACCGAGGCGAGCAACCGCGTCACCCTGTACAAGGTGCTCGGCGGCGGCGCGGATGCGCGCAGCGGCGAGCCGGTGGCTGAAGCGATGCGTTAGCGGATTTCTTGCACGACTGTAGGAGCGGCTTCAGCCGCGACGGGCCTTACCGAGAGCACCTGTCGCGGCTGAAGCCGCTCCTACAAAGAACAGCATCAGGATCGAAACGGCACCAGCAGCATTGGCGCATGGAGGCATCGGCGCCGCACCAGGCTTCCATGCCCGGGCAGCGCTTTTACCAATCTCCAATCCCGACTCCCCAATTCCGGCCCTCACCGCGCCGCGTTGGCGTTCATCGTCGCGTTGCGGTTGGCATCCAGGTATTGCGCCGGATCGCGCATGCCGGTGGTATGGCACTGGCCGGTGGTGTGGCCGCGGTTGACCCCGCCCGGTAGCTGCGCATTGACCTGCTCGACGGTGCCGTCCTCCGGGTCGTCCAGCACCAAGTCCGAGGCCGCGTTGCAGTAGTCGTTGGTGTACCAGTTGGTCTTGGCGAAGGAGGTGGTGTAGTAGTTGACCTGCGCCCGCGCCGAGGTCGGGATGCCGGCCAGCCAGGCCTTGGCGCCGTCGTAGCTCAGGTCGCTGTTGCTGCCGCAGCCCACGCCGAACCACGAGCCCACCGTGGCCAGGATGCCGGCCAGGTTGGTGCCCTGGTAGGGCGTGCCCACCGACTGCATGACGCGGCCGCCGCTGGCGTTGTCCAGCCCGCTCCAGTAGTAGCTGTACAGGTGCAGCGCGGCCATGCCGCCCTGGCTGTGCGCCACCGTACCGAACGAATTCCATTGACTGCCGAACTGCGCCAGCAACTGCGCGAACTGGTCGTTGCTGCGGTTCTGGTTGACGTCCAGGAACGCGGAGGCATTGCTGAATTGCGCCACCGGCCACACCCCGCCCGAGCAGTAGCCATGCACCAGCAGCAGCCGCGCACCGGTCGCCTGCGGCTGCGCATCGGTCGCCGCGCGCAGCAGCGCGGCCGGGCGCTCGCCCATGCGCATGCTGACGTCGATCGCGCCGCCGCGCGCCACGCTGCTGCGGCGCGGCGCCGGCAGGGTCAGCGCCAGCGTGTCGCGCGTGGCCAGCGGCACGAAATGGTCCGGGTCCTCGATGCGCAGGTTGCGCAGCGTGAATGGCGCGCGCGCGCCGGCGCGGACGATCCAGCGTTCGTCCACGCTCAGCGGCAGGCGCCCGTCCTGCGGCGCGAGCATGCCGCCGAGCCAGGCTACCGGCACCGCACTGCCGTCGCGGCCGGTGCCCCACAGTTCGCCCAGCACGCGGTAGTGCGCCGGCGCCTGGCCGCCGGCGCTGATCGGGATCGGCAGCATCAGGCGGGTGCCATCCTGCGCGCTCGCCGTCACCGCGTCGGCGGCGATGCGCAAGCTGGTGTCGAGCACCGGCAGCACGTGTTCGGCGGTGCGCACGAACGCCTGGCCGGCGGCGTCCTCGCCATGCACCACCACTTGCGCGAGGTAGCTGCCGGGGCCCTTCGCCGGGAAATCGCCGGCGTAGAGGCCGTCGCCGGCGGCGCCGTCGCCATGGCGGCCGTCGTCGGCCATCGGCCACTGCGTCACCGTGCCGTCGGGCGCGATCACGCGCAGCTGCGCATCGCGGATGCGCCCGGCCGTGGCGCCGAGCGCGGTGGCGCCGTGGCCGTCGATGCCGCCGAGCATCGCAGTCAGGCCGATGCGCTGGCCGCTGTGCAGTTGGCGGCGATCGCTGGGATAGGACGCCAGCTGGGTGCGCGCATCGCCTTCCATCAACAGGTAGCCGCGTTGCGCCTCGGTGCCGTCGGCGCGCAACGTCAAGGTCCAGTTGCCGTTGGCGGCAGCGTCCACGCGGTATTCGCGCGCCGGCAGTGCGGCGCCGCCGCTGCCCAGGCGGGTGGCGATGGCGTTCGGCACGATGCCGGCGGCGCTGGCGCGCGCGTTCGCCGCGCCAGGGGCATGCAACTGCGGTTGCCAGTCGTGCGCGCCGGACAGCAGCACGAAGCGCAGCTTGCCGTTCTCCACCGGCAGCGTCGCTTGCCATTGCGCAGCGGCGCCGCTGCGTGCGGATGAGAACTCCACCGGCAGCAACGCACTCTTGGACAGGATCGCCGCCTCGGCCGGTGCCGGCGCGCGCATCTGCGCGAATTCCTCCGGCGGGCCGGCCAATTGCTTGGGAACCAGATCGGCCGCCTGCGCGAGCAGCGGCGACAGCAGCAGCGTGAACAGCAGGGACAACTTCGGTAGCGTCGACATGGCTCTCTCCTTGAACGGTGCGAAGCCGGACAGTGCGCCGATCGCGATGCGACCGCACGCCTGCGCAGCGGATGCAGCGCCCCCTCGCCGCGACGTGACTGCGTTATACCCCGCCCCGATGACAGTTCCACCATGCGCTGCAGCACTGCGGCGGTTCCCGCGCCGCGGTGGTGGTGCAGGTGCCGCGGATCGGCTAGTGTCGGTGCTGGGGCGGCACTGCGGTGCCGATGGGAACGCTGGAACAGCCAGGGGGATGTCCAGATGCTGCGTGCTGCAGTGCTTTTCTCTGTTGTCTTTGCCGGGCTGGTGCCCGCGGCCGTCGTCGCGCAAGCGCCTGCGCCGATCCGCACCGGGTTCGCCTACTGCAGCGTGACCGACACCGGCACAGTGCCGGCCAAGGTCTGGGCCTCGCCAGTCGTCGAGGTGTCCTACCACGACGACGCCAGCGGCTGGCTGCGGCGCAGCAACGAACTGGCCAGCGATTTCCTGCGGCATGTTGGCAGCCTGGGCGGCGCCGGAACCAAGGACTGCGCGCTCGGCCCAGGCCGCGACGAAGCCCTGGCGCAGCGCGAGCAGCAACGCGCGCTATGGAGCAAGCGGCCGTTGCTGATCAAGGTCGGCAGCTGGCGCGAGGTGGAGTGGACGCCGCCGCCATGGGATGCCGCCGCGCAGGTGCCGACGCAGGTCACACGCTATTTCTACTGCTACCAGACCCAGGTCGACGTTCCCGATCGCAGCGACCTGGCGCGGACCGTCGCCAGCCAGATCTTCGCCATGCCGACCGACGCCGATCCGCTCGCGGTGTACGCCCAGAGCGCAGCGTACGCCGAGGAATTCAAGCAGACCGTGCGCGCGCACGGCCTGCCGGACGAAGGCACCACCTGCACCGCGTACGACACCCAGGCTGAAGCGGGCAAGGCCAGCCGCGACTACCGCAGGCTGTTCGGCGGGTTCAACACCAAGTTCACCGACGTGGCGTGGATGCCGAACGGCCGTGCACCTGCAGCGGCCGCGGCGCCGCCGGCCTCGGCGTCGGCAGCGCCGATCGCAGCCGCTGCGGCTGCGGCACCCAGAACACTCGGAGTGCGCATCGCGCCGGTCACCGCGGAACTGGTGTTGGCAACCGGGCTTCCTTCCGCGCGCGGCGCATGGATCGTGGAGGTGATCGATGGGAGCGTCGCCATGCATGCCGGGATCAAACCGATGGACGTGCTGCTGGAGATCGACGGCCGGGCGGTCGGCGCCCCTCAGGACGTCTCGGCGCTGGTGGCCGGAGTGCGCACAGGGGTTCCGGTGCCGGCGCAGGTATGGCGCGATCGCCGCATGCAGCAACTGAGTCTGTTGTTTGCAGGCGGCACTGACGCTGCGGTATCGGCGCAAGTGCCGGCGGCCGCTGCGCCAACGACGGAGTGAATTGAAGGCCAGTAGCTGCGGGTGCTTTGCCGCAGTCGGGTGTTCGTCTTAGCCGCGCGCAGTGCATCGCAGTGGGTCGGAGCAGCCTGTTCCGGCACCGGCGCATGGGCCAAGCGCTGCGCTGCGATAGCCGCGAACGGACATGCCGTGGCACCTGCCGTTGCGATGCCCGGCGTGCAGCACGCCGGGCATCGTCGGCGCATCGCCGACTTACGCCGCTTGCGCCTGCTGCGCGCGCAGCTGCCGTGCCGCGGCCACCATCGCCTCCAGCGCGCTGCGCGTTTCCGCCCAGTCGCGCGTCTTCAAGCCGCAATCCGGATTGACCCACAGTTGCTGCGGATCCAGCACCGCGCGCGCCTTGTCCAGCAACGCAACCATCTCCTGCGTGCTGGGCACGCGCGGCGAGTGGATGTCGTACACGCCCGGGCCGATCGCGTTCGGATAGCGGAAGCGCACGAACGCATCGAGCAGTTCCATCCGCGAGCGCGAGGTCTCGATCGAGATCACGTCCGCGTCCATCGCCGCCACCGCCTCGATGATGTCGTTGAACTCCGAGTAGCACATGTGGGTATGGATCTGGGTGGCGTCGCGCACCCCGGCCGCGGCGATGCGGAAGCACTGCACCGCCCAGTCCAGGTACGCCTGCCAGTCGGCGCGGCGCAGCGGCAGGCCCTCGCGGATCGCCGGCTCGTCGATCTGGATGACGCCGATGCCGGCCGCTTCCAGGTCGCGCACTTCGTCGCGCAGCGCCAGCGCGATCTGCCGGCAGGTCTGCGCGCGTTCCTGGTCGTCGCGCACGAACGACCACTGCAGCACCGTCACCGGCCCGGTCAGCATGCCCTTCATCGGCCTGTCGGTCAGCGACTGCGCGTACTGCGTCCAGCGCAGCGTCATCGGCGCGGGACGCCGCACGTCGCCGTAGATGATCGGCGGCTTCACGCAGCGCGAGCCGTAGCTCTGCACCCAGCCGTGCGTGGTGAAGGCGAAGCCGTCGAGCTGCTCGCCGAAGTATTCGACCATGTCGTTGCGCTCGAACTCGCCATGCACCAGCACGTCCAGCCCGAGCTGCTCCTGCGCGCGCACGCAGCGTTCTGTCTCTGCTGCCAGGAACGCGTCGTACTCGGCATCGCCGAGCTTGCCGGCCTTGTGCTGCGCGCGCGCCTGCCGCACCTGCGCGGTCTGCGGGAACGAGCCGATGGTGGTGGTCGGGTAGGCCGGCAGCCGCAACGCCGCCTGCTGCGCCTCGCGCCGCTGCGGATACGGCGACTGCCGGCGCCCGGCATCCTCGCTCAGCGCCGCCACCCGGCGTGCGACCTCGGGGCGATGCACGCGCGCGGACGCACGCCGCGTCTCCAGCGCCTCGCGCGCCGCGGCCAGCTCGGTCTGCGCGTGCGGCAGCTCCAGCAGCGCATCGGCCAGCGTGCGCAGTTCCTGCAGCTTCTGCTTGGCGAAGGCCAGCCATGCGTGCAGTTCGCGATCCAGGCGCTGTTCCTGCTCCAGGTCCACCGGCACGTGCAGCAGCGAGCACGACGGCGCCAGCCACAGGCGCTCGCTGCCGACATGCCCGACCGCGTAGCGCGCCAGGGTCAGCGCCGTGTCCAGCGGCGTGCGCCAGACGTTGCGGCCGTTGACCAGCCCGGCCGACAGCACGCGGTCGGCCGGCAGCGCCTGCAGCACCGCGTCCAGCTGCGCCACGCCGCGCACCAGGTCCACGTGCAGGCCGTCCACCGGCAGCGACGCGGCCAACTCCAGGTTGTCGCCCAACTCGCCGAAATACGTGGTCAGCAACAGCTTCGGCCGCGGCGCCTGGGCCAGGAACGCATAGGCGCGGCCATAGGCCTCGCGCGTGGCGAGGTCCAGGTCCAGCACCAGCGCCGGCTCGTCGATCTGAACCCAGGCGGCACCGGCCGCGTCGAGTTGCTGCAGCAGTTCGGCGTAGGCCGGCAACAGGCTGTCCAGCAGCGCCCAGCGGTCGCTGCCGTCCACGGTCTTGGACAGCAGCAGGAAGGTCACCGGCCCGATCAGCACCGGCCGCGTAGTGATGCCCAGCGCCTTGGCTTCCAGGAACTCGGCCAATGGCTTGTCGCCACGCAGGCGGAAATGCTGGCGCCGCGCCAGTTCCGGCACCAGGTAGTGGTAGTTGGTGTCGAACCACTTGGTCATTTCCAGCGCGTGCAGGTCCAGGCCGTCCTCCTGCGTGCCGCGCGCCATCGCGAAGTAGCCGGCCAGCGGATCGGCATCGGCCAGCGCGCGGTAGCGCTGCGGGATCGCATCGAACAGGAACGCGGTGTCGAGCATCGCGTCGTACAGGCTGAAGTCGTTGCTGGGCGGCAGGTCCAACCCGGCCTCGACCTGCAGCCGCCAGTGCCGCTGGCGCAACTGCCGCGCCGTGTCTTGCAGGCTTGCGCCGTTGCTGTCGCCGCGCCAGTAGCTTTCCAGCGCACGCTTGAGCTCGCGCCGCGCACCGATGCGCGGGAAGCCCAGGTTGGTCACGATCGTCATTTGCGTTTCCTCATTGCGTTCATGGGCATTGAGGAACGAAGGAACCGCGCGCCGTCCGCCCGTTCGCACGGGACGCCCGCCACGCCAGCGACCTTCGCCCCCGCGGGCGAACCGGCGCCACGCGGGCAGGCGGAAGAGCGCGGCGCGGCGCAGGGCCACGGCACGGCTTCCGGCCGCCTCCCCGCGGAGACGCCAGGTCGAATCGGAGGACGCACAGGTCCTCCGGCCGGGGCCGGTATTCGGGCTGATGGACGAGCGCACCGTGCCGGCTGCGCGCCTACTGTCCGTCGCTTCCCAGGCCGGCATGCGCCGGCCCAGTGCCATTGACGGAGGTCGTTTCCATTCACCGCTGCGGGGCAGCTCCGGAATGGGCAGGCGCTTGCGGCGCCGGCCTTCACCGGATTCCCGTTTAAATCCATCCCTTCATCCGAATGAAGCGATGGATACCTTCGGCGAGCGCACGATAGGCCGGATGCGGCGGCGGGTCAAGCGCCAAGTGAATTCGCCGACGTTGCCCGCAACGTTCACGGCGAACGTGTAAGCTATTGATCCCAAAGCCAATGATCTGGCGCTCCCGCGGCAAGCGGCAGCGCAGCACCGCCGCGCCCAATGACGCTTCCGCTCCCGACCTCCGACCTGCCCGCGCGCTACGCCGCTTCCCTGCGCCTGTCCGTCGCGCCGATGATGGACTGGACCGACCGCCTTATGTAGAAGGCTTCTTCGTTGGGCTGGCACAACAATGGCACATTGATCGCTTGATTTCGCAAGATTCGTCCCGAAGTCAGGAGAGTGATCGCGTCTCGCAAACGGTGAGACTGATATATGTGAGACTTCCTCGGCTCCGTAGGATCTCCTGCCGCCCCCTGTCTAGGAGCATTCATGGCCTACTCGCCTTCTACCGTCGCAAATTACTTCCTTGAAAAGGCCTCGCAAGAGGGACGGGCGCTTACGCCCATGCAACTCATCAAGTTGGTGTACATCGCTCATGGTTGGCACCTTGGTTACATGGGTCAACCGCTCATCAATGAGCAGGTGCAAGCTTGGAAGTACGGCCCTGTCATCAAGTCCTTGTACGATCGCGTGAGGCAATTTGGTAGTGGCGCTGTTCAGGGGCTGTTGTCCTTTAGTCCATTCCCTTGGCAGGTAGAGACCAAGGTTGACGCGACTGCAGCCAACCTCTTGGATTCTGTCTGGAAGAGCTACGCGGGATTCAGTGGTGTGCAGCTTTCCGCCATGACTCATATGGATAACACGCCTTGGTCGATCGCCTGGCATCAGCAAGGTGGTCGGAACATGAACTTCGCTCCGATCGACAACGCGTTGATCAAAGAACACTATCAGGCAAAGATCCGGGAGATGCAGGCGCAAGCAGCAAATGCTGCGAGCGTCGCATAAATGGCCGAGTCGCAGACTGAGTCTGATAAGACGTTTCCCGAGATAGCTCCGGCAGCCCGAGAGGCTGCCGACGCTACAAACGCTGGAGACCAGTCGCGTTCACCTGCGCCCTCAAAGGCGAAGAGCGAGATCTATCTCGATCAGTACGAGCTAAGTGAGGTGGCGCATCGGTCGTTCCGACGCTGGGCGTTCTTTGCCGTTGGCGGTGCGTCCTTGGCCTATCTGATCATGCTGCCGATCGCCATTTTTTGCGTTGTGGATGATCATTCGCTAGCTATCTTGGCATCTGCTCGCGACGCCGGTTGGCATGTCATCCTGCTAACAGGGCTAGTTCTAGTGATCTTGGCTGCAGTGCCGCTTTCCTTGACGCTCGCGCTGGTTCGGATGATCAGTTCAGGAAGGCAGGAAGACGACGGGAAGAATGGAAATTTCGCCATAACGACTCCACAAATTGAGCTCTTCAAAGCCTTGCTGGAGATGGTGAAAGCCGCTAAGTAGCAAGCCGCCCAAAGGCGGCTTTTTTAAGGCTCTATCCGGCCTTCTGCTTCCTCCGCTCATCCCACCAAGTAGCGACATCCCGCGTGTCGTACACGTCGCCGGTCCTGGCCGGCAACAGCCGCGCGCTGTGCTTGTTCGCCATGGTCTTCATGGCGCTACCCGGGAAGAACGCATCCCGCAAGTTCTCCCCGGTCATGGTCGGTCCGTATTTGCCGAACAGCAGCCAGAAGGTGGAGTAGTCGTTAGCGGCCATGAATCGCTTCCTCCTGTGACATGGTGCCGCGCTTAGTGGAATCCGCTATGTCGCGCCGCAACCAGCCCTTCGCTTCTGCCAACCGCTCTCGATAGACGCCGAGCCTTAGATCTAGATGGTTCGCCTTGTCGCGCTGGCCTCCCAGCAGCGTACAGAACTGAGTGCGCAGCACGATGGCCAGTTCTTGCGATTCCCGGCGGAGGCGTACTACCGCCTGCTCGATGCGCAGTGCATCTGCAGGGATGCTGGCGTCAGGCGCCAGGATCTTGGCCGTACCAGTACGCGTCTCGGTCGCGCGAACCGCTTCTACCGCCCACGACGGCGCCACTCGCACTGCGCCGCGCGCGTCCACCAGGCCGGCGGCAGCACCGATCATGCGTCGGCGCGCGATACCGCCGCGGTCCATCGAAGCCGTCTGCCTGATCGTAGCCGGGCGGCCCAGGCCTGCTAGTGCGGACACGCCGTACATGCCTGCGCCTTCCTCCAGCTCCTGCCGACGTGGCCCAAAGGCCCAACCCCACAGGCGCAGAAGGTTGTCGAATTCTTCTCGGGTCATGCTTCGGTTTCCGGCTTTGGCGCCGCGGCGCGAAGATGCGGCCAAGCCGCGACGACAGCGTTACGCATGGCGCAGCCCTGCAAGTGATTGAACTCACGCGACGCCGGATCCCGCCCATGGACCGACCGGAACCACTCAACCCGGGCTGCCTCCACGGCTCGGTCCAACACTTCACCCTCGGGAAGCCGTGGCACCTGTCGCATCGCCGCGTCGAGGCCCTTGCGCTCGACTTGATAGGCCGTCTGCCGTGCCATGGACGCAGCCTGCAGCAGCGCCTCTACGGTGGTTGACCGCTCGGCACCGCGCTGCAGGACGCGCCGGTAAGCGGCCGCCTCCGCTTCCAGCTGACGTGCGAAGGCGTACAACGCAGCGGCGCCCTCGTTCTCGACCCTGTTCATGCGGCCACCTTGGCGGACGGAAACGCGTCCTCGAAATCGTCAACTGCAGCCCCGACGACAGCGACCGGAAATGACGCCTGCTTGTCTCGCGGCAGTAGCGTGCGCGGCTTGTGTTCCGGGCTCGCCAGGTAGTGCGTTGTGCCCGGGTCGTACCACAGGCCAAATCGGCCTTCCTTGCCGTTGAATCGCTGCTTGTGGCAGATCAGCAGGGCGTCGTGCTGCCCTTCCCACTTCGCATCAAGAGGCGCCCCGGTTGTGTTGGCAATTGCAATCGCCTGCTCCTTGGGTTTGTTACGCCAGATCTCCAAAACGGTGTCCACCATGTCGGTGATGCCGCCTGAACCTTTGACGCCCATCTTGCCGACCGGCTTAGATTCGTCGTCGCCCTTACGCATATGGACCACGATTGCGACGTGCGTCTGCTCGTCCCGGGCAAAGTCGCTCAGCGCCTCAACGAATTGCTTCTGCCCCGAGTAATCATCGTCGGCGAATCCACATTTCGTCAGGTTATCCAACAGGAACAACTCGATGCCATAGCGCCGGCGGGCATACCGGAAGACCTCAAGGATGCGTTTCGCCTTAGCTGCACCCTGCACGTCGAAGGCCATCACATGCCCAGCCAGCACCCGCGTAACGTGCCGGGCATAGGCTTCGGACGGATTGGCAGTCCCCGCCACCTGGCGATTCATCCGCATCATCCAAAGGCCGCGGCGGAATTCCATGCTCGCCACACAGCAGCGAACGCCGCAAGCCGCAAGCGAACCGGTGACGAACGAGGTCACCGCAGACTTGCCGTGTCCATTGATGCCACCCCACAGCGAGGTCTCGCCCGGACGTAGACGGATTTCGTCGTGGGTCTTCTTCCAGGGAAGCACCATTCCGCAATCTTGGCGGTGGTACTCGGCCCAGATCTCATCTTCAAACTCGCCGATGTCGCGAAGCTCTACGGGGTCCATCGTGCGAGCGCTACGCAGCGCGTTGTACATCGCCTCTTGATGGACGCCTGCGATCAGGCACGCGTTCGCGTCCTTGTGCGGCAACCGGACCACGTGCACGCGCTCACGACCCAGGCGCTCCACCAAGTCGATCACTGCCTCACGCCCCGGGCCGTCGTCGTCCATGCTCAGGTTGATGCGGTCGTACACCGCCAGCCTGTCGAACTCGGTTTCCACCCAAGTGTGCTTGCCGCCTTTTCCCGCACCCATTGGCACCGACAGCGCCGGGACGCCGTAGGTGTGCCAAGCGAGCGCATCTAGCTCGCCCTCCGCGATCAGAACCTCGCGCACGTTCGGATCAATCGCCTGCCAGCCGAATAGGCTTGGCTCGCAATCTGCCTCTTGGCGGAACTCCTTTGGCAGCTTCCGATACTTGACCGCGATCAGCTGGCCGTCGCGCAGGTATGGGAACACGATCCAGCCATCCCGGCTGACGACCTTGTAGGCGTCCAGCGTGGCGGGCGCGATCCTGCGCTCGTCAGTGAGCCAGCTGCGCAGCGGGTCCGGCAGCGGCCGCATACCATCCTTGCTCGGCCGGCTGTAGCGCTTCGGTAGCGGCTGCAGCTGCTTGTGCTCGCGGATGCCCAGATAGTCCATGGCCTGCTCGCATGCCTCACGCAGCGATACACCCCGCGCTGCGGCCCACAAGCCGATCAAATCGCCCGACTCGCCGGTTGCGAAGTCCGACCACACCCCGGCCTTGTCGCCACGCAACACCACGCCCAGGCTGTCGCCAGACTGGCCGTCCACAGATCCGGCCTTCCACTCGCTACCTGATCGCTTGCCCTGCGGCAGGAGCATGCGCACCACTGCCTCGGCCTGCGTCCCCAAAAGACGCGATAGCTCGGTTGCGCGCATCAGCGCACCCCCTGCATGAAGTCAGGCAGGCCAGCAGCGCCGCCATCGCCCCCGTCGCGCCATTGATCCTCCCAACGCCGCCCGTTGAGGTACGTTGCAGGCAGCGGGATGTACTTGCGCTCCTTCGCCCATTGGGGATCGGCGGCTGCACGAGTCTTCACCTCCGCGATGATCCGTTCGGCCTGCGCCTCGCAGTTGTTCTTGCGCCAAGCCTTCGCCGCATCAGGCCTTGCCTCATGTCGTGGGTAGGCTTGGTAGAACTCTGCGAACTTGGCTGTCTCCAACTCAGCGACCTTGCGAGCGGGCTTGGCTGCCTTGCCCGCTTCGCTGCGAAGCAGATCCCCATCCTCACCCCCGCTAGGGGGTAAGGGGGTGCTTTTAGCTTCTGGATTAAAGGACGGATTGGGTGACACTGTGTCACCCCGTTCGTGCACCAGTGTCACCCCGTTCACGCCACGGGATGCCGCTGTGTCACCCCGTTCGATAGCCAGGTCATAGCAAACAGGGCGGCGATCGGCGCGGTCGATGTAGGCCGCAGGAATCGCCTGGTTGCCGCGGCGGATCAGGCCCATGGACTCAAGCTGGTCCAGTTGCCTGTGCACGGTGCGCTTGGCCAGTCCCGTGTCGGTGGCCAGGGTGCCGGTCGATGGGAACGCTGCGCGGCCATCAGGGCCGGCGTAGTTGGCCAGGCACAGCAGGACGTGGCGCGCGCTGGGCTCGGTGACGTGCTGCTGCTCCAAGGCCCAAGTCATGGCTTGAACGCTCATAGCGCCTCCAAACGCAGCGCCCGGAAGAGGCTGCTGACGACCCAACCCGGGAGCAGGTGCCTGCAGCGGGCGCCGATCAGCAGCGCCTTGATCCGCCGGCGCAAGATCGGAGAGGGGCTGATGGTGGGATCCCACGCCGGAGGCGAGGTTTCCGTATTGCCCTCGAAGGCCTCGCGCATCAGGGTCGCGAACCATTCCAGATGGCGCGGGGTCACCCAGGACTTAGCCGCCAGCAGGGCGATCCACTCCAGCGCATCGTCACGGCTATGACAGTAGAAGTCGAAGGCAAACCCAGGCCTCTCCCTGTCGATGAGCACTACGCCCACGCGACCATCTGCCAGGTGTTCGTCGATTCGCGCTAGGGGCAGGACAGCATCCCGCTGCAGGCTGGCTTGCGCGCGCGACATCTGATGCTCCGGCTCACCCTCCTGCTCGCCGTACCGGTGTCCGGCAACCGGCATGGGCGCGCGACCACTCATGCGGCAGATTCCAACTGGGAGGCGATGAGCGATTCAAGCTCACTCGCCGGAATCATGGTGCGCCGCCCGAGTTTGACGGTGCGGAGGCGCTTGAGCTTGATCTGCTCATAGAGCCAGGTGCGGCCCATACCACCCAGCGCGGCGCAGGCGCCGTTGATGGAATAAAGCCTCGGAGCGTTCGCCTGATCCGGCGAAGGGGTCAATGAACTGCTTTGCATGAACTTCGGCCTCATAGAGACCGGCGCCTGCATGTGCACTAAAGCAGCTAATGCCTTATGCCAAGCGCCAGCCGTTCTCTTCCTATGGAACCAGGCCTATCAGATACCTGCGGGTCTTTTACCCAGCAGGCCGGCTCTAGATTCCGCGTCAGTGTGAGCGAACACGGTGGTGTACGACACTGAGCGCATTTGGCCTTAAGGCTAAAGCTGAAAACACGCCAGCTATTAGCTGGCAAAGCTGCTTCTTGCACCCCGGACAAAGCAACGCGCAAGGTTCCCCATATCTATGCCGTCACATTCTGCGCCTAGTGGACCAGTTTTGTGGCGGGTTCGTGGTGACGCCAGCACTTTTCCACTCCTTGACCCACTTTTCAATGCTTCGAGGGGAGTCAGGGGGGTTCTTTACACCGTCGAACAGTAGGAAGTTGAAGATCGCCGTAACCTTGTTTGCGCGAAATTGCCTTTGAAAAATTGACCACAACTCAAAGGCCAACGCGCGCTCGCGAACGGTTCCATCCAACTTGCGAATCGGAGACCTTACGTCTGATGAGATGATCTTCTCAATAGCATCTATGCGAGACCGACTCGGGCTTCTGACCGACCATTGCAGCCCACACAGATCCCAAAGTCTTTCATCACCCAACGTCTTTATCGCATCACGCAGAGCGACAGCCGCGGCCTTTCGCTCCGCCGCCTTTACGTAGTGCCTCTTGTATGCGTCTGTATAAAAATACCCAAGAAAAGCAGATGCGACGCCCCTTGATGTGTCGAATGGATTGAATGCCAGAAAAGCATTGATTCGATAATTAAATCTCCTTTGAATTTCATTCTCAGTATTCGCCAGAGCGATCTTCTCTTCTATTTCCCCAGGCGTCAGTTCCCGATATACAACACCTTCGTCGGCATCGATGTAGAGTGGAATTCGCCCCTTATAATCATCTGGTGTTCTTTTTCTGGATGCCGCGCGGTACATCGCGTGCGTATAGTCTTCCGGGTTATATTCATGCAGGCCAGGGTTGTCATGCTTCTTGCCGAAAAGCGAAGCCCAAGCTCTTGCGCTTGCTGAGGAGCTTTTTTCCAGCCAAATAGAGGCGGGATGCAGGTCAACTTCAAAGGAGAAGTCCTTATATCCATCCCGATAGGATCGAATGGCGGTAGTAGCTAAATCGAGATTGAAGTCCTGATCTCGGCGATAGCCCGTGATCAGAAAGCCAGGAGTCTGCGTTTTATAAATAAAATCCTCAAAATCGCTTTGCGAAGGTATTTCCATTGAACGCCTCGTAACTTGGTGTCGCTTTGTTAAATGAGTCGCGATCGTCAGTACTGTACAAGACGTAGATACCGCTAGCCATCGCTGCGTGAAAGCTGCTCGTCAGGCCGATCCGCACAGCATGACGTTCGTGCCGCGCAGCTTGTTGATTACTTCGGTGTTCATGGGCTCGCCTCCTTTCCTAACTTCCCGCGATTTTTGAGGCCTTCCACCAACTCAAGAACGAATTTCCGTGCATCCTCCAGGGTGTTGGTTCCACCGCGGCGCACGCAAGAATTGAATGCTAGTTGCGCAAGTTCTTCCAATTTTTCACCCCGCTTTCCGGCCGGCCATTGCGGCGCAAATCGGATGCTCATCGGGGTTACGGAGGCTGCACCCATGCGGCGATGCAGTTCAGCCTTCACCGCGGCATGGATCTTCTGCATTGCTTGGTCATCGGTCGAATTGTTCTTTTCGTGAAGGCGCCTGGCGATTTCGGCGAGTGTCTGTCCACCTTTGAGCGCGCGCTCTACCAGCAACTCGGCAATGCGGTTCCGGCGTTGGCTCGCGGGGTCAACTGCGGCGGGTAGCTTCCTGGGGCGTGCAACGCGCTTCCTGAGCGAGCGCACGATGCGGGCTGCCGGGAACTCGATAACGGCGGCCATCACTGCACCCCCTCGATGTTGGCGCGCGGCGGCAGCGCTTTAATCGCCTCCTTCGCCCGCTGCAGCCCTTCGTCGTCCTGCAGGAAAGTGGCAGCGAAGGTCGTCGCCTCATCCTTGGGCATGACCTTGCGCACTTTGCCGAGAAGGGCATTCACCAGAAAGCGCGCGCGGCGGCGGCCGATCGGCTTGCCGGCATTTTCTGCATTCTTCATTTCGTGGGCTATCAGGAAGTCCATCGACTCGCGATTCTTGATGCGCCGCTGCTTCGCTTGCTCCTTCTCGGCCTTCTTTTGCTTGGCGGCTAACTTTCGCCGGTACGCTGCGCTTTTACGTTCCTCGCGAGCAGCATTGCGCGCCAACGTTGCGGCAGGCCATGCCAGCGGCAGCATGGCGTCACTATCGTCGGTCGCGGATGCGTACCAATGCACACCCCTCCGCAGGTGATACAACGCGTTATCGAACATGTTCATGGCGAACTGCGACCACAGGTCTTCGCCATGCGGCTTCCAACCAAGTTCAGCCGCGCGTCGCAGCAAAAGATGCGCCTTGACGTTCTCCACCACCACCGCGCCGGCCTCGTCGTGGTAGCAGAGCCGGAACGTTTCGCGCTGATGTTTCGCCAGCAACTCGATTGCATCGAGCGGGTAGGCGATCAGTTCGCGCGGCGTTGCGCCGGCTGCGATGAGTTTGTCAATCGGATCGGCGCTCATCCTTCCGCTCCTGCTGCTTTGCGCAGCGCTTCGGCCATTCCCAGCAAGAAGTGGAGAAACTCGGCCGTGTCGTAGGGGATCGAAACGTGGAGGGCATCGTCGGACGCCCCAGCGGCGGTCATGCTGTCCCACAGGATGTCCCGCACGTGTTCGTTGATTTGGCTGGCCCTAAACAGGGCGGTGCCGGTGTTGATGCCAGCATTGACCTGGAACAGATGCCCCTCGTCCACCGGGACGTGGTAGAACGGGGAAGCGACGGTGATGTCCTTGGCCAACTTCTGAGGTACGCTATTGCTCGCCATGTGTATCTCCTGAGTCTTCGTCGATGATGGGTTGCTTGGTAGACGGCTCGAGCGCGCTAACGCTCGGGCCGTCATTGTTTTACGCTTTGAACTTTGCTGCTTCTACCCAGTTTTCGGGGCGAAACGCACACTTCCGGCTGTTGTCCACTCAGCGGCTGTTGGGTAGGAATTTCCCTACTCATAAATCCGGTTTCCTTGGTTCGTGCTCATAGGTAAAAATGCAAAAGTGGGGGGAGCCGTCCTCGTCAGCGAGCGCAGGCGAAGGAAGGGATGGCGTTGTGCGCCGCTGCGATTTCCCAGGCCCGCATAGGCACCACGATCACGGCAACCGAGGCCAGCACCAGCCAGGCGGTGCGCATGCGGCGGGTCATGCTGCGATCTTCTCGGCCAGCATCTGCAGCAGCTGGGGGAACTTCTCGGTGTAGAAATGCGGCTGCGTCTCGCGCGGGTTGGCCGGTGCGGTGATGTTCTTGCCGTACTGCGCACCGGCCGCGGTAATCGTCCAGAACTGCTTGGTTCCGCGGCTGCTGCTGGGCCGGCTGCGGCGCTCTACGAGGCCGCGGGTTTCCAGCAGTGCGTAGGTACGTTGCACCCCCACGGGGGCGTTGTGCTGCTTGAGCAGCGTTTGCAGCGCCGCCGTGGGCTCGCTGCCACCCGAGTCATTGCCGTCGATCGCATAGGCCGGCAGCAGGTCGGTGTGGCCCGTCTTCTCGCCGAGCTTCTGATACATCCCCAGCGTGGACGACGGCGCCAGGTTGAGCGTGCGCGACATTGACTCGATCAGCATGCAGCCGTCGCCGACGTAGCCGGTAAGTTGCCGCAGGCCGGCGCCGTAGCCGTAGTCGCCGGTCTTGCGGATGGTCGGCAGCACTTCTTCAAAAACCCACCGTTCAAACCGCTCCGCTTCGGGAAGCTGGCTGTTGGCGACGAGCCGATACAGATCCGGTTCGCTGATGATGCGAACCTCCTGCATGCCGCCGGCCGTCTGCAGGGGGTAGCGTTTCGCGACCCCCTTGCAATGCTTGGCCAGGGCGTCGGCGGCGTTGACATACCCCAGCGCTTCGGCAATGTCCTTGCCGACGAACCACGGGGCGCCGTCGATTTGCACGGCGCGGATGCTGATGCTTTGGAACTGGAACGGGATAACGTTCATTACGGAGTGGTTTCCTTGAGGCCAAGGGCCTGTTTCAGCATGTGGTTAATGGTCCAGTTGAGGCTGCGTTCTAACTCAGCGGCCTTGGCCTGTGCGCTCTTCCGCACTGCGGGGTCCATGCGGAGGCCGAACGGGTTGGTGTCACTTGTCTTGGTCTTTCGATCCTTCATGTCGCCTCAAAGCGGTTGATGACTACATGGTGTTATTAGTTACATCATGTAGCCATGGTGTCAAGCGTTTTTTAGCTTCATCATGTAACTATGGCTAAGAAGACTGAAACAAGGCCGTCTACGGCCACTATCAATCCCTTCGGGCTGCGCATGCAGCCTGAGTTGCGCGAGCAGTTGGAAGCGGCCGCGAGCGAATCGGGGCGCTCCTTGAACGCAGAGATCACCGCTCGGCTGGAGGCGAGCTTTGCCAGCAATGACGCAGAAGATTTCCACCGCGATTTTCTGAACTCGGTAGTCTTCGATACCTTTGAGGAAGAGGAAGATCGCGATCTCAGGAAGATCGACCGTGACAGCGTGGACGGCATGCTTGAGTGGCTTGAGCGAGTCGATGCCTGGACAGAAAAGCGCAAGCGCCTTGAGGCAATGGCTGATCAAGCGCTCCGCATTCACGAAGCAAGGAAGGCAGCGAAAGCTGAACCCACCCCGCCTACCCGCAAGCAGAAGCGCTGATCCGCGCCCCACCTACCGCGCATAGCATGCCGGCTGAGCCGTCGCATCACCTGCGACCCAAGTTCGTAGGATGCCCCTCCTACTCCGATAGGAAGCGCCATGCACATCGCCATCCCTGTGCACCGTCGCAGCCCAGACGCACAGTTTCTGGCTGAGGAGCTTCGCCAGTACGGGATTGCTGTGGTGTCCACTACGCGGACCGCGGCATCGCGCCTGGCTGGGGAGCTTCAGACAGCGCTTGGGATAGATCCTGAGCGCGAGAGCGACGAGGGCTACCTGATACACCTCTCTTGCGCTGTAGAACCCATGATGGAGTATGGGTGGATGGACTATTACGTCTACGGCCAGGCTTTCGACGGCGACATTAGAGACGCCAAGCGACTGGTAGGAGGCGCGGTGCGACAATGGGGCACGGTGGGGAAGCCTGCTCGTCACCTGGCGGTGCTGCGCGGCCAGGCTACTTGACCCGTTCCGAACGCTGATCTATTATCAGCAGTGTCATCAGAAGTCCGTCAGCGGCCCGCTCTCAAGCGGGCCGTTTGCGTTGTGGGGAGCGGCAGGCAGCTGATTTATGATGGAGCTTCTTAACAGGAGGTGCGATATGTCGCTCACCACAGCGCAGAAAGAGGCGGCTATTGAGGCCGCCAGCCGCATAGTCGTAGCACTGATCGAAAATTCTCAGGGATTCAAGCAGTCGGGGAACGCTGCGACCGATTCGTCCGCTGCTGTCGATGCATTTAAGAAAGTGTTCGAGCAGATTAAGGCGAGCGCTTCCTAGTAGGTTACGTTCACTTCCGGCTGATGTTGATCAGTAGTCCCCCGGCGAAACCCCGGGGGTGCCTTCTCGCGTCCTATTCAGTAGCCCGTCGAGCCATAATCGCCTTACTACGGTTGGCTGGGGGCAGAGCATGGGTATCGGCAAGGATCTTGTACTTTCAGTTGGCGCTGAAAATCTTGAGAAGGCTTCGGAAGGGTTGCTCGAAGCAGCTTTGGACAGCGTTTTGGACGAGAGCGTGCTTCGCGACATCCCAGTTATCGGAACCATTGTTTCCGGAGCAAAAGCATTTGGGTCCGTCCGAGACTATTTCCTTTGCAGGAAGGTTCAGAAATTCTTGTCTGAGGCTTCTAAGTTGACTTGGGCCGAGCGAGCCAGTGTGGTTGCGGAACTCGCCGGATCGGAGAAGCAGAAGGAACATCTCGGCGAGATTGTCATGGACTTGCTTGACAAAGCGGACTTGGAGTTCAAGCCAATACTCATTGGTCGCCTGTTCGTCGCAGTGGGGCGTGGGCGTGTTCCAGCCGGCGACTACTTGCGCCTTTGCTCGATGATCAATGGCGCTTTTGTTGATGATCTTGTCGGCCTGTCAAAAAGCCACAGTGCTGATTCCTTGTCCGTCGATCGCAGGTTCGCAATGCAGGCAAACGGCTTTCTGATCTTTGGGATCAAAAATCCGCCGAATAGTGAAAGGTCCGGGGCATCCGTCCTGGCGCTTGCGAAAGCGCTGTACGACGAGCCTTTCGAGCTGACATGGCAGTTATCGAAGGATGCCCGCGTGATCTTGGAGCACTGTTTCGATCCCCCTGCGCCGAATCCACTCTTCGAGAGCGTGGCTGAATACTAGCCAAGCCGGGCTGCTGGGTTCCATTCTTCCTTGTCGGTTCGATCCCCGGCAGCCCGCTCCAACAACAAGCCCCGCCATTCGGTGGGGCTTTTTCATTTCCGGAGATCCCGATGAGTCTGCTTTCCCTCCCGATCGCGCCCGAATTGGCGCTGTCGCACATCATCGTGCCCTCGCTAGCCGAGCTGGGCGATGGGATGGACTCGCCGCCGGCACGCGTGCAGCTGCTGGCTACCTCGATGCAGGAATCCGGCCTCAAGTACCGCCACCAAGTCGGCGGCCCAGCGCACGGCCTGTTCCAGTTTGAGCGCGGCGGCGGCGTTCGTGGCGTCCTGACTCACTCGGCCAGCCAGCGGCGCGCGCGGGCTCTGTGCGAGCTGCACGGTGTCGCGCCGAACATATCGGCGGTGTTCGACGCACTGGAGCATGACGACGTGCTGGCGGCAGGCTTCGCGCGCCTGCTGCTGTGGACGCTGCCGGTTGCGTTGCCGGCGATCGGCGACGAGCAGGGCGCATGGGAGCAGTACATCGAGGCATGGCGTCCCGGGAAGCCGCATCGCGTCCGCTGGGCGAAGGTCTATCCGCTGGCAGTTCGAGCGGTGCAGGCCTGACATGGCACGCATCACCTTCGCGCAGCTGGGCGTGGCCGTGCCGATCATCGGCAGCGCCCTGGCCCTGGCAGACAACTGGCCGGCGGTGAAGCTGTTCCTGATCGACATGGGTACGTTCCTGTCCGCGCCGCAGGTGGAGGCAATGTGGATGAGCCTGGCGATCAGCGTGGCGATCGGGCTGCTGCTGCCGCACCTGCCTCAGCAGATCGGCATGCGCGCGTCGTGGCCGCCGGCGTTCACCAAGGCGCGGATTCGCTTCTGGTCCTGCCTGCTGGCGATCGTCATCTGCTGGGCGAAGGTGCCGACGCCGCGGGGCGCCTGGTTTGCCTTGATGACCGGCTTCGCTGCGATGGGGCTATGGACCACGGCATCGAACGTGCTCTACCGCATGTTCCCCTGCGCCAAACCGGAATCACTGCAGCCCAACGACCCGCCGGCCGCCGGGGACGGGAGCGCATGATGCCGGACCTCGACGACGCCACGCTGCTGGACGCCGAGCGCCAGTCCCTGGGGGAGGCGGTCGCGCTGCTGCAAGAGGTGTGGGGCCGCTCGCCGCGCCCGCGC
The DNA here is from genome assembly GCF_035026585.1 of Xanthomonas sp. WHRI 7945. Lineage (NCBI taxonomy): Bacteria > Pseudomonadati > Pseudomonadota > Gammaproteobacteria > Lysobacterales > Lysobacteraceae > Xanthomonas > Xanthomonas sp. WHRI 7945. The sequence continues at coordinate 36,607 of NZ_JAYIQP010000013.1, forward strand.
CGCGACAACCGGAACGTGCTGCGCCTGGGCTACGGCCGAGCGATCGAGACGCGGGACCAGAGCGAGCGCGCGGCGACCCTGGAGCTGACCGAGGACTGCATGGAGGCGCAGGAGACGCTGCGCGGCCGGTTCTTCGAGCTGCTGGCGGTGCACCCGGAGATGCGCCCGTCGCTGCCGTACATCATCGCCATCGCCGACATCATCGGCGCCGAGGACGTGCGGGACAGCAGCGACCTGTGGGCCGCCGCGCGCCGGGGCGACTGGATGGAATTCGGCTCCGTCATCCAGGAATTCCGCTGGGAGCGCTTCAACGACGCCACCGAGCAGGACAACCGGGCCGTGTCGCGCCTGGTGATGCGCTTGGCCATGGGCGCGTCCCAGGCCGCGGCGTGAGCGGCCGCTGGGACCGCGGCCTGCCGCCGGCGGGCGATCCGCCCGGGTGGCTCATCGCTGCGCTGTGCGTGGGTCTGCTGGCGCTGCTGGCGGCTGGCATCTACATCAACGTGAGGGGCTGAGCATGTACGGAGGCGGATTGGATGAAATGGTCGCGCTGGGCCTGCTGGTAATAGCCGGTGCGGTCGGTGCGGTCCAGGTCTGGATTCTGTTCTGGTTCGTCCCGTGGCTGTGGGCATCGGTGACGCCCTGGCTGCACTACTGGGCTATCACATGAACCGGATCCTGATCGCCATCGTCGCCTTGATCGCGTGGACTGCCCTGGCGTTCTGGATGGGCCACGAGTGGCGCGACCGGAGCGCCGACGTGGACGTGGCGACGACTGAAACCGAAGCCGTCAAGGAAGCCTTGACCGCTGAGCAAGGCGCCCGCGCGGTCGAGCACCAGCAGGCAGCGGCCACCCAAGGCGTCGCCGACAAGGCCACAACCCGAAAGGACAAGATCGATGCCGACTACAACGAACGCATGGCGGCTGCTGTTGCTGGCCGTGATTCCGAGCTTGGCCGGATTCGGAAGCTGTGGGCAGGCTGTGAAACCGACCGCCTGTCCGGTGATGCAGCCATTGCCGCAGAAGCTGCAGAACAAGACCGACTACGCCAAGCAAGCGCGGCAAGAGCTGTACGAGCCTGCGAACTCGCCCAGTCCGAGCGAGACGAAGTCATCGACCGGTACAACGTCGCCGCCGGCAGCAGCCCAGAGCAAGCCGTGATTGCCGCGGATCGTGCCGAGCCGGAGCAGGCGAAGCTGAAGCGGCCGCGTCTGGGGTACGACTGATGGCTTGGATTCCAATCTACACCAGTGGCGTGGACTACCAATTTGACCCGTCTGGCACATTCTCCACGGCCACATTGGGCACTGACTCGATTATTCGCGGCGTGAACGTCGGTGGTGCTCTTGGTCATTGGGAACTCACGCTGACAGATGCGGCAGATGTGCGCGTCACCACGCTGTCCTATAGCGACAACTCGATTTCCGACCCCGCCTTCTTCACCTGGGAGCCGGGGAGCGTCGCCGTAGTAAATCAAGACCAGAGCGAGCTTCCTACCTCATTCCTGCCCAGCCCCTTCACCGTTGGGCCGGCTACGTCGCTGAGGTTCGACTTTGGCTACTACGAGCAGGCCGGATCTTTCGAGTTCCTGATCGAGGTGCAGACCGATGCGCCGGAGCCTCCGGCTCCAGTCGGCCCGGTGTACGTGGTGCCGCACCACTTGCGCGCCTACTCGGGCTACGACAGCCCACTGACCCTGTGGGTCCGTGATGAGGTGGGCCGCGCCGACCTGAGCCAGGACGTGGTGTCGGTGGTGGTCAGCACCTACCAGGGCAACCGCCAGCTGTACCGGCGCGACGCCACGGCCAGTGCCGCGGGGGAGGTGACTTGGATCCACCCGGCCAATATCGCCGGGCAGCACCGGCCGGGCGTGTACCGATTCAAGGTGGTCAGCTCCCTGCGCGGCGTCATCGGCGACGGTCTGCTGGAGGTGGTGTGATGGCAGGGCGCCCGACTGACTATATGCCGGAGCATTGCGACACGGTTATTGAGCTTGGCCGGCAGGGCAAGTCGGTGGTCCAGATGGCGTGCGCCTTAGACGTAGTGCGGCAGACCCTGCATGACTGGTGCAAAGCGCACCCGGATTTTCTGGACGCCTTTACGCGCGCTAGGCAGCTCAGCCAGGACTGGTGGGAGACGCAAGCCCAGTGCGGCCTGACGGCGGACAAGTTCAACGCCGCCCTATGGTCACGCTCCATGGCTGCGCGCTTCCCTGAGGACTACCAAGAGCGCAAGGGTGTAGAGCTGACCGGTGCAGGCGGCGGCCCGGTCAAAGTCGTGACGACTGTGGAGATTGTCGGCGTTGAGGCGCGCTCGGCCGAATGAGCAAGTTGCGGTTGGAGATCCCGGCAAAGATGCTGCCGTTCCACACCGCCAAGAAGCGCCACAAGATCGCCCGTGGCGGCCGCGGGTCGGCCAAGAGCTGGTCCATCGCGCGCCTGCTGTCAGTACGCGGCATCACCCAGCCGACCCGCTGGCTGTGCTGCCGAGAGACGCAGAAGTCCATCAAGGAATCGTCGCACCGCCTTCTGTCCGACCAGATCGCGGCGATGAACCTTGGCTACTACTACGACGTGCAGGAGAAGGTCATCAAGGGCCAGCCCGGCACGTCCGCGGCAGAGTCCGAGTTCGCCTTTGTCGGCCTGAAGGAGCACACGGCGGACAGCATCAAGTCCTATGAGGGGTTCGATGGCGCGTGGATCGAGGAGGCGCATTCGGTAAGTGGGCGGTCGGCGGAGGTTCTAACCCCGACGATCCGCAAGCCGGGGTCGGAGCTTTGGTGGAGCTACAACCCGGACCAAGAGGCGGACTACGTTCACCAACTGGCGGCAATGGAGGATGACGACACACTCGTCATTGACATCAACTGGCGGGACAACCCGTGGTTTCCGGTGGAGCTGGAGAAGGAGCGGCTGAAGCTGCTGCGGGTGAATCAGGATCTCTATCGGCACATATGGGAGGGCGCCTGCAGGTCGCTCGCCGGCCTGATGTTCAAGCGCGATTGGTTCCAGTTCTACGACGTGCTGCCGTCACGCCTCAACCTGTACATGGCGAGCGACTACGCGGTGACGCCCGACGACGGCGACTACACCGAGCATGGTGTGTGGGGCCTGTCCGAGCTGGGCGACCTGTACGCCGTCGATTGGTGGTACGGGCAGAAAGATCCGGCCGAGTGGATCGATGCATGGATCGACCTAGTGAGCCGTCGCCGCCCGCTGGCCGCCTTTGAGGAAAAGGGCGTGATCTTGCGCGCCGTCGATTCAGCAATCACCAAGCGCATGCGCGAGACGCAGACCTTCGTCAATCGCATCGCCCTGGCGTCGGCCGGCAGCAAGGCCGAGCGAGCCCTAGGCTTCGCGGCGCGCGCGTCTGCCGGGTCCGTGTACCTGCCGGCGGGGAAACCGTGGGCGATTCGACTGTTGAACCAGCTATGCGCCTTCAACGGCGAGGACGGGCGCCAGGACGATGGCGTGGACGTTTGCAGCTTGGTCGGCCGCGGCCTGGACGACATGGCGAACGCCGCGCCGGCCGAGAGCGAAGAGAGCAAGAGGCGCCGCGGGGTGGACTACGCCGTGGACGACGACAATGACGACGAGAACTGGAAAACCGCCTGATGTCTGAGCGCAACGACGACCTGCTGGCCAAGTGCCTGCGCCAGTTCGAGGAGGCCTACGACAATAGCCAGGAGGAGCGGGCGCTGTCCGAGCAGTGCCGCGACTACTACGACGGCAACCAGTACACGGCGGAGGAGCGCGAGACGCTGCGCAAGCGCAAGCAGCCGATCGTCACCTCGAACCGGATCAAGCCCAAGATCGATGCCCTGATCGGCTTCGAGAAGAAGAGCCGCACGGACCCCAAGGCCTTCCCGCGCACGCCGAAGCACGAGCACGAGGCGGAATCGGCCACCGACGCGCTGCGCTTCATCGCCGATCAGAACAAGTTCACCACTATTCGGTCTGACGTGGCGGAGAACCTGTTCATTGAGGGCAGTGGCGCGGCCACGGTGTCGATGAAGCAGCGGCCGGATGGCAGCTTGGACGTGGTGCTGACGCAGATCCCGTGGGACCGTTTGTACCGCGACCCGCACAGCCGCATGCGCGACTTCTCCGACGCCGGCTACCTGGGCGTCGTGCTGTGGATGGACGACGCTGACGCAAAGCTGCGGTTCAATGGCAAGGATGACGCCATCGACGCGTCCTACTTTGGCGCCGAGGCGTCCGGCGAGACCTACGACGACCGGCCGAAGGTGACGTGGTGCGACAAGGCGCGCAAGCGCATCCGGGTCATGCAGCACCGCTGGCTCGAGGATGGCGTATGGCATACCGCGATCCTGTGCCGCGGCGGCTTCCTGCGCGATCCGCAACCATCGCCATATCTGGACGAGTGGGGGCAGCCCGAATGCGACGTGATTGCTGTCTCGGCGTTCGTGACGCGCGAGAACGTGCGCTACGGCACCGTGCCGCAGATGCTGTCGCCCCAGGACGAGATCAACAAGCGCCGCAGCAAGGCACTGCATCGCCTCAGCATGCGCCAGGTGATCGCGGAGGATGGCGCGGTAGAGAACGTCAGTGCCGCGCGGCGTGAGCTGGCGCGGCCTGATGGCTACGTCAAGGTGCGGCCGAACGCCAGGTTTGAGGTTGTGGACTCCACACAGTCAATGATGGGCGAGTTGCAGCTGCTGCAAGAGGCAAAGGCGGAGATCGACGCCAGCGGCGTGAACCCTGCGATTGAGGGCGACGTAAAGGCGCCGTCGGGGCGCGCCGTGGAGGCGCTGCAGCAGTCCGGCCTGCAGGAGTTGGCCATCCCGTTCGACGCGCTGCGCGAGTGGTCGCTGCGCGTCTACCGGGCTTGCTGGAACCGCGTCCGACAGTATTGGACGGAAGAGAAGTGGGTTCGCGTCACCGACGACGAGAACAACCTGCGCTGGGTCGGCATCAACAAGCCGGTCACAGTGCAGGACGAACTCAAGCGGATGGCAGAGGGCGGAGAGCAGCCCAGCCCACAGCTGCTGCAGCTGGCGCAGGTCGATCCGGCCCGCGTCATTCGCGTCGAGAACGCGGTGGCCGAACTGGACGTGGACATCATCGTGGACGAAGGCCCGGACTCGGTGACGATCCAGTCCGAGCAGTTCCAGGCGCTGGTCGAACTGAAGAAGGCCGACCCGAACGCGATCCCGACCGACATGATCATCGAAGCCTCTAGCCTGCGGAACAAAGACCGCATCCTGGAGAAGATGAAAGAAGGCGGCGTGCCTCCGCAGGTCCAGCAGCAGATGCAGCAGATGCAGGAGCAGCTACAGGCGATGCAGCAGAAGCTGCAACAGGCCGACCAACAATTGGCCGACCGCAGCCTGGACGCGCAGAAGCTGCAAACCGAGCAGTTCAAGGCCGAGACCGACCGGTTCGAGGCCATCACCGACCGCGCCCAGCAGGCCATGCAAATGGCACCAGCGGGCGTGGTCCTGCAGTAGTGGTCGCGCCCACAAAAGCGCGTTACGCGACGACGGCGCAAGGTCGATAACGGAGAAAACCAGCGATGAGCAATGAACGTGACTTCCTTGACGAAATCACGCAGCCGACGGCTGCCCCGGAATCAGCGACGACCGATGCACCGGCCGCCGCAACCGGGGAACCGGCAGCTGCGACAACGGGCGAGCCTGCAGCGCAGGCGCAAACAGCTGAGGCGCCGCCGGCCGCAGCGACGGACAAGGACGAGCGCGTCCCGCTCGCCGCACTGAAGGCGGAGCGTGAGAAGCGGCAGAACGAGCAGCGGCAACGCGAGAAGTTGGAGCGTCGCCTGCGGGAGGTCGAGAGCGCACGGGAACAACCGGAGTTTTTCGAGAATCCCGAGGCATACGTACAGCAGTCGATCAAGGGAGCGCAGCATGAGATCCAGCAGCGGTTCTACGCCGCGATGGACGCTGATGCGCGCGAGCAGTTCCCGGACTACGACGAGGTGCTGGAAGCGCTGAAGGAACACGCCCAGGGCAACCCGGCGATCGTGCAGCAGGTGTTCAGCGCCCCCAACCCCGCCCGCGCGGCCTACAAGCTCGGCAAGCAGTTGCGCGAGATGGCACAGATGCAAGACCCCGAGGCCTACCGCCAGAAGATCGAGGCGGAGGTGCGGGCCAAGGTCGAAGCCGAATTCACGCAGAAGCAGGCCGATCGCGCTGCCACCATCGATCGCATCCCGCCCGATCTATCTACGGCCAGGAGCGCCGCCGCAACCACGCGGCCGGGCACTGGCGGCGTTTTCGACAATCTCTTTTAAGGAACAGAAATGACTGATACGACCGCAAGCCCGGCAGTCCGGGCCAAGCAGTGGGACGATGGCTTTTTCCGCGAGTACGTCCGCGCGAACCGTTACAAGCGCTACATGGGGAGCGACGAGAACTCCATCATTCAGGTCAACAACGACCTGACCAAGAAGAAGGGCGACGCGATCACCCTCAATCTGGTGGGCGCGCTGGACGCCAGCGCCGGCCCGAACAACGGCAGCACCACGCTGGTGGGTAACGAGAAGGCTCTGCCGAACGATGGCTGGCAGGTCAAGATCGGCGTAGTGCGTGACGCGGTGGTGGTGAACATGGAGGAGGAGCAGGCCTCAGCGTTCGACATCCGCAACGCCGGCAAGGTGGCGCTCAAGGAACTGGCGATGCGCTACCTGAAGAACGCCCTGACCGCCGCCCTGGGGTCCATCAACGGCATCGCCTACGCCACCGCCACCGCGGCGCAGCGCAACGCCTGGAACGCGGCCAACTCCGACCGCGTGCTGTACGGCCGCGAGCTGGCGAACTACAACGCCACGCACTCCACCGCACTGGGCACCATCACCGCGGCCGAGACGCTGAACAAGGCAACGGTATCGCTGCTGAAGCGCATCGCGCAGCAGGCGGTCACCGTCAACGGCGAGGGCATCCGGCCCTACCGCTACGGCGAGGACGAGGAGACCTATGTACTGTTCGTCGGCACCAAGCCGTTCCGCGACCTGAAGCTGGACATGGCCGACGTGCACAAGGACGCCATGGAGCGGGGCAAGGAAAACCCGCTGTTCACCGGCACCAACTCGCTGCTGTGGGATGGCGTGGTGATCCGCGAGATTCCGGAGATCCCGGACACCGGCGCGGTGGGTGATACGGGTGCCCTGGTGTCGCCTGTCTACATGTGCGGCGCGCAAGCGCTGGGCGTGGCCTGGGCGCAGACCACGAAGACCACCGTGCGTAAGGAAGATGACTACGGCTTCAAGAACGGCGTGGGCTTCATGGAAATGCGTGGCATCGGCAAGATCCAATGGGGTCAGGACGAAGCGTCCGCGATCGACTGGAGCGTGGTGACCGGCTTCGTGGCGGCCGCGCAGGACGCCTAACAGCTATCGCAGGTGGACTTGAACGGGGGCTTCGGCCCCCGTTCCTTTTTTGGGACGATCAATGGCGACCTACAGCCGAGAGAAGTTCGTGCGCGACGTGCTGCTGGAGCTGCGCGTAGTCGATGCCGTGGAGGCACCGGAGGCGGAAGACGCCGCGACGGTTGACGAGAAGACCCAACAGAAGTTTGAAGAGCTATACGAAGACGGCCTGCTGCCGTTCGACATTGAGGGCGAGATTCCGGCCCGCTACATGATTCCGCTTGTGTACGTCGTGGCGCGCGAGTGCATGGGCTCTTACCCGGTGGGCGATCGGGCCGCAGAGCTGGCAGGCAACGGCATCGACGGCTTGGCGCGGCTGTGGAAGCTGCGCGACAAGTTCGCAGCCGGTGAGCCGGCGACGGCGGAGTATTTCTAATGCAATACCAGCCTATGGACCTGATAAACGGGTTCTACACCGATGACAGTCGGCCGTGGTCGGTGCAAGACACGGTGAATTGGCTGCCAGAGGCCGCAGAAGCCCCAGGAACGCGCACGCCGTGGAAGCTGGCACCAGCGCCAGGGCTGCGGCCGTTCTTGGACCTGGGCAACGGCCCAATCCGCGGCCTGGTGAACGTGGAGGGCGCGCTATTCGGCGTCTCGGGAAATCGCCTCTACGAGGTGACGAAGAAGTCCACGGTGACCGCTCGCGGCGTCATTCCCGGCGTGCAGCGCGTTGGCATGGCCTACAACCAAATCACCGGTGGGAATCAGCTTCTCGTCACCAACGGGCAAAGCGGGTACGTGTGGGACAGCGTGGCCGGCAATCTGCAGCGGATCAGCGACGAGGCCTACCCGGGCGCGTTCTCGCCGGCCTACATGAGCAGCTTCCTCCTGCAGGTGGAGCCGTTCGGGCGCTTCTGGTTCCACTCCGAATTGGCGAACGCAAAGGCGTATAGCACGCTCGATCGCTACGAGAGCGAGGGCTCGCCGGACAAGATCGCCAGGCTAGTGACAAGTCAAAACGAAGTCGTGGTGCTGAATCAAACGACGATTGAGTTTTTCTACAACAGCGGTCAAAGCACCAAGACATTCAAGAACAAGGGCGCGCGGATCGATCGCGGCTGCGTAAGCGCCGAGTCGGTTTGCAAGCTGGACAACAGCGTCATGTGGCTGGGCAATGACGGCATCGTCTACCGTCTGGATCAGTACAGCGCGGTTCCAATCTCCACCGGCGCCTTGCAGTCCGCTATTCGCGACAACAACTGGAGCCAGGCGTTTGCGTTCACCTGGGAAAGCGCCAAGCACAAGGTCTATTACCTCACGTTCCCGGACGGGCGCACCTGGGGCTATGACGTAGTGACGAAGCTATGGCATCGCCGGCAGTCGTTCGGCCTGGATCGGTGGCGGCTCAATCACCTGGTGTACTGGAACGGGCAGTGGATCGGCGGCGACTTTCAGAGCGGGCAGCTGTGGGTGGTTGACCCGGACTACATGATGGAAGGCAACCAGCCGCTTGTCGCCGAACACACCACCGGGATGCTGCACAACAACCAAGGCCGGTTGAACGTCGCATACTTGGAGTTGTTGATGGCGATGGGCACGGAAGAGACAGTGCCGGCGGATGGTCCTGACCCTGGGCCAGACCCGGAGCCGATATGGCAGGCGATCAGTGAGACCAATGTCGCTTACTCCTTTATCCCCGACCCGAACGCCAACAACTCGCAGATGACCGGCCCAGTGATCGGCGAAAACCGATTCGGGAACATCCCCGGTGGTGGGACGGGCTGGGTACTGGAAATCACCGGCGGCGGCGTGCTTGGCCTTCGCATCGGGTCCATGTTCTTCACCGCGGGTGACGGCGCCACGACGAACATTGAATTGCTCTCTGCTGGCGGGACCGAGGTAGTCGCCAACACCTCGCCAACGCCAACCGCGGCATTCACGCCCAACCCGATCGAGCGCAGCCTATCGCTGGGCGTCACCGGTATTCGCATCTCCCTCAAGGGGCTGCAATCGCTCGTCTCGCACACGTCGGCATGGTCGATTGAGGTACTGACGGACGGATACACACCATGAGCGACCGCAAGGTGGAAATCTGCTACTCGAAAGACGGCGGTTACAACTGGTCGAACTGGCGTGAGTACTCGGTGGGCGAGCGAGGCCAGTACCAACGCCGCATCCGTATCAATCGGCTTGGTTCCGGCCGCAACTGGGTGTTCAAGATCCGCATTTCCAGTCCGGTGAAGCGCGACCTGTACGGCGCCGTGGCCGTCATTGAGCCTACGGGAGGCTAATGCACATCATTGACGGATTCTTGCCGGACGCACATGCAGTGCGCGCCGCGGGCCTCGCTGCGGCCTATATCGACTGGCCTGGGCATGACGGCCAGGTCTACAAGCGTGTGGCGCTGGTGGACGTGCCAGGGCTGCGAGAGGGCATCGAGCGGGCTGTGGGACCGGTGCACATGCTCGGCATGGGCTACCGCCTCAACTACGGCGGCGAGCTTCCGAACGCTGCCATCCATTCGGATATCGGCTGGGGCACGCATGCCGCCGTGCTGTACCTGAGCGAGGGCGAGGGCGGCACCGCGTTCTGGCGGCACAAGGCCACTGGCGCCGAGCGGATCGAGCAGGGCGACTTTGAGCTGTTCGAGCAGGTCCGCCACGACTGGGACGACGCCGACCGCTGGGAGCAAACCGAGTTGGCCGAGATGCGCATGGGGCGCTGCGTCATCTACGAATCTGCGCTTTTCCACAGCCGATGGCCGTTCGCGGCGTTCGGCACCGATCCCCAATCAGGGCGACTCGTCGGGGTCGCCTTTTTCACACCCGAGGCCGCCGAATGATCCGAGCAGCAACCGAAACTGACGTGCCGGCTATCGTCGCGATGTCGCGCAAGTTCTACGCGACCACCGACTTTCCCGGCTTCGCAGACATGGACAACGACACCGTGGCCGAACTGGTCCGCACCCTCATGCACAGCGTAATGCTGGTGGCCGAGGAAGGTGGCGAACTGGTGGGCATGGTCGGCGCCATCGTCGCCCCCTTCATGTTCAACCAGAACCGCCGCGCCGCGTATGAGGTGGTGTGGTGGGTGGAGCCGGGCGTGCAGCGTAGCGGGCTCGGCCGGTCGCTGCTGCGCGCGGCGGACGAAGCAGCCGCGGCGCTCGGTGCAAGCGGTATGGAAATGCTCACGCTGGACACCAGCCCGCCGCAGGCCGCCGCGTTGCTTGCCAGCGAAGGCTACCGCCCCGCGCAGACCAGCCACTTCAAGCGTTTGAATCCCCATAAGGAGGCCGTCTAATGGGCGTCGCAACAGGTGCACTCATCGCCGCCGGTGTAAGCGCCGCTGCCGGTGCCTACGGTGCGAATCAGGCGAAGAAGGGTGCGCAGGGCGCCGCCAACGCCACGATCCGAGCCCAGGATGCGGCGTACTACCGCAATCAGCAGAACATGCAGCCGTGGCTCACGGCGGGCACGAACGCGCTGGCGCAGATTCAACAGTTGGACGCCGGCAACACCGCTAGTTTCACCGAGGCGCCGGACTACGCATGGACCCGAGACGAAGGGATCAAGGCTCTGGACCGCTCCGCCGCTGCTGACGGCAGCTTGTACTCCGGCGGGCAGGACGCCGATATCGTGCGCTACGCCTCCGGCCTGGCAAGCCAGAACTACCAGACGTACCGCAACAACCTCGTGCAGCTGGCCGGTATGGGGCAGTCGGCGGGCGGGGCGCTGGCCGGCGTGAACACCGGTTATGCGAACGCGGTAGGCAATGCGAATTCCAACCTCGCACAATCCAACGCCAACACCAACAGCCAGCTTGTCGCCGGCCTGGCCGGCCTCGCGAACAACTACGCCAATTCGCGCACTAGCGCCTATGGCGGCGTGAACGGGTACAGCGCCTATCCGAACCTGCTAACGCAGCAGGTCAACTCGGGCCAGGGTAGCAACGTCAATTTCGGCAACAACGTAAGCGGCTTCTCGGGGGGCTGGTAATGGCGAATCAACTGGAACAGTTCGGTCCGCTGGACGCAATCAACTACGTCCAGCAGCAGGGCGAAATCGGCCGGGCGCGTGGGCAGCAAAATCGACTCGCAGAGCTTGCGAGCCAGTCCTACACCGCACCGGCCGAGCAGCAGAACCAGCTACTCGGCCAGATGGCGGCGATTAGCCCACAGGCCGCGCAGGCGACGCAGCAGCAGTTCCAAGGGCAACAGCGGTTCGGCCAGGAGCAAGAGGACCGCCGCATGCAGAAGCTGGCCGGCGCCGCTCGCTATCTGGAGCAGGCACGGCAGACCAATCCGCAGGCCGTCCAAGGCGCATGGAATGCGGTGCGCCCGATGCTGGCCCGCGAGGTTCCAGAAGGGCAGTTCCCCGAGCAGTGGGACGACGCCACGATGGCGCCAACGCTCTATGAGGTACTGGCAAAGACCGGCGGCGGAGCGCAGGGCAATGTGCAGTCGGTGCGGATCGGTGAAGACGGCTTCTATTACAACGTCTTCCGCGACGGCCGGGTGGTCAACACCGGTGTGAAGTCCAGCCCGAACATCAAGGTATTGGAGCAGGAAGGGCAGAGCCCCTTTGGCGTCGTCACCAGCGGTGGCGTGCCCGGGGCAGTGGTCCAGCTTGGCTCAGGCGGCGGTACAGCGCCGCAGCCGGGAGCCCCGGCGGCACAGCAGCAGCCGATGCCCATGCGGCCATCGACGCAAGCGGAGGACGACTCCTATGCACAGCGTCTCAATGCCTACGCGCAGCAGTTGAAGGAGGCCGGCCTCACCAATGAGCAGATCGTCCCGCTGCAAGATGCATATGCGCAACAGCTGGACGCGATGCTGATGGGTGGGCCTTCTGGAGCGGCGCCGGCCGCTGTCGGCCCTATCCGCATTCCAACGGCTGCGGAGAAGGCGGCGGCGGAGCAGCAAGCGAAGATCAACACGCAGAACGCCAACTTTGAAACCCAGCTTGAGCAGGAGCGGCGCTTGGCAGAAGTGAAGGCCAGGGCGGAAGTGGAGAAGGCAACGGCGGTTGAAGCTGCCAAGGCCGAGTCGGAGCGCAGGACGAATGAGCGAGCCAAGACCGCATCGCTCAACAACGTGGACCGCGGCTTGAAGCGGATTAACACAGCCATGAGCGCAATTGCGAAGGGCGCGATGTTCGACACCGGGCCGATCGATGGTCGTGTCATCGGTCCTACTCAAGAAGGGCAGGAGCTGGAGGCGGCTGTGGGAGCGATCCAGAACGACATGCTCGCATTGACCCGCGTTCCCGGCATCGGCTCGCAATCGGATCTTGAGGCCAGGATTGCGAACCTGAAATGGCCGTCGATCTACAACCATCCGTCCGTCAACGCGCAGAACGTCAAGCAGCTGGAGGCTTTTATGACGGATCTACGCGCACAGCTTTCGGGCGCTGCAGCAGCCCCGGGCCCGCCTCCCGCCGCTGGCGGGGGCCGGACCATCGTGCGCTCCGGCACCACACCCGATGGCCGTCGCGTCATCCAATACAGCGACGGGACCACCGACTATGGCAATTGATCCGTCCGTCCTGGCGCAGGTGAAGTGGGACGACGAACCCGCACCGGCGGCAGGCGATAAGCCGCTGGAAATCGACATCACCGGCGGCGTGAGCCAAAGCCAGTTGCAGGCACAGCAGGCCGCGGCGGCCGCGCAACAGCCGATCGACCTAAGCCAGGTGGTTTGGGACGACGAGCCGGGCGCCGCGGCTCCTGCGGCTCCTGCGGCGCCCAACCCTGCCAATCAGTCGGCATTCGCGCGCATGGTGTCCGGGCAGCCGGAGGTGCCGCAGGTGCAGGAGGGTAACGCTGTGGGGCGCTTCCTGGGCGAGTACGGCGGCCGCCAGGTGCTGCAGGGCGCCGCTGGCCTGTATGGTTCGCTAGGCGGCGATGCCCTGAACCACTACGTGCTGGACCCGATCGACCGTGCGGCCGGCTGGGGTACGCAGCTGGGAACTGGCGGCCGCACCTATCGCGAGGCCGCTGCCCAAGTCGCGGACGAGCAGGGCATGCGCAGGCCGCAGAACGCGCGCGAACGCATCATCAGTGACGTGGGCGAAGGGTTGACAGGTACGGCCCTCACCATGGGCATTGGCGCGGGCCTCAACGCGCTGACGAACATTGGCCGGGCGGCGCCAGTGACTAATCGGCTCGCCGACTTGCTCACCTCCAATCCCGCGCTGCAGACAATTAGCACGGCAACTGGCACAGCCGCGTCGTCCGCCACGCGCGAGTCTGGCGGCGGCGCTGGCCTGCAGATCGCCGCGGGATTGTTCGGCGGCCTTTCGCCAGGTGCCGCGAGCGGGGCGGCGAGCCTGGCCGCTCGTGCAGTCGTCCCCAACCGGTTGGCCCAACTGGTGCCAGAGGCTGTCGGAACCGTGCCCACGTTGGCAGCCGGGGCCACACGTCGTGCTGTGCGGGGACAGGATGCACAGGGCGTGCGCGACGCCATCGCTGCATTCGATGCTGCGGGGACCACGCCGAGTGTCGGCCAGGCGACGGGAAGCCGCACGGCGCAGGCGCTGGAGTCGTACTTGGGGAACGCTCCTGGCGGTGCAGGCCACATCGAGCGCCTGGGGCGGCAGCAGCAAGAGCAGGTGCGCGACCGGCTGGACGACCTGTCGAACGCCATCGCGCCGAACGGCGCCGATCTCACCCCGCAGCAGGTCGGTACGTCGGTGCAGCAGGGCATCGCCGGGCCGGGCGGCTTCATGCAGTCGTTTCGCAACACGTCGAAGCGGCTGTACAACACGCTGGACCAGTTCATGCCGCCCACGACGCGAGTGGCGGCGCAAAAAACCGACGCGTACCTGTCCAACATCACCGCACCCACGGCCGGTGCGATCAACACGTCGGAGGTGCTGGCCAATCCCTTCATGGATCGCCTCGCCGAGGCAGTGCAGGCCGATTTGGCAGCGAATAACGGCGCACTGCCGTACAGCGCCTTGAAGGGCATCCGCTCGATGGTCGGCGAGAAGATCGCCGGCGCCGGCCTGAACCCCGACTTTGACGTGAAGCAGCTGCGCGGGTTCTACGCGAACCTGACCGAGGACATGACCAATGCGGTGCGGGCGACCGGCAGCCCGCGCGCGATCCAACTGATGGAGAGGGCAAACAATTACTACAAGCTCGGGTCCAGTCGGATCGAGCAGATCGAGAAGATCATCGACAAGAACGGCGGCCCGGAAGCTGCCTACGTCGCGCTGTTCAATGGCGCGCAGAACGGCGCGACGCCGCTACGACGCGTGATGGGGGCGCTGCCGCCGGATACGCGCGCAGAGGTCACAGCGTCGCTCCTGCAGCGAATGGGGCGAGCCTCGAAGGGGCAGCAGGACGCCAGCGGCGACGCCTTCTCGATGCGCACATTCCTTACCAACTGGGCGAACCTCAGCCCGGAGGCGCGCAAGGAGCTGTTCAGCAGCGCGCGCTACGGCAGCGGCTTCCGAGACGACGTGGACCAGATCGCGCGGGTGGCCGACAAGATCAATGCGGGCAGCAAGGTGTTTCAGAACACGTCGGGCACCGCCAGGCAGATGGCGCTCGGCGCGACGCTTGGCGGAACCGGCACGATTGCACTCCCGCAGCTGATGCGGGGCGATATCGGGGGCGCAGCACAGACAATAGCGGGAGCCGTGCTGTACACGGCATCGAACAATCTAGGCGCGAGGCTAATGACGAACCCTCGCGCGGTGAGCTGGCTTGCGGCAAACACAAAGCGCGATGCGGGCGATCTGGTTGCACAAATTCAAGCGTTGCGCGAGGCGGGTGAACGGTCAGGAGATGAGGAGACCGTGCAGCTTGCGAATGATCTGGAAGCGCAGGTTGGTGCCTCATTTCAATAAATGATCTTTACCAGAGCAGGTCCGACGATCAAGAAAAGCCCGACCAGACATAGCAGCAGCAACGCACCTTGCCTGGCTGGATTCGGACCCTGCGCCGCCTTCATCTTCTTGTTCCATTTCCAGTTCTGGAACTCGCTCCAGTCCATGACGCATCCCGTTTAGTTGACAGGCCAAATCCTACCACCACCCAAGAACCCCGCTCCGGCGGGGTTTTCATTGGAGAAGATCATGACCTACAAGAGTAATTTCCACGCCCTCGGAAAGATGCGCATCAAAGCGGTTCAGCTTGTGGCCCGCTTGCTCGGCGTTCCGATCGACGTGCACACCAGTTGGTTTGTCAGGCAGTCGTGAGCAGCGGCACCAAAGCTTTCAGGGTGGCCATCTCTGCAATATTGCCCACCGCGATCGCGTTCTTGAATTCCATCGAGCCGACCAAGGCGAGGTCTTCTGCCGGGGCGATAGCTTTCTTGATGCTCGCGGCGATCTGAGCGCCGGTGGAGTCGCTGTCGATCAGCCAGAACGAGGTAGGTTCATACCACCAATGGTTCGCACGATGGGCTTTCACCGCTTCGATCAGCGCTCCGTAGCGGGTGTCGTAATCACGACCGCCTACTGAGCCAGCAGCAAGCCGGAAGGTGATCCAGTAAGTCGTCATTCCATTCCCCTGTAACGCCCTCCTGTTGGGCAATCGGAGCGTAGCGCTGTTGGCGACATGGCATGTAGACATTCGGCTACCACAGCCTCTCCGGTTTGTCATTGAAGCCGGTTTCAAGGCCAATTTCGCGCCGGCAACCCATTCTATGGATGCCGGACGCCGCAAAGCGAAAGCCCCGGTAGCTGGCAGGCACCGGGGCTTTCTTGTGTCCACCCGCAGCGCAGTGCGAGGGAACCGTGACCAAGAATACACCCAAGACGCACGTCGGAGTAACCGGAAAAATGAGCGAAGAAGATGCCGGCAAGGTGGGCCGAAAACTCGCCAATGCAGCCTTGATATTCGCGATTGGCATGGCGCTGGCCGCCATCATCGCGGCCGTCAAATGGTGGTAGCCGAGCGCGCCACCTGAACCCTATAGACCCGCCATGAGCGGGTTTCTTTTTGTCTGGAGACGCCATGTCATTTCGATTCTACAATCCCGCCCCGGTCTTCATGGACCTCCTGGGCCTGGCGCCCTTGGCCGGAGGCTCGCTGCAGTTCTTCGCGATCGGGACCACCACCCCAAAGGGCACGTGGTCCGACTCGGAACTGATGGTGGCAAACCCCAACCCTGTGCCTCTGGATAGTTCGGGCCGCGCGAACGTGAATATCTGGGGCGATGGTGCCTATACAGTGCGCGCCACTGCCGCGGACGGCACGTCGGTGTGGACTCGGGACGTGGATTCGGGCGCGGGCGCGGGGGCGACCATTCCGGCGCTGCTGACGGGCAAGTTTCTGACCAATGACGGCTCCAACCTCATTTGGGCCGACGTGCTGCAGGTGCCCGACCCGACCGGCTCGGCGAACAAGATCCTTGGCACCGATGGCAGCAACCTCATCTGGCAGGCCGCGCCGACCATTCCAGACCTGCCCGTGGAGAATCACGCCAACCGGGTGAAGATCGGAACGCTGCTGATTCAGTGGGGCGCGAGCCAAGCGCCGGCAACTGGGCAGCGGCAGACCGGTGTTGCCGTACCGTTCCCCTTCGCGTTCAGCGGCGCCCCGTACCACGTGGATATCACCGTAACGAGTACCGCACTCGTGTCCAGCGGCGTGCTGGCCGTCGATGCCGTGCCGACCAAGGACGCTAACGGTTGCTCGGTACAGTTCGATACCAACGACTTTGGCAACAATGCGTCGCGCTTTGTGAACCCGGTTCCCTTCACCTGGGTTGCCTACGGGCCGACGACCTGATGGCCGATATCTCCATCCCCCGCGTCCAAGCGGCCGTAGCCACGCCCGGCGGCATGCCGACAACCGAGTGGTACACCTTCTTCCTGCGGCTGCGCGATGCAGTGGGATCGGACAGCGGCATACAGGCGCAGATTGATGCGCTAGAAGCCCAGGTGGCCGCCCTGGAAGGTGGAGGTGGCGCGGGCTCGGCAACGTTCCTCCTGCAGGGCATCGCGTCCGTGCTGACGGACGGCACGCCGGCCGGCGGCGTGGTGCAAATCTCGCTGGACGGCGACCAAGACGCGCCCGGGAACACGTACTGCTACGGCACCGGTCCCGATGGCCTGCGCGGCTGGTATCGGATCGCAGACGCCATCGCGGTGACCCCCGACCTGTCGGGCTCGCTGGACCCGGTAACCAACGTCCTGACCCTGGGGCTTGCGGACCTGGCGGACGCCGGAGTCGGGGGCGCGCTGGTGAAGATCGTCCGCGACGCCAAGGGCCGCATTTCCGCCACGTCTGCGGCCACCACTAGCGACCTTCCCGAGGGATCGCGGCTGTACTTCACGGATCCGCGAGCCGATGCCCGCGCTGACGCTCGTATCGCTGCGCAGAAGGGGCAGCCGAACGGCTTGGCGAGCCTGGGCGCAGATTTAAAGATCCCGAGCGCGCAGCTGCCGGCGCTCGCGATCACCGAGACCTACGTTGTTGCCAGCGAGGCCGCGCAGTTGGCGTTGTCCGCACAGGAAGGTGACGTAGCGGTCCGCACCGACATCGATACGAACTACATCCGCAACGCGGGCGCCACCGGCACCATGGCCGACTGGACCGAACTGCTGACGCCTGCGGCCCCAGTGCAGAGCGTCAACGGCATGACCGGCAACGTGACGGTCACGGCGGCTAGCATCGGCGCGCTCCAGGCAGGGGACAACGTGTCGGATTTGGTCAACGATGCGGGCTATGTGGAGCGCACCGCGGACAACTTGTTCACCGGCGCGAATCAGTTCGACAAGGGCATCGGCATCGGCGTTGCGCCAAACGAGATTGACGGCGTGTTCGTCAACATGGTGGTCAATGCCGACGCGGGTGACCCGACCGGCATCTATACCAGCATGATTGCGGGCTCGGCCGGCGTACTGCCGGTGTCTCGCAATCTCTACGGCACGTATGGCGGCGCCACGAGCGCGATCACCTATGCCAACTCCGGCGGCGCCGGGACTCCCGTTTTCCCGGTTACGACTGGCCTGCGCGCGGAGGGCTACTCGGCCAACACCGCGGCTACGGATTGGTCATACATCACGAACGGCGTGGACGCCCTCGCGGTCAACCGATCGGCTGCCGCTGCGGTGGGTAGCGTCACCGGGCTGAAAGGCGACGCATCCGACACGGCGGGCGCCATCGGCGGCCTGAGCATGGCCGGGATTTCCGGTTCCATCAATCAGGTGTCTACCACCGCCGTCTACAACAACCTGTTCGGCATTGATTGTTCCGTGGCATCGGCTGGCCCGGTTGTGGACAGCTACGCGCTGCGCGTCGTCTGCTATGCCAACCCGAATCAGACGGGCACGCGCTACGGCGTGAGCATCGTCGGCGTGGAGCGGAATTACTTCCAGGGCTACACCCTGTTTGATGATTTCACGTCGTCCACAAGTCCAAGCACAGGCGCAATTGTCACTAGCGGTGGACTCGGTGTCGGCGGCAACGTCAATGTCGGATTCAACATCATTGCAGGCGGTGAGATCCGATCAGGGAACTACATCATCCCGAACGCGCACAACGCCTATTCGCTCGGCCTGTCATTCCTTGCCTGGACGGAAGTCTTCGCGCAGAACCCGGTCATTAGCCCGTCGGACGCTCGGCTGAAAAGCGCCGTGCGCGAGCCGGCGCCGACAGAGATAGCCGCATTCGCCACGATCGCCCGGCTACCGTCGGTGTGGCAGTGGTTGCACCGAATCGACAGCGAAGGCGACGCCGCGCGGTTGCACTCCGGCCCCACGGTGCAGGCGGCCATGGCGGTGATGGAAGCGCACGGCCTGGACTGGAAGCGCTACAGCTGCTTTTGTTATGACCGGTGGGAAGACCAATACGACCAAGGGGGCGCCCTGCTGGCGGCAGCCGGCGATAGGTACAGCTTCCGCCGGGAGGAATTGCTGTGGTGGGTCATGCGCGCTCAGTTCGCGCAGCTGGACACGCTGGAAGGGCGCGTGGCCGCCCTGGAGGCAGCCCGCACGGTCTAAGCTTCTGCGACGGGCAGGCTATAGCGTTCCCGTCCCAGCTCAGGAGCGCGGCCCATGACGATCAGCATTCCCGTATTCAATGGTGGCCCGGCGAGTAAGGTACTCGACGCCGTGCGAGAGTTTGGATTAGTAGTGCTGGACACCACACGGCCTGACGCCGCCAGCATCTTCGCCAAGGTGCGGAGCGGCTTCGGGCTGGACTCGGGCCGAGAGCATAATGGGGTTCTACTGCACTTGGCCGCACGGGTGGACCATGAAGAAGGCCCCAGTTGGATCGACTACATCGTCTATTCCGGCGCATTCGACGGGGACCCGCTCAGGGTAGATGAGCTGGTGGCACGGGCGCATGCACAGTTTGTGGCCGCTCGCTGGCCGGATGGCTTTATCGCCAAGGTGCCAAAGCCAGTTTGAATCCGTGCCACTGGACGCCGGCATCATACCTGCCATGGCCAAGACTCGATGCAGCGGCAAAGCAAGTCTGGGCGCGCATCGGATTTTCTTACGTCTTGCGGCGGCTCCTTCCTATGCCGCCAAGCCGGCGCCGACGGCAATCTATGCATGCCGGACGGGGAACCATAGGTCGCCCATCCGGCCGCCCTTGAGCAGGCGCTGAATTTTCTATATATCCGAGCCGGGCGTTTTCGAGCCCCCAGTGAGGAGCCGTGCGCCTCGATGCCAGATCAGCATTCTAACTCACCATAATTGCTACTTGGCAGGCACACCAATTTTTAAAATTATCGCTTTGTGATCAGAAGGATTTGTATCACCTGTCGGCTGATAATCATCTTCATCTTTTGGTTTATTTGCGTCCCCCCTAGGGACATAGGCGTTGATTTCGGGGTCTAAACTTATGTCTACAATTGCCCAGTCGAGCGTGCCGCCTCTATGGGTTGCCATTTCAGGTATCGCGTGCTTTAGGCGTCGATTTGATGACGTCATCATGCGGGAAATAACACCTAAATTTTTATTCTCCCGCGCATCGATGTTCATGTCGCCAATTATTATGTGTGGCGGCGCACGGCTTTGGCCCAAAAAATTATCGAGGCCTGAGATGCACTCCTTAATCTGTTCCAGTTGCACCGAGATGTTGCCTGGATGTGAGTAGCAATGAAGTGCTGAAATAATATATGACTTGCCGCCATGCAATTTTATATTTACACGCAAGGGTGGTCTTAGGGATGTTGGCCTGATAGGCTTTTTCCGCAATGGTGGAGCGTGCTGGTCACTTTCTGTATGTTCCCCATGAGGGTACTTCAAATAGTCTTCGCGGCTTTTTTTATAGTCGGGTGGACTAACTGGTGAGCGGTATTCGGCAGATATATCCTCAATGCTTAATCGGTTGTAAAGTAGTGTAAAGCCTAGTTCGCTGTCTGTGGGGCGTGACGGAAGTCCGTGCATCGTGTATCCGTTTGGACAAGAATGGCTTAATGCCCTTTGCGCAAAATTCTGCGACTCACATATGATAAATACGTGAGGGGCGTGGTCAATTGCGATCTTCTGCAAATAATCGGATATGTTGTCCGTCTTTACGGCGTGGAGGCTTTTTGCAGCATGCTGTACATTCCAAAAGGCTACGCAGACCATGGTGGGATACATGAGATTTGGCAGCATAGATTTATGCGTGCCCTGATCACGATCCCGTCATTTCGTCTCACTGTCATTCATTCAATTGGAAAGTGTGATTGGCGACTCGGTTGAGTTGACTAAGGTGAATCTTCGGGTGTTCAGTGCATCCCGACCACGGTAGTTGCCACGTCGCAGCCTGGTAGCTGATGTGGCCAGCCGAGACAAGCCCCTCTGTCTGAGTGCTTAATTAGCGCGTCTCACTCTATGCGCGGCGCGGTCGTAGGATCGCCACCATGCGCTATGACTTGCCGCCCGATATCCAATGGGATCCTACAGACCAGTGGGGCCGGGACTGGCTAAAGTGCGGCCATAAGATCGTTGCCAGCGTGAGCCAGACCGCAATTCGCGGAATATGGATCGCCAACGTGAACAGGCATGACGAGGTTGCGTCGTGTCCCTACGCCTACTTCCGTACGCGCCGCGCCGCCATGCGCTCAGTTGAACGCTGGGCCTGCGCTCACGCGCAGCGCTTGCGCAACGAGATTGCCGCCGGTGCCCGAGAGAAGGCGCCGGTTGTGCCCACGCGCGAAGAGAAGAGGATGGCTAGGGCGATGCGGGGCTGACCACAACGCCCGAAGGCTCTAGCGGCTATGTAGCTTGGTGTACCACTTGTTTGGGTGCCATTCTTCTGATCGATAGCCGCTAGTGGGCTGGGGGGGATTGGTGCTCTGCGCTGGCTGCGTCTTCGGGGCTGTTTCGTCCCTGCCCTCGGTTGGCTCCGGCGCTTTGCCAAGAAACGCCTTGGATTTCACAGGGTCGATGGAGTCGGCCTGTTCCCGAGCCCAGGCGGCCCAACCCTGCAGGTCTTTGTCGGAAACGGGGTGTTCGTCGTTCTCGTTCGCGGAAAGCACTTCGTCTATATACCCGCGCAGGTCTTTTGCTAGTCGATATGCAGCGGCATCACTAAATAGCTTATCGAGTTGTGCTTTCCGGGAGCGCTCCAGGCGCAGCCTCTCTTCTCTTATCTTGGCTTCTTGCGCGGCTGCCTCTTGCTGACGACGGGTTTCCCGCTCTTCAATCATAAGTTCATGCTGCTGTATCTTCCAAGTTCGGAAGCTCATCTCTACGGCAATAACAATGCTTGCCACTATATCGCTAACGTCCTGTTCAATTTGATGATCTTTTTTGTCTTCCCATATTACTTGCAATCCCGGTGGGATCTCCCAGTACCACTTAATCTCAAGCCTAAGTTTTTCACTCGCAGCCCGGTTTTCCATAGCTGGTCGAATAAAGGTATCTCTGTCTTTGGTGGAGGGGTGGTCGAGCTGAAAGCTTACTTGGGACCCGTTGCGTGCAGCTACCGAAAAATCCATCGGATTTTGCCCTTTTGCATGCACTCGCAGGTTTGCCCTCTCTACCCCGTTGAAGATGGCATTGAGTATGCGAAATCTTCTCTTTTCAAAAGGAGATGAAAAGAGGTCGCCTCGTTCCCACGAGTATGGGGAGTCCTTTAACCTTTCTCGCCTTGCGTCGTCGCTCTTAAGTAGCGATTCAATTACACGGTGGGGTTTCGATAATGTCTTCGGCAAGGCAATGTTCCCGACCGCAGTTTTTGCGCGCTCGGCAAGTTCCGTGAAGCTTTCGCGGAATTCAGGCTTTGGTGGCAGCTCTTCTAGAATCGTGGGGCGTTCTTTGCGCACTGCCCAAGATTCTTGACCCACGGTCACCATGTCACTTTCCCCAAACCCTCGCGGTGGCAATTGAGGCTTGGGAGGTAGTCTTGTTCCTGCTTTTAGCTTGGCCCAATAGCCGCGCCCTGGCATTGCGATGCCAAGTTGCCGGCAAATCTTGCCAAGTGCAACGTCGGATATCCCAAAGTCTGGTGCCAGATCCTTGATCGGTTTTGACCAGATCAGGTCGTAGAACTCTTCGCGCGTGAACTGCTGTTCCATCTGCAATGTCCCGTAGCTCTAAGGGGGCGGGATGGCTTCATCCGTTGTCGGGATTCTATGCAAAGATTCCGGCCGCAGCTGGGTGTAGCGCTTGAGTTCGGTCCACGACTCATGCAGCGTCACTGAGGCGACCTCCGGGATGTCGTACCCCTGTTCAAACAGGCGGGACGTGCCTTCGTGTCGCAGATCGTGAAAGTGCAGATCCTCAATTCCCAGCTTGGCGCAGGCGCGCGTGAACGCGGTGCCGATTGACTTGGGGTTGTACGGAAAGATGCGGTCCTCGTCCTTCGTCCGCGGCTGCCGCTGCACAAGCTCCCAGGCAGCGCCCAGCAGGGCGAAGCGCTTGTGGTTGCCCTCCTTATGCCGCGGATGCTTCGCGTCGCGCAGCAGCGCCGTGCGCGTGCTGGCTTCTAGGTCGGGCCAGAGGAGTCGGGTAATCTCGCTTTCCCGCTTCGCCGTCATGATGGCGAAGTCGATGATGTCGGGCATGGGGATCTCGGAGCGCCAGGCCGCGGCCTCAAAATGAGCGCGCAGGCGCTCCAGTTCGTCCGCCGTCGGGCGTCGCTCGCGCCGTTTGGACTTGCCCACCAGCTTCAGCAGGCGCAAGACGGGGCGCGCTTCCGCGACCGGATCGACGGCCAAGCGCACTCCGAGCATAGGACCGGCCAGCTTCAGCAGCTCGGACAGGTAGCCGAGTTCCACGTTCATGGTCGCCGGGGCGCACGCCGGGATCAGCTGGCCGTTCTCCATGACGTGCCGTCCCTCGACGCGACGGCGCGCATGCTCGATCACGTCATTGGCAGTCAGGCGCTGGGCGACGATCGGCCCGAGCCCTTCGCGCAGCCTGGTCATGTTGCCGGCCTGGGTCTTGCTGATCGCCTTGACCCCGCCAAGCTCCTTGGTCCGCCAGTCGATCAGTTCCGCGATTGTCATGTCGCGGCCGGCCTTCTCGCCGCGCGCGTCCAGTTCCGCCAGCTCGCGCTCAATCCGGTCGGCCCAGGTCTTGGCCGCGGTCTTGGTAGGGAAGGTCTTGGTTTGGGCGGCGTGGCCCTTTCGGCGCACAATGGCGCGCCAGCGCTTGCCGCGGGGTTGCAGTGTAGCCATGGTGTACCGTCCGTTGTACCAGTCTGCAGGGTGGTACACCTATGGTACTCGCAGCAGGGAAAACGCAGGAATTGCGGTGTTCGTACAGGCAAAGGCGGGATAGGTAAGTGATTGAGTTGGAAGATAAATCGTTGATGCGCAAGGCTTCCCGTCTTTCCGTGGCCCCCATGATGGACTGGACCGATCGCCATTGCCGCGTGTTCCACCGGTTGCTGGCGCCGTCGGCGCGGCTGTATACCGAGATGGTGCATGCCAATGCGGTGGTGCTGGGCGATCGCGCGCGCTTGCTGGGCTTCGATGCGGTCGAGCATCCGCTGGCGCTGCAGCTGGGTGGCAGCGATCCGGCGCTGTTGGCGCAGGCGGCGCGGATCGGCCAGGAGTGGGGCTACGACGAGGTCAATCTCAATTGCGGCTGCCCGTCCGACCGGGTCCAAGCCGGGCGCTTCGGTGCCTGCCTGATGCGCGAGCCGGCGCTGGTCGCCGAGTGCGTGGCGGCGATGGTGCAGGCGGTGGACATCCCGGTCACGGTGAAGTGTCGGCTGGGCGTGGACCAGGACGACGACTACGCTGTCTTCCTCGCCTTCGTCGACCAGGTCGCCGCCGCCGGTTGCGGGCTGTTCGTGGTGCATGCGCGCAACGCGTGGCTGCAGGGGCTGTCGCCGAAGGAGAACCGCGAGGTGCCGCCGCTGCGCTACGACTGGGCTCACCGGCTCAAGCGCGAGCGCCCGCAGCTGCGGATCGTGCTCAACGGCGGGCTGGCCGACATGGACACGGCGCGGGCGCAGCTGGACGCGGTCGACGGGGTGATGCTGGGCCGGGCGGCCTACCACGATCCCTATGTGCTGCACCGGCTGGACGCGGCCCTGACCGGCACCACGCCGCGGCCGCGCGCCGAGCTGCTGCGCGCACTGCGGCCCTACGTCGAGGCGCGCCTGGCCGATGGAGTGGCGCTCAAGCACATCGCCCGCCACCTGCTCGGCCTGTTCCACGGCCAGCCGGGCGGCCGCGCGTTCCGCCAGGTGCTCAGCGAGGGCGCGCACCGGCCGGGCGCGGACTGGGCGCTGCTGGAACAGGCGCTGCAGCCGACCGAGGGTGGAGCGCGCGCCGCGGCGTAAGGGGCTTGGCAGGGTTGCGAGTGTCTGAGCCTGCCGGGACCTGTGCTTCCTCCCATACGGTCTGGGCGACTCCGCCGCGCCCCTTTTGACGCTTGTTCAGTTATTTTGTTCAGCTTGCTGCAAGGGCCAGCACCACCCTCCGAGAAGGCGGCAGACCGTGCACAACCGGGGCCGGGCACCGCCGGCGGCAGCCCGTCAGGAGCGCCGATGGGAGTTCATTTGCCTGAACGCCAACAGCCGCAAGCGGAAAAGTTCAGATCGGATTCACCCCGAAAAATCAAGAATTTGGCTCGATTTTGCAGAATCGTGCCGCTGTCGCCATGCGGCCCGTTTCACAACTTTTGAACGTTTCCGATCAGTCCGTTAGGATGCCTGTCGTGACCCTTGCCACTCTCCGCCGCTGCCGCACCGCTGTCGTGATCGCGTTCGCGCTCACGGCTGCCGGCCATGGCTGGGCGCAGCAGCGTGGTCCGGGTGCGGGTCCGGCCATGGCGCAGGCCCGCGAGGCTGCCCGGGCGCGCGACTACAACGGCAGTTCGCTGTCCGATGCGGTGCGCCGGGTCCAGCGGTCCACCGGTGGACAGATCCTCGGCGCCGAGCGCGTGCCGTTCGATGGACGCGACATCAACCGGGTCAAGTACATGGATGGCCGCGGACGCGTGCGCTACATGGACGATCCGCAACCGGGCGGCGTCGCGCCGCCGCGCGTTCCGCGCCCGATCGAGCCGCAGGAACCACCACGCGACGATAACCCCTGAGCCAGGATAGTTTGGTTCAGCTTGCAACATCCAATGCCCCGGCCGCCGGCCATCCGTAAGAAGTAACTAGGGAGAGTTCATGCGTATCCTTCTGGTCGAAGACGAAGCCCCGCTGCGTGAGACCCTGGCTGCTCGCCTGAAGCGCGAGGGGTTCGCGGTGGATGCGGCGCAGGACGGCGAGGAAGGCCTGTACATGGGCCGCGAAGTGCCCTTCGACGTGGGCATCATCGACCTCGGCCTGCCGAAGATGTCGGGCATGGAGCTGATCAAGGCGCTGCGCGACGAAGGCAAGAAGTTTCCGGTGCTGATCCTCACCGCGCGTTCGAGCTGGCAGGACAAGGTCGAGGGCCTGAAGCAGGGCGCCGACGATTATCTGGTCAAGCCGTTCCATGTCGAGGAGTTGCTGGCGCGGGTCAACGCGCTGCTGCGCCGCGCCGCGGGCTGGAGCAAGCCGACTCTGGAGTGCGGGCCGGTGGCGCTGGATCTGGCGGCGCAGACGGTCAGCGTCAGCGGCAGCAACGTCGACCTGACCAGCTACGAATACAAGGTGCTCGAGTACCTGATGATGCACGCCGGCGAACTGGTCTCCAAGGCCGACCTCACCGAGCACATCTACCAGCAGGATTTCGACCGCGACTCCAACGTGCTGGAAGTGTTCATCGGCCGCCTGCGCAAGAAGCTGGACCCGGACGGCGAACTGAAGCCGATCGAGACCGTGCGCGGCCGCGGCTACCGTTTCGCCATCCCGCGCACCGAAGGCTGATCCCACGCGCCTGCGATCCGCAAGCGAAGGAAGCGACGGCGTGCCGGCACGACCCAAGTGGTACAAGCGCTGGCGCCCGCGTTCGCTGCAGGCGCGCCAGTTGCTGGCCGCCAGCCTGAGCCTGGTGGCGTTCCTGGCTGCGGCCGGTTATGCGCTGGACCAGGCCTTCGCCGATACCGCGCTGAGCAACCTGCGCGAGCGCCTGAAGAGCTACGCCACCGCCTACGCCAACAACGTCGACGTGGCGCGCGACGGTTCGCTGTACATCAACAACGACAAGCCGCCGCCGGACCCGCACTTCGACCGGCCCGGCAGCGGCCTGTACGCGCAGATCGTGATGCCCAACGAACGCTGGATCTCGATGTCCAGCGAGGGCCCGCTGCCGCCCAAGGGCGGCATGCTCGAGCCGCGCCAGGAAACCTTCGACGGCCCCTGGCCGATGACCCAGATCGACGGCAGCGAAGGCGAGGTCTACCGCTACGGCATCGGCCTGGCCTATGTGCGCCGCGACAAGGAAACCCCGGTCACCATCTACGTCATGGAGGACACCCGCGCGCTGGGCGCGCAGCTGCGCGTGTTCCGCGGCCGGGTGTGGTTCAACCTCGGCGGCGCCGGGCTGATCCTGCTGCTGCTGCAGGCCTTCATCCTGCAATGGAGCCT
Source organism: Xanthomonas sp. WHRI 7945 (assembly GCF_035026585.1). Taxonomy (NCBI): domain Bacteria; kingdom Pseudomonadati; phylum Pseudomonadota; class Gammaproteobacteria; order Lysobacterales; family Lysobacteraceae; genus Xanthomonas; species Xanthomonas sp. WHRI 7945. The sequence goes on from NZ_JAYIQP010000013.1 coordinate 63,830, forward strand.
GCGCCCGCTGCGGCGGGTGATCAACGAGCTGACCAAGGTGCAGCGCGGCGAAGCGGTGCGCATGGGCGATCGCCATCCGCGCGAGCTGGAGCCGCTGACCGACAGCATCAACGCCTTCATCGAGAGCGAGCGCGAGAACCTGGACCGCCAGCGCAACACCCTGGCCGACCTGGCGCACAGCCTGAAGACGCCGCTGGCGGTGCTGCGCACCCAACTGGACAGCGGCAACGACGGCCCCGAACTGCGCGAGGAACTGGACGCCCAGCTGCGGCGCATGAACAACCTGGTGACCTACCAGCTCAGCCGCGCCGCCTCCAGCGGCCACAAGCTGTTCTCCGCGCCGCTGCCGATCGAACCCAATGCCGAGGAGATCGTGCGCGGCCTGGAGAAGGTGTACGCGGCCAAGGGCGTGCTGTGCGAATTCGACATCGAGCCGAGCGCGCGCTTCCACGGCGAGCCCGGCGACCTGCAGGAACTGCTCGGCAACCTGCTCGAGAACGCCTTCAAGTGGGCGCGGCGGCGGGTGCTGCTGAGCGTGCATCCGGCGCCGGCCGCCGGCAGCCGCCGTGCCGGACTGGTGATGTCGGTGGAGGACGACGGTCCGGGCATCGCGCCGGAAGAGGTCGCGCACATCCTGCAGCGCGGCGTGCGCGGCGACGAGCGCGTGCACGGCCACGGCATCGGCCTGGCGATCGTGCAGGACCTGGTCAAGGGCTACCGCGGCGAACTGCAGGTGAGCCGCTCCGAGGAACTGGGCGGCGCGCGCTTCCTGGTGACGCTGCCGCCGGGCCTGTAGCCCGGCCTTCGGATGCGTGATCGCGAGGTGAATCCCGCGCAAACACCGCGGCGCGTTCCGACATTCGCTTAACGCCTGCGCTGGCCAGGCGCGGATACTGCGTGGATCGTCACGCCCGGTTTCCGGTCAAGGAGCGCCGCATGCCCGAGCCCCGGCCTCGCCCCGCATCGCGTCCGCGTTTGCGCGTGCATGGGCGTCGCGCATTGCGCAACGCGCAGCGGCTGCTGTTGTCGCTGCTGCTGGTGCTGTTCACCGTGGCGGCCATCGCCGGCAGCCAGAAGGTGCTCGAGCGCGACGATGCGCGCTGGCTGCAATCGATGACCACCGGCCTGGACAGCGCCAGCGTGGCGCAGCTGCAGCGCGACGGGCGCAAGCGCTTCCTGCGCGATCAGTTGCAGGCCTCCAGCGGCGACGCCGCCCTGCCCGCGGCCGTGCGCACGCAACTGGACGGCTACGAGGCGCTGCACACGCCGGTGCAGGAGCTGCTCAAGCAGCTCGATGCGCGGCAGCAGGACATCAAGGCGATGCCCGACGGCGAGGCCAAGGTCGCGGCGAGGAAGGCCTTGCAGCAGCGCGCCGATGCGCTGCTGGCGCAGGCGCGGCAGGCGCAGTTGCTGCGCGCGGTGTACTCGCGCGACCAGCTGCGCGAGCAGATGGTGTGGTTCTGGCTCAACCACTTCAGCGTGTTCGCCGACAAGGGCCGCCTGCGCTGGACCGTCGCCGACTACACCGACAACGCGATCCGCCCGCACGCGCTGGGCAAGTTCTCCGACCTAGTGATGGCGACGCTGCAGAGCCCGGCCATGCTCGAGTATCTGGACAACGCGCAGAACGCCAAGGGCAAGGTCAACGAGAACTACGCGCGCGAACTGATGGAGCTGCACACGCTGGGCGTGGACAGCGGCTACAGCCAGCACGACGTGCAGCAGCTGGCGCTGATCCTCACCGGCGCCGGTATCACCCCGCCCAATCGCGACGCGCCGCCGAAGCTGCCGCCGCCGCAGCAGGCGCAGTACCTGCGCCGTGGCGCATTTGAATTCAATCCGGCGCGGCACCAGCCCGGCGACAAGAGCCTGCTCGGCCAGCGCATCGCCGGCGGCGGTTTCGACGAGGTCGAACGCGCGGTGCAGTTGATCGTGCGCCAGCCGGCCTGCGCGCACTTCGTGTCGCGGCGGCTGGCCGAGTATTTCGTCGCCGACGACCCGCCGCCGGCGCTGGTGGAAAAGATGGCGCGCACCTTCCAGCGCAGCGACGGCGACATCGCAGCCGTGCTGCAGGTGCTGTTCGCCGCGCCAGAACTGGCCGCCGGCGCGCCGCACAAGTTCAAGGACCCGTACCGCTTCCTGGTGTCGTCGCTGCGCCTGGCCTACGACGGCCAGACCATCGCCAATCCGCAGCCGCTGCTGGGCTGGCTGAGCCAGATGGGCGAGCCGACCTATGGCCGCATCACCCCCGACGGCTGGCCGCTGCAGTCCAGCGCCTGGAACAGTTCCGGGCAGATGGCGCAGCGCTTCGAGATCGCGCGCGCGATCGGCGGCGGCACCACCCAGTTGTTCAACAGCGGCGGACAGCAGCGCGGCGGCTTTCCGCAGCTGACTACGCCGCTGTACTACCAGGCGATCGAACCGCAGCTCGGCGACGCCACCCGCCAGGCGCTGGCGCAGGCGCGCTCGCAGCAGGAATGGAACGCGTTCCTGCTGTCCTCGCCCGACTTCAACTACCGCTGACCCGGCTCATAGCGCCGGGCGCCGCGCTTGTCGCCGCGCCCGGCGATCACGGAGGTCCCCCATGCACCGTCGCCATTTCCTGTTCGCCTCCGCCGCCGCGGCGGCCAGCCTGCCGTTCGCCGGGCGCCTGTTCGCCGCGCCGGCGCCATCGCCGCGGCTGCTGGTGGTGTTCCTGCGCGGCGGCTACGACAGCAACAACCTGCTGATTCCCTACGCCAGCGATTTCTACTACGCGTCGCGGCCGACCCTGGCGATCGCGCGGCCGGATCCGGCCAACCCGAACAGCGCGATCGCGCTGGACACGCAGTGGGGGCTGAACCCGCGGCTGCGCGACACCTTGCAGCCGTTGTGGAACGACAAGCAGCTGGCGTTCGTGCCGTTCGCCGGCACCGACGATCTGTCGCGCAGCCACTTCGAGACCCAGGACAATATCGAAGCTGGGCAGCCGGCCGGACAACGCAGCGACTACCGCTCCGGGTTCCTGGCGCGGCTGTCGCAGGTGGCCACCGGCACCCCTTCGATCGCCTTCACCGATTCGCTGCCGTTGAGCTTCCAGGGCGGTGGCGACATTCCCAACCTGTCGCTCAAGCGCAATCCCACCCCGGCCTTCGACCAGCGGCAGGCCGATATCCTGGCGCAGATGTACCAGGGCACGTCCCTGGCCAGCGCCGCGCACGAAGGCCTGGCGCTGCGCCAGCAGGTGTCCCAGGCGTTGCAGGACGAAATGCAACAGGCCAACCGCGGTGCCGCCAGCGCCCGCACCTTCGCCGACGAGACCCGGCGCATCGCCACGCTGATGCGCGAGCGCTACCGGCTCGGCTTCGTCGATGTCGGCGGCTGGGACACGCACGTCAACCAGGGCAGCACCGACGGCCCGCTGGCGACCAATCTCGGCAACCTGTCCGAGGGCTTGGCCGCCTATGCCGAGGCGCTGGGGCCGGAATGGCGCAACACCGTGGTGGTGGTGCTGTCCGAGTTCGGTCGCACCTTCCGCGAGAACGGCGACAAGGGCACCGACCACGGCCACGGCACCACGTACTGGGTGATGGGCGGCGCGGTCAACGGCGGGCGCATCGCCGGCGAGCAGGTCGCGGTGAGCAAGGAGAAGCTGTTCCAGGATCGCGACTACCCGGTGCTGACCAACTACCGCGACCTGTTCGCCGGCTTGTTGCGGCGCATGTGGGGTTTATCGCCATCGCAGTTGCAGCAGGTGTTTCCGCAGGCGCATGCGCGGGATCTGCAGTTGGTGTGAGATGCGCGCTGTGGCATTGCTGCACGAACGACGGCGCGCCGGCTGGGTGCAGTGGGGGATGGACTTCGCCGATGCCGTTCGCCGCCGCCAGGTCTACTGCTCCGTTCGTCGCGACTGAAGTCGCTCCCACAGGACTTGCGGCGAGATAGCTGGGTGCGCTGTAGGAGGGGCTTCAGCCCCGACAGGCAGCGTCCGAAGCCGGTGCAGTTCCCGTCTTCGTTTGTCGCGGCTGAAGCCGCTCCTACAAGAAGCTATGGTGGCCGATTAGGTGCATTATGGGAGGGGCTTCAGCCCCGACAGGCAGTGTCCGAAGCCGGTGCAGTTCACGACTTCGTTCGTCGCGGCTGAAGCCGCTCCTACAGGGAACTGCGGTGGCCGGCTGGGTGCATTGTGGGATGGACTTCAGCCCCGACGGTATCCGTAGCCGGGAAGCTCATCGCTGCGATTGTCGGCCGCCGTTGAAACCGCTCCTAGAGGAGGCTTGCCGGCGCTTCGATCGTAGCCTGCCCTTACGCGCCGGCGAACGGCGAAGGGCCGTAGAACCGCGCCAGGTGCGCGGCGACGTCCGGCATCTCGCGCTGCAGCCGCTCCGGTGCGGAGAAGTGATATTCGCTGACCACGGCGAAGAACTCTTCGGGTGCCTCGGCGGCGTAGGCATCGATCTCGCTGGCGCGGCCGCGGTCCACGCGCTTGCAGAATGCGTCGTAGCTGCGCTGGAAGTCGGTAGCCCAGCGCCGCTGCCAGTCGCGCGGCAGGGGAGGGGTGCCGTCCAGCGCGCCGTCGAGCACGTCGAGTTTGTGCGCCATCTCGTGCACCGCCACGCAGTAACCGGCGCGCGGGTCGTCCAGGTCGGCCTGCACGTCGGCCCAGGACAGGATCAGCGGGCCGCTGTCCCAGGATTCGCCGATCAGTTCGTCTTCCCATTCGTGCAGCACGCCGGCCGCGTCGACGTGGCTGCGCTGCACCCGGAACGCGTCCGGATACACCAGCAGCTGCGACCAGCCGCGCAGGCCGTCGGCGCCGAATTCCAGCAGCGGCAGGCAGCACAACGCGGCCAGCAAGGTGCGCTGTACCGCATCCAGGTGCAGCTCGGCCAATGGGGAAATGGTCTTGCTGTGCAGGAACTGCGCCGCCAGTGCGCGCAGTGTCTGCTCGCGCGCCGCATCCAGCGCCGACACCCACGCGCAGCGCTGCCGCACCGCTTGCCAGGTCGTCTCGTCGATCGGAACAGGCGCCGGCGACAGCCAGCGCAACCAGCGTGGGATCAGCGGAACATCCCCGGCAGGAAGCTGTGCCATTTGGGCATGCGCAGGCGCGGCACCAGATCGCTGTCGCCGCCGCCGCCGCTCGGCGCTGCGCCGGGCTTGGCGGAGGCGGGCGGGTGCGCCGGTGCCGGACGTGCCTGGGCGGCGTCCGTGTCGGTCGCGTCGGTGTAGACGCAGTCGTTGCGCTGCTTGCTCGCCAGCGCGTCGGACGCGTGGGCGGCCGCCAGCGGGAGCAGCAGCAGGATCAGGCACGGCAGGAAGCGGCGCATCGTCGGCATCCAGGGCGAGCGGCGGTGAATCCCGATTCTAACGCGGTTTTTACCCGGCGCAGGGCCGCAGCTGGGCGCAGGCACGGCGCTTCCCGCATACTTTTCCGCTTCGAGGTCACGTCTTCAGGGGCGTGTGGATTGAAACGAGGCGATGGAACCGGCGTGGACGAGCGCGAACTACTGGCCCGGCTCAGCCAGGGCCGCCTTTCCGGCGACGCCCTGGCGCGCTCCTTCGGGCTGACCCGGGCCGCGGTGTGGAAGCGCATCCAGGCGCTGCGCGCGGCCGGGGTGGAGATCGACGGCCGCGCCGGCGAGGGTTACGGGCTGGCACGGCCGCTGGAGTTGCTCGAGGCCGAGCGCATCGGCGCGGCGCTGGCGCCGGCGGCGCGCGCCGAACTGGCCGGGCTGGAGATCGCCTGGAGCCTGGCCTCCAGCAACAGCACGCTGCTGGCGCGGCCGGCGCCGGCGCGCGGCAGCGAGGTGCTGCTGGCCGAGCGCCAGACCGGCGGGCGCGGCCGCCGCGGCCGGGTCTGGGCCTCGCCGCTGGCGGCGCACCTGTACCTGTCGGTGGCGCGCGGCTTCGGTGGCGGGCTGGGGCGCCTGGGCGGGCTGAGCCTGGCCGCCGGCGTGGCCGTGGCCGAGGCGCTGCGCGCGGCCGGGTTCGCCACGGTCGGGCTGAAATGGCCGAACGACCTGCTCGCCGACGGACACAAGCTCGGCGGGCTGCTGGTCGAAGGCGGCGGCGAGTTCGCCGGGCCGGCGCGGGCGGTGATCGGCCTGGGCCTCAACGTGCGCATGCCGGCGGCCAGCGCCGCGAGCATCGGCCAGCCGTGGACCGACCTGGCCACGCTGGCCGGCGCCGAGGTCTCGCGCAACGCGATCGCGGCCATGGTGCTGTCGCATCTGCTGCCGGCGCTGGCCTTGTTCGACACGCAGGGCCTGGCGCCGTTCCTGCCGCGCTATGCCGCGCTGGACCTGCTCGCCGGACGCGCGATCCGCATCGACGAGGGCGGCATCGCGCGCGAGGGCGTGGCCCTGGGCCTGGCCGACGACGGCGCGCTGCGGGTGGCGTTCGCCGACGGCGAGCGGCCACTGCATGCCGGCGAAGTCAGCGTGAGGCCGGCATGAGCGACTGGCTGTTCGACCTGGGCAATTCGCGCTTCAAGTTCGCCGCGCTGGAACGCGGCCGTGCCGGTGCGGTGCAGGCCTGGGCGCATGGCGCCGAAGCGATGGACGCGGCCGCGGTGGCGGCGTTGCCGCGCGGCGACACCGCCTACGTCGCCAGCGTCGCCGCGCCGGCCTTGACCGCGGCGGTGCTGGACGCGCTGCGTACCCGCTTCGCGCAGGTGCAGGTGGCGCGCACCGAGGCCGCCTGCGCCGGCGTGCGCATCGCCTATGCGCAGCCGCAGCGGTTCGGCGTGGACCGCTTCCTGGCGCTGCTCGCCGCGCACGGCGGCGGCGATGTCCTGGTGGTCGGGGTCGGCACCGCGCTGACCCTGGACCTGCTCGATCGCGACGGCCTGCACCATGGCGGACGCATCGCGCCGTCGCCGACCACGATGCGCCAGGCCCTGCAGCAGCGCGCCGCGCAGCTGCCGGCCGAGGGCGGCGATTACCGCGAGTTCGCCACCGACACCGCCGATGCGCTGGCGTCCGGGTGCGACGGTGCGGCGCTGGCGCTGATCGAACGCAGCCTGCAGCAGGGCGAGGCGCTGCTGACGCGGCGGCCGCGGCTGCTGCTGCACGGCGGCGGCGCGCCGCCGTTGCTGCACGGACTGCCGGCGGCCGAGCAATGCCCGTCGCTGGTGCTGGACGGGCTGGCGCTGTGGGCGCAGGCGCACGCCGCGGCCGGGCGTGCCGGGTAGAATCCGCGCATGCTCGTCCGCGCCCTGCTCGTCGTCCTGACCATCCTCAATCTCGGCGTCGCGCTGTGGTGGGCGACGCAGCCGCAGACCCCCGCGCCGGCACCGCTGCCGACCCCGCCCGCCGGGGTGGCGACGCTGCAGCTGGTTCCGGCCTCGCAGGCCGTGCCGCAAACAGCGCCGGCGCCGGCCCCCTCGCCGCCGCCTGCCGCCGCCACGCCGGTCACTGCCGCCCCGCCGGCTGCCGACGCGCCAGCGGCCACCGCAGTGCCGGCAACCGCAGCGCCCGCCGCTGTCGCCGCTGCCGCGCCGCCACCGCCCAAAGCGCCCAGCGACACCGCGGCCGCCGCCGTGGAGCCTGCCGCGGCCCCCGTCTGCCTGAGCCTGGGCCCGTATCCGGACCGCGCCGCCGCCGAAGCCGCCGTCGCCACACTCGGCGCCGCCGCCACCCGCCCGCGCCTGCGCGAGGTCGGCGACGACGACGCCACCAGCTTCCGCGTGCTGCTGCCGACCATCGGCGGCGAGGACGGGGTCAAGGCCGCGGTCGAGCGTATCGTCGCCGCCGGCATCCGCGACTACTACCCGATCCGCCAGGGCGAGGAAGCCGGCGCGATCGCGCTCGGCCAGTACCGCAGCCGCGAAGGCGCCGAACGCCGCCGCGCCGAGCTGGCCAAGGCCGGCTTCAACGTCGACCTGGTCCCCAGCGGCGGCAGCGGCCAGTCGCGCTGGTGGCTGGACCTGCGCACGGCTTCCGCGGCACAGGCCGCGTCGCTGCGACGGCAGCTCGGTGCGCAGCGGCAGCGCGCGCTGGACTGCGCCACGCTGCGCTAGAATGCCGCGCTGCGCATCGCTTCGGCCTTTCCGGGCCGGTGCGGATCGCGGCCCGGCAACGCCGCCGCGATCTGCCGCGGCGGCCTGCCAGCGGGTAGACTGCGACGGCCCGCAGCGCGGGCACTGCAGTCCTCGTGCCGCTTTAGCTCAGTCGGTAGAGCAACTGATTTGTAATCAGTAGGTCGTCCGTTCGATTCGGACAAGCGGCACCATTCTCCTCGCTTCGTTCAGTGTGCGCCCGGCAGGCGCCGGCGCAATGCTCGCGCGTACGTGTTTGCCGCCGTGCGCCGTTCCCATGGATTTCCGGCAATGCGTCGCCGCACGCCTGCGTATCGTCGGCGTTCGCCCTGCTGCGCCGCGGCGGGTCGCGCCGCGGGCGGCTCGCTAGACTGGCGCACATTTTTTGCTGGAGCACGTCCGCATGAGTTCCTCTTTTCTGCCGGTGTCCCTGATCGGCGTTCCCACCGACATCGGCGCTGGTCACCGTGGCGCGCGCATGGGGCCGGAAGCGTTGCGCATCGCCGGCCTGCACGAGGCGCTGGCCGGTCGCGGCATCGAAGTGCGCGACCTGGGCAACCTCGACGGCCCGCGCAATCCATGGCAATCCCCGGTCGCCGGCTACCGGCACCTGGACGAAGTGGTGGCCTGGAACCGTGCACTGATGGAGGCCAGCTACGCCGAGCTGCGCGCCGGGCGCATGCCGATCATGCTGGGCGGCGACCATTGCCTGGGCATCGGCTCGATCACCGCGGTGGCGCGGCATTGCCGCGAGCAGGGCCGCAAGCTGCGGGTGCTGTGGCTGGACGCGCACTCGGACTTCAACACCAGCGAGGTGACGCCGTCGGGCAACGTGCATGGCATGCCGGTGGCCTGCCTGTGCGGGCTGGGGCCCAAGGCGCTGACCGAGCTCGGCGGCGACGCGCCGGCACTTCGCCCGGACCAGGTCCGCCAGATCGGCATCCGCTCGGTGGATCCGGACGAGAAGCGGCTGATCAAGCAGCACCGCATCGATGTGTACGACATGCGCTACATCGACGAGATGGGCATGAAGCGGACCATGGAAGCGGCGCTGGACGGACTCGATGCCGACACCCACCTTCACGTCAGCTTCGACGTGGACTTCCTCGACCCCAGCATCGCGCCGGGCGTGGGCACCACCGTGCCCGGCGGCCCCAACTACCGCGAAGCGCAGCTGGTGATGGAGATGATCGCCGACAGCGGGCGCATGGGCTCGCTGGACATCGTCGAACTCAATCCGGTGCTGGACCATCGCAATCTGACCGCCGAACTGGCGGTGGACCTGGTCGAAAGCCTGTTCGGCAAATCCACGCTGATGCGCGATTGAGTTGGGTTTCTGGAAGAAAACTGAACACCGGAGCGCTTCATTCACGTGAAATCCACAGTGGTGAAGTCAGATTCACCGCCAGACGGTAGCTCGGCAACGGCTATCGCCGCTGTCCCCTAGACCCGTCTTACTGCGAGGATTCCACGATGAAGCGACTGCTCACCTTGATGATGCTGACCCTGTTCTGTGCGGGCATGCTGACTGGCTGCAACACCATGGCCGGTGCCGGCAAAGACATGCAGAAGGCGGGCGAGAAGGTGGAAGACAAGGCGGGCGATTGCAGCGACGGCAAGTGCTGATCGATCGGCCGTAGTGGCTTCGCGTTTTCGATATCCAATGCGTTACCCAGACGCGGCTCGTGCCGCGTTCCCATGATCAACAAAGGAGTGAACCTATGAAGCGTACTTTTGCGTGGATGCTGCTGGCGATATTCTCGGTCGGCCTGCTGTCTGGCTGCAACACCGTTGCTGGTGCCGGCAAGGACGTGCAGAGCGCCGGCGAGAAGGTCGAAGACGCCGCCAAGAACTGAGCCCAGCGCTCGGTGACAAGAACGGGCCGGCTTTGCCGGCCCGTTTTTTTTGCGTCTCGTCATGCCATCGCCAGGTCCGGTAAATGGTTCACCGAACTCATGCGCCGTTGACGTCGTACCGACCGCATGGCAACGGCGCAGGCGCAATGCTCTGCGCGCGGTTCAATCGCCGCGGACACCAACGAGAGCGATGCTATGAACAAAGACATCATTTCCGGCAAGTGGACCCAGCTCAAAGGCAAGATCAAGGCCCAGTGGGGCGATCTGACCGACGACGATTTCGACGTGGCCGAAGGCAATGCCCAATACCTGTCGGGCAAGCTGCAGGAACGCTATGGCTGGGATCGCGACCGCGCCGAGAAAGAGGTGCGTACGTTCCAGGACAGCCTGGACAAGGAATACCGCAACTGAGGCGATCCATGCGCCTTGCACCGGAACGGGCCGCGAGTGCGGCCCGTTCCTTTTTCGCGCCTACATGTGCGCGGGCTTAGCGTACCGGCGGATCCGGCACGAAATCGCCGGGGAACGCATGCGGTGCATCGGCCACGCGCGGGTACGGCCGCGGCCGCGGGATCACCCCGCGTGCGATCAGCCGCGCGCGGCTGTCGTAACGTAGCTGCACGCGCTGCTGCGGCACCTCGCTGGCGCGTTCGAACTCGGTGACGCTGGACGGCGACCATTCGCGTTCGCCATGGCCGGTGCCCAGGCGCTGCACCGCGCCCAGCGCGGCATCGCTTTCCTGGGCGCGCGCCGCCACCGGTGCCGGTGCTTGCGCCGGCGCGGCAGCGCTTTCCCAGCGCTCCTCGATGCTTGCCTGCGGCACGATGCGTGGCGCTTCGTCGAACACCGCCATGCCGATCACGCCGACGTTGTCGGGGCGGCCGGTGCGCGCGGCGTAGCTGTCGGCCAGGTCGGTGAACACGAACTGCGCGATCTCGCGCTGCGACTTGCGCCAGCCGGCGATCTCGGTGCTCTGCCACGGCGCCAGCACATAGCCGCGCTGGTCGCTGGAGGCCGTTTCGCCGCTGACCGCGTTGACTCCGTCCACCGACAGCACCACCAGCACGCGGCGGCCGGTGAGGTTGCTCAGGCGCAGCGCATAGCGGTGGCCGGGCGTGGCGGCGACCCAGCGCTGGCCGCGCTGCACGTGCTGCGGCAGATCGGCGCCGTCGTCGCGGTCGATCACGCTCAGGGCGACCAGCGACGCGGACGGCGGCGGTGCAGGGTAGGGGCGGAAACCGCACAGCAGGCCGATACACAGCAGGGCGATCGAGATCGGGCCGATCGGGCGGGTTGGAAGCAGGCGGAAGAGCGTGCGCATCGGGGCGACTCCGGGAAGGGACCTGGCATTGAACGCGCCATGCGCCGGAACGGGGTTGCCGCGCAGCGGTTAAACTCGCCGGGTTTTCTTCGGCTTCGATTCCCCGCATGACCACCCGCGTCCTCACCGGCATCACCCCCTCCGGCACCCCGCACCTGGGCAACTACGTCGGCGCGATCCGCCCGGCGCTGCAGGCCAGCCTGCGTCCGGGTATCGAGAGCTTCTATTTCCTGGCCGACCTGCACAGCCTGATCAAGGCGCAGGACCCGGCGCGCACCCAGCGCTCGACCCTGGAGATCGCCGCGTCGTGGCTGGCGGCCGGGCTGGACCCGTCGAAGGTGTGGTTCTACCGCCAGTCCGACGTGCCGGAAACCAACGAGTTGACCTGGTTCCTGACCTGCGTCGCCAGCAAGGGCCTGCTCAACCGCGCCCATGCCTACAAGGCTGCGGTGGACAAGAACCGCGCCGACAGCGAGGACGACGATGCCGGGATCAGCGCCGGGCTGTTCATGTATCCGGTACTGATGGCCGCCGACATCCTGCTGTTCAACGCGCAGCAGGTGCCGGTGGGCCGCGACCAGATCCAGCACATCGAGATGGCGCGCGATATCGGCCAGCGTTTCAACCACGTCTACGGCCGCGATTACTTCACCCTGCCCGAAGCGCTGATCGACGAGCAGGTGGCCACCTTGCCCGGGCTGGACGGGCGCAAGATGAGCAAGAGCTACGACAACACGATTCCGTTGTTCGCCCCGCGCGAGGAACTGAAGAAGCACGTGTTCGCCATCGTCACCGATTCGCGCGCGCCCGGCGAGGCGAAGGACACCGAGGGTTCGGCGCTGTTCCAGCTGTACCAGGCCTTCGCCAGCGCCGAGGAGGCCGCCGCGTTCGCGCAGGCCTTCGCCGGCGGCATCGGCTGGGGCGAGGCCAAGCAGCAGTTGTTCGAACGCATCGACGCCGAGATCGCGCCGATGCGCGAGCGCTACGAGGCGCTGATGGCGCGCCCGGGCGAGATCGAGGCGATCCTGCGCGACAATGCGCAGCGCCTGCGCGCACGCTATGCCACGCCGTTCCTGGCCGAATTGCGCCATGCGGTGGGCCTGCGCGACCTGTCGCTGCGCGAGGCGGAGCAGGCCGATGCCGCGCAGGCCAAGCAGGCGCTGCCGAGCTTCAAGCAGTACCGTGAGGGCGACGGCCGCTTCTACTTCAAGCTGCTCGACGGCGAAGGCGCGTTGCTGCTGCAGAGCGGCGGCTTCGATTCGCCGCGCGAGGCCGGACGCGTGATCGGCGTGCTCAAGCAGGCCGTGCAGGCCGATGCGCTGCAGATTCCGGACCTCACCCTGTCGGTGCCGGTCGAGGTCGTGCTGGCCGCGCTGCAGCAGTTGCGCGACGCGGGCTGAGGACAGAAAACGGCCCAGGCCAGCAATGTTGTGGGAGGGACTTCAGTCCCGACGAGGCCTTGGCGATATGGCGTCGGGACTGAAGTCCCTCCCACAATGGACGAAGATCGCAGTTGACCGTCAGTGCAGGTCGTTTGCGCCGCAGTCCGCCAGGACCGCATGTCCGATGGCAACCGCGGGTGCCGTGGATTGCTCGGAGGCCGCGGCGTAGCCGCGCAGGGCTAGCAACAACCTCCATACGGCCTAGAATGGACCTTCGCCCAGCCACCGCCTTGCGCATGCCACGCGATCCCAGCATCCATCTCATCGACACCGGTTTCCAGCGCGCGCAGTTCGATGCGGCCTACCTGATCGTGGAGCACGGTCGCGGCGCGTTCGTCGATTGCGGCACCAGCCATTCGCTGCCGGCCATGCTGGCCGCGCTCGACGGCGCCGGCCTGGCGCCGGGCGATGTGGACTGGTTGATCCTGACCCATGTGCACCTGGACCATGCCGGCGGCGCCGGTGCGCTGCTGCAGCGGTTGCCGAACGCGCGCTTGCTGGTGCATCCGCGCGGCGCGCCGCACATGATCGATCCGACGCGGCTGATCGCCGGCGCCACCGCGGTGTACGGCGAAGCCGAGATCGCGCGCAGCTACGGCACGATCCTGCCGGTGGCGGCCGAACGCGTCGTCGTCGCCGAGGACGGCCATCGGCTGTGGCTGGGCGAGCGCGAGCTGCTGTGCATCGATACGCCCGGCCACGCGCGCCACCATCTGTGCGTGTGGGACGCACGCAGCCGCAGCTGGTTCAGCGGCGACACTTTCGGGCTGTCGTACCGCGAGCTGGACAGCGCGCAGGGCGCGTTCGTGATCCCGACCTCCTCGCCGGTGCAGTTCGATCCGGAGGCGATGCGCGCCTCGATCCAGCGCATGCTCGGCTATGCGCCGGACACGCTGTATCTGACCCATTACGGCGCGGTCGGCGCGGCAGAGACGTTGGCCGCGGATCTGCTCGAGCAACTCGAGGCGATGGTGGCGATCGCGCGCGGCTGCGACGGCCGTTCCGATCGCCATCGCTGCCTGGTCGCGGCGTTGACCGCGCTGTACCTGGAGCGCGCGCGACTGCATGGCTGTCCGCTCGACGACGCCGGCGTGGAGCGGGTGCTGCGGATGGACATCGAACTCAATGCGCAGGGCCTGGCCTGCTGGCTGGATCGCTGAAAGGCCGGGATTCGTGATTTGGGATTCGGGATTGGGAAAAGCGTGTGTTCGCGCTTCTCGTGTCTCGATCCACCTCATTGCTGTTTCGTGACGGCGTCACGCTCTACACTGTGCAACCATGTTTTTTCAGGTCCTCGCCGTGAATCCGATGCGCATGTTGCTGCTGTCCGCCTGTCTGTTCATGGGAGGCGCCGCGCAGGCGGCCAACGAGGCGCTGCCCGGCGGCGGCATCGATGCCGAAGCGCTGCAGCGGCATGTGCGCACGCTGGCCTCCGATGGGTTCGAGGGTCGCGCGCCGGCCACGCCGGGCGAGGACAAGACCATCGCCTATCTCAGCGAACAGTTCCGCCTGGCCGGGGTGCAACCGGCGGGCGACGACGGCGGCTGGACCCAGGCGGTGCCGCTGGTGCGCGCGCAGGTGGACGGACCGGTGACCGCGACGCTGCGCGTGGCCGGCGCGTCGCAGGCGCTGGTCAACGGCGAGGACGTGGTGCTGCAGAGCCTGCGGCCCGGTGCCAAGGTGGCGCTGAAGGACGCGCCGCTGGTGTTCGTCGGCTACGGCATCCACGCGCCCGAGCGCGGCTGGGACGACTACAAGGGCGTGGACCTGAAAGGCAAGATCGCGGTGATGCTGATCAACGATGCCGATTTCGAGACGCCGCAGCCCGGCGCCTTCGATGGCCGCGCGGTCACCTACTACGGGCGCTGGACCTACAAGTACGAGGAAGCCGCACGGCAGGGCGCGGCCGGCGTGCTGATCGTGCACGAGACCGCGCCGGCGGCGTACGGCTGGGCCACGGTGAAGAGTTCCGGGTTGTCGCCGCTGTTCGACATCGAGCGTAGCGACGCGCAGGCGCGCGCGCAGCACGTGCCGGTGCGCGGCTGGATGCAACGCGCGTTGGCGGTGTCGCTGTTCCAGCGCGCCGGGCTGGATTTCGAGGCGGAGAAGCGACGTGCGCAGCGCGCCGACTTCCGCCCGCAGGCGCTGGGCGATGCGGCGCTGTCGGTGCGTTTCGCGCTCAAGCGCGAGCGCGTGGTCACGCACAACGTGGTCGCCAAGCTGGAAGGCGCCACGCATCCGGAGGAGACCGTCATCTACTCGGCGCACTGGGATGCGTTCGGCCTCGGCGCGGCCGACGCCGGCGGCGACCGCATCCGCCGCGGCGCGGTCGACAACGCCACCGGCGTGGCCAGCGTGCTGGAACTGGCGCGGGTGTTCGCGGCCGGTCCGCGGCCGCAGCGCACGCTGTACTTCATCGCCCTGACCGCCGAGGAAAAGGGACTGCTCGGCGCGACCTACTACGCCGCGCATCCGCTGGCGCCGCTGGCGACCACCGTGGCGGTGATCAACAGCGAGATGTTCAGCCCCGATGGCGCCACCCGCGACATCGCCTCGTGGGGCCGCGGGCGCGTGTCGCTGGAGCGCGATCTGGCCGCGGCGGCGCAGGCGCGCGGCCGCGCCTATTCGCCGGATCCGAACCTGGAGGCGGGCTTCTTCTATCGCGCCGACCACTTCGCCTTCGCCCGCGCCGGGGTACCGGCGATCACGGTGGGGCCCGGCTTGGACAAGCTGGACGGTGGTGTGGCCGCCGGCAAGGCGATCCGCGACCGCTATTTCGCCGAGTGCTACCACCAGCCCTGCGATCGCTGGAGCGCATCCTGGGATCCGGCCGGGCATGCCGCCGACACGCTGCTGCTGTACGACCTGGGCCAGCGCCTGGCCGACAGCCGCGAGTGGCCGCGCTGGGACGACGGCTCGGAGTTCAAGCCGGCGCGCGATGCGAGCGAGGCGGCGCGGCGTTGAGGTGGTGACTGTGGCTGCGGGTGGGGTGTGTGTCGCGCGTCGCGACTGAAGTCGCTCCCACAGGCTGGAGCTTCGCGCTGGGTTTGCTGGAGTGCAGCGCAGAAGTGCTTCGGTCTCCACTGCTGCCGAAGCCGATCGATTGCTGATGCCTCCTGTCGCGGCTGAAGCCGCTCCTACAGGGAGCCTTGCGCTGAGTTGCTAGGTGCACTGTAGGAGGGGCTTCAGCCCCGACTGGTGCGAAGCCGATGGATTGCTGATGCCTCCTGTCGCGGCTGAAGCCGCTCCTACAGGAGGCCTTGCGCTGAGTTTGCTGGGTGCACTGTAGGAGCGGCTTCAGCCGCGACTGGTGCCGGAGTCGATGGAGCTGATGACTTCGTGCGTCGCGACTGAAGTCGCTCCCACAGGTGGAGCTTCGCACCGGGCCGGCCTCATTGCCGGCGAGCAGCGTTGCTGCCGTTTGCTGAGTGCACTGCAGGAGGGCTTCCGCCTCGACTGGTGCCGAAGCCGATGGATCGCTGATGCCTCCTGTCGCGGCTGAAGCCGCTCCTACAGGAAGCCTTGCGCAAGGTGCTGGGTGCATTGTGGGAGGGACTTCAGTCCCGACGCGGGGAGTCTGCCGCGCAGCGATTGCGGCTGATGGCCGAAGCCATCGGGGTTGCCTCTGCATGACGCACGCACGTGCTGTGCGCTCAAATCACGCTGGCTCAGCGCGGTGCGTATCGCCGATGGTTCGGCTGGACCAAACGCCTCGCGCAAAACAGCGTGCTGCCTGCGTCGCGCTGCAATGCTGTCGCTGGTCGTGGCCGCTGGCCTAGAATTCATGTCCACACCGCTCGGTCCTTCTGCGCATGTCGTCCTCGCCCTCTCCCGCCACCGCCGTTCCCGCGCGCGGTGGTTTCGTCGTCCTCGCGCTGCTGCTGGTCTACGTCGTCTGGGGTTCGACCTATCTGGCGATCCGCTTCGCGCTGGAGGGTGGGACGCCGCCGCTGACCATGGTCTCGGGGCTGCGCTTCGTGGTCGCCGGTTCGCTGCTGTACGCGGTGCTGCGCTGGCGCGGCGTGGCGGCGCCGACGCGCGCGCACTGGGGGTCGCTGACGGTGCTCGGCGCATTGCTGCTGCTGTGTGGCAACGGCATGGTGGTGCTGGCCGAGCGCCAGGTGTCCTCGGGCCTGGCCGCGGTCGCGGTGGCCTCGGTGCCGCTGTGGATGGCGCTGTTCGGTGCGTTGCGCGGGCAGCATGCCAGCCGCGGCGAATGGCTGGGCATCGTGGTCGGGTTCGCCGGGGTGCTGTGGCTCAACGCCGGCAGCAGCCTCAGCGCCAGCCCCAAGGGGCTGGTGCTGCTGTTGATCGCGCCGATCGGCTGGGCGTTCGGTTCGGTGTGGTCGCGCGGTCGCGACCTGCCGGCGCCGTTCATGGCCGCCGCCGGGCAGATGTTGTGCGGCGGCGTGCTGCTGGTCGCCGCGGGCCTGCTGAGCGGCGAGCGCCCGCACGCCTGGCCGACGCCGCATGCGCTGATGGCGGTTGCCTACCTGTGCGTGTTCGGCTCGATCGTGGCGTTCACCGCCTACGTGTGGCTGTTGCAGAACGTGCGTCCGGTGCTGGCCGGCAGCTATGCCTACGTCAATCCGGTGATCGCGGTGGCGCTGGGCAGCTGGCTCGGCGGCGAGCGCTTCACCGGCAGCGACCTGGGCGCGATGGCGGTGATCCTGGCCGGCGTGGTGGTCATCACCGTGGCGCGGACGCGGCGATGACCGCCGCCGAGCAGGAAACGCGGCGCGGGTTGCTGATCACCGCGTTGGCGTTCGCACTGTGGGGCGTGGTGCCGGTGTACTGGCATCTGCTCAAGGCGGTGCCGTCGTTCCAGATCATCGCCCACCGCATTGTCTGGAGCGCGGTGCTGGTGGTGGGCTGGCTGCTGTACCGCACGCGCCTGCAGTGGTGGCGCAGCATCGCCGCGCAGCCGCGCGCGCTGGCCATCCTGGCGCTGAGCAGCCTGGCGATCGCGTTCAACTGGGGCCTGTACATCTGGGCGATCAACGCCGGCCACGTGATCGAGGCCAGCCTGGGCTATTTCATCAATCCGCTGGTCAACGTGCTGCTCGGCGTGCTGGTGCTGAAGGAGCGGCTGCGCCCGCTGCAGTGGCTGGCGGTGGCGTGCGCGGCGCTCGGCGTGAGCTGGCTCACCGTCGATGCCGGCGCGCTGCCGTGGATCGCGCTGAGCCTGGCCGCCTCGTTCGGGCTGTACGGGTTGCTGCGCAAACTGGTGCAGGTGGATGCGGTGGCCGGGCTGGGGGTGGAGAGCCTGTACCTGTTCCTGCCGGCGCTGGGCTTCGTGCTGTGGAGCGAGAGCGGGCACGGCGGCGGTTTTGCCGGTAGTTGGGGCTGGCGCAACGATCTGCTGCTGGTGTTCGGCGGCGTGGTCACCGCGGTGCCGCTGATCGGCTTCGCCTATGGCGTGCGGCGCATCCCGCTGTCGCTGGTCGGGCTGCTGCAGTACATCGCGCCGAGCCTGCAACTGCTGCTTGGGGTGTGGTTCTTCCACGAGCCGTTCGACACCGGCAAGGCGATCGGCTTCGCCGCGATCTGGATCGGCCTGCTGCTGTTCGCCGGCGAGAGTCTGTGGCGGCGAGCCGGGATTAGGGATTAGGGATTAGCAAAGGCAGAACATCCCAGGTCGCCCGCGCAGACCGCTGTTGCGAATCCCCAATCCCCAATCCCCAATCCCTGCTCAACCCCGGCCGACGCTCGCAGCCGGGCTGCCCGTCAGCTGCTGCCCGGCGTCCACGCGCGGCGCCAGCGGCGACGGGCAGTGGCCGTCGTGGCGCTGCGCCGGCAGTTCGGCGAACCAGTCCTCCACGGTCGGCGCCAGCAGGTCCAGCCGCATCGGCAGGCTGATGTGGTTCTCGCCGGGCATCTCCAGGTAGTGCGCGCGCGGCGCGTCCAGCGCCAGCAGACGGCCGTGCGCGACCGGGATGTGCTGGTCGGCCCCGCCATGCAGCAGCAGCACGCAGGCCGGGGCGGCGCGCGCGGCGGCGGTCACGTCGACCTGGTCCAGGTTCAGCGCCAGGCGCTGGTTGGCGTTGGCGATGACCGCATCCAGGTTCTGCCCGGCGTAGCGCCAGCGTGCCAGGTCCATCGCCGCGCTGGCCATCAGGCCCTGCGGGCGGCTGGCGAGCATGTGCGGGATCATGTCGCGGATGCCGCGGCCTGCATTGGCGAAGGATTCCATCGCGACCACGCCGTCGACGTCGCCGCCCAGCTTCTGCGCGGTGAACAGCGCGGTGGCGGCGCCGTAGGACACGCCGAACAGGTACAGCGGACCCTGCACCTCGCCGCGCGCGCGCAGCGCGCGGATCACCGCAACCACGTCGTCGGACTCGCGGGTGCCGTAGCCGGCCGGGCCGCCGCCGGAGCGGCCGTGGTTGCGCAGGTCGATGCTGATGCTGCGGTAGCCGGCCTGGGCCAGGTCCAGCGACCACGGCAGCAGCGAGTCGCCGTCCATCATCCAGCCGTGCAGCAGCACCACGGTGCCGCGCGGTGCGGCGTGCGCGCCAGGCTGCGGCGCGGCCACGTCCATCGCGAAATCGGCGCGCTCGTGGCCGTTGGCGTCGCGGCCGGCGTGCTCGTAGCGGTAGCGCATGCGGTAGTCGCCCGGGTCGATCGCCCGCCAGAAGATCGGGATGCCGCCGGGGGTGAGCACGTGCCCGCTGCGGTTGGGCAGGGTCGACAGCAGGCCCTGGATGCGTTCCTCGTCCATCAGCGGCGACACGCCGCCCGGCGCGACCAGGCGGTCGCTGAGCGAGGTGGAGGTGCCCGCGGCCACGCAGCAGGCCGCCAGGCACAGGCTGGCGCAGAGGACGAGCAGGAGGCGCAGGCGCGACGACATGGCGGTAGGCGGTGGATGAACGGCCGCGCAGGCTACCGCCTTCGCCGGCGCGGCTCTACCGCAATTGGATGACGAAACGATGACGCGGGTTGGCAGGGTGCGCCGAGGCGGAACCGCCAGCCCGGTTTTTCCCGCTGCGGCCTGCGCTGTGGCGCATCCACCGTTCCCGGCCGGGCCGTGCCGGGGCTGGCCGGCACCCGGTCGGCGCCGCGCGGCAGCGCCTGGCGTTCAGGTCGGGCCGCGTGGCGCCGGCCCGCGACACGCCGGGCCAGACCCGCGGGTCGCATTTGCGCAGGTGGAGGCCGACCCGCGACCTCGCTTCCGTGCGCCAGGCAGGCGCCGCGGTGCCCGGAACGGCGGCCCTACAGCGCGCGCAAGGCAGTGGTGATCGGCAGTCGCGCCGCGCGCAGCGCCGGGAACAGCCCGCCGACCAGGCCGATGCCCAGCGCCCACTTCAGCCCGCTCCACAGCAGTTCCGGCGACACCTTGAACTGGAACACCACCTGGCTGAAGTTGCTGCCCAGCGTGGACACGCTGTAGCCGTTGAACACGACCCAGGCGATCAGCCCGCCGAGCAGCCCGCCGAGCAACGCCAGCAGCATCGTCTCCAGCATCACCGCGGTCACCACCGGCAATCCGCGGAAGCCGATCGCGCGCATCGTGGCGATCTCGCGCGCGCGGGTGGCCACCGCCGCGTACATGGTGTTGAGCGCGCCGAACACCGCGCCGACCGCCATGATCGCGCCGATCACCGTGCCGAGGATGCTGATCAGCTTGCTGAGGTTGCCGCCCTGCTTGGCGTAGTAGGCGCGGGTGGTTTCCACGTCGAGCTTGAGCCGCGGGTCGGCGGCCATCGCCGCCTTGAACTGGGCGTAGCCGTCCTTGCCGGCGGTGCGCACGTTGATCGACTGGTAGGCGCTGCGGTTGTAGGTGGAGGCCAGGGTCTGCGCGTCGGCCCACAGTTCCGAATCGTGCGCGTCGCCGGAGGCGAACACGCCGACCACGGTCCACTGCTCGCGGCCCAGGCTCAGCGTCTTGCCCACCTCCAGCCCGCGGAACTGCGCCTTGGCGCCCTGGCCGACCACGATCTCGCGCAGGCCGGCGGCGAAGCGGCGGCCTTCCACGATCCGGACCTTGTCGTGCACCATCCAGCCGGCGTCGCCGACGCCGCGGAACTGCACGTTGGTGTCGGTGCCCTCGGCCTTGCTCGGCAGGTTGATCACCTGCGACAGCTCCGGGGAGACCAGCGGCTTGCCGTCGGCGCCCTTGGCCACGCCGGCCAGGCTGGCGATCAGCGGCACCTGGTCGCGGGTGATCACCGAGTTGGTCTCGGCGCCGGAGCCGCCGCGCAGCACGATGGCGGTGGTGTCGTCGCCGGTGCTGCTGAGCGTGGCCTGGAAGCCCTCGCCCATCGCCAGCATCGCCACCAGCACGCCGACCACGCCGGCGATGCCGACCACGATCACCGACGAGGCGCCCCAGCGCTGCGGCAGGCTGGCCACGCCGATGCGGGTGGCGGCCAGCGCCAGGCGGCCGCTGCGGGTCAGCAGCAGCCACAGCGCCACGCAGACGGCCAGCGCCAGCACCCCGTACCAGGGCAGCGCGATCCACAGCGCCAGCCCGAGGGCCAGCAGCAGCAGCGAGAGCAGATTGCCCAACCATTGTTTGAGTTTCATCAGTGCGTCTTCCGAGAATGCGATAGGGAACGATGCGGCGGCGGGCTCAGCGCCCGGCCAGCGCGTCCACGATCTTCAGCCGCTGCGCGCGCAGCGCCGGCAGCAAGCCGACCACGATGCCGATGGCGACCATCAGCCCCAGCGCCACCAGCCAGGTCTGCGCCGGTACGCCGCGCATCGGCATCATGCCGCCGCTGGCTGCGGCCACGCCGGGGATGATCAGCGCCGCCAGGCCCATGCCGATCAGTCCGCCGAGCACGATCAGCAGCACCGACTCGACCATCACCAGGCTTAGCACGGTGCCGTCGCGGAAGCCGAGCGTCTTCAGCACCGCCAGCTCCGGGATGCGCTCGCGCACCGCCTGCGCCATGGTGTTGCCGGTGAGCAGCAGCAGGGTGAAGAACACCGCGCCCATGATCGCGGTGACGATCAGGCCGATGTCGGCGAACTGCTTGGCGAAGGCCTGCGAGAACGCGGCCTCGGTCTGGCTCTTGGTCTCGTGGTCGGAGTTCAGCGACAGCGCGTCGATCGCCTGCGCCACCCGCGAGGCCTGGTCGGCGCTGCCCAGCTGCACGGTGTACCAGCTGACCTTGTTCTTGATGTAGTCGTTGGACTCGTCGAAGTATTTCCAGTTCATCATCAACTGGTTCTCCGCCTGCGCGTTCTTGGCGTCCTTGACCTTGAAGATGGTGGTCAGGGTCAGCGGCCAGTCGTTGCTGCCGCCGCGCGGGAAGATGGTGGCCTGCAGCGGGATGGTGTCGCCGATCTTCCAGCCGTGCTTCTTGGCCAGCGCGGCACCCACTGCCGCGGCGGTGCGGGTCTCGCGGAACGCCTTGAGCTGCGCCGGCGGCACGTCATACTCGCTGTACACGTCGAAGAAGTTCGGCGCCACCGAGAAGTTGGGGAAGAAGTTCTTCGGATCCTGGTAGATGCCGCCGAACCACATCGCGTAGGTGACCTTCTTCACTCCGGGCACCGATTCGATCTGCGATTGCAGGCTGACCGGCAGCGACTGGGTGATCGACAGCCGCGAGGACACGATCAGCCGGTTGGCGCCTTCGACGCTGCCGCCGGAGTTGAACGCCACGCGTACCGAGTCGAGCATGCCGAACAGCAGGAACGCGGCGACCACCGACAGCAGGGTCAGCAGGGTGCGGGTCTTGCTGCGGAACAGCTGCGCCCAGACCAACGAAAAGTATTTCATGTTCGATTCTCCAGGGAACGGTACGCCGTGGCGCGGTACGCGCGCAGCGGCTGGCCGCGATGCGGCAGCGGCCGGTTCAATGCGCCACGAGCGGCGCGTCGGCCAGCTCGCCCTTGTCCAGGTGCACGGTATGGCTGGCGTACTCGGCGGCCTTGGGGTCGTGGGTGACCATGATGATGGTCTTGCCGTGTTCGCGGTTGAGTTGCTGCAGCAACTGCAGGATCTCTTCGGCGGCGTGGCGGTCCAGGTCGCCGGTGGGCTCGTCGCAGATCAGGAAGGTGGGATCGGAGACGATGGCGCGGGCGATCGCCACACGCTGCTGCTGGCCGCCGGACAGTTCGTTGGGGCGGTGGCTGCGGCGGTCGGCGAGGTTGACCAGGGTCAGGGCAATCTCGGCGTTGCGCTTGCGCTGGGCGGCGCTGAGGTTGGTCAGCAGCAGCGGCAGCTCGACGTTCTTCTGCGCAGTGAGCATGGGCATGAGGTTGTAGAACTGGAACACGAAGCCGACGTGCTGGCTGCGCCAGGTGGACAGTTGGCCGCCGCTCATGCGGTCGATGCGTTCGCCTTCGATCTCGATCTCGCCGCCGCTGGGGGTATCCAGGCCGCCGATCAGGTTCAGCAGGGTGGTCTTGCCGGAGCCGGAGGGTCCCATCAGGGCGACGAAGTCGCCGCGTTCGATCTCCAGGTCGATGCCGTGCAGGACTTGTACTTTCTCGGGCCCGCGCTGGTAGGTCTTGGTGACGTTGCGCAGTTTGACGAGGGTGGACATGGTGGTGTTCCTGGCAGTGGACGGAAGTAGATGTGCCGGTTGCGGTGAGGCAGTTTGCTGACGCTTGTGTTGTTTGCAGTTGCAGTTGCAGTTGCTTTGCTCTTCAGCTTTTTTGCTCTACCGGGTCCCTTACGCAGCGGCGAATAGGGCGGGAAAAACCCCGAAGGGGCGGCGCACAGGGATGTGCGCCGTTCGCGGCAGGGGCAGGATGCCCCTTCCGCGAATCCCGTCCTGTTCGCGAACCCGGAGCGCGAAGCGCGTAGGGCGCGGAGGCAGGGTGTGCTTTCTTTTGGTTACTTTTCTTTGCACAAGCAAAGAAAAGTAACTCGCCATAGGCGAAAGCTTTGCTTTTGCTCCTTCAGTGGTGGAGCTCTTGTAGGAGCGGCTTCAGCCGCGACACTTTCCTGGCAGAACCAGTCGCGGCTGAAGCCGCTCCTACAAAAGCAAACGTTTGAAGCAAACAAAGCAACGACAAAGCAAAGCAAAGGCTTCCGCCCTTGGCGGGTCACTTTTCTTTGCTCGCGCAAAGAAAAGTAACCAAAAGAAAGCGCGCCCTGCCTACGCGCCCTCCGCGCTGCGCGCTACGGGTCCGCGGATGTACCGGGGATTCGCGGAAGGGGCATCCTGCCCCTGCCGCGAACGGCGCACATCCCTGTGCGCCGCCCTTCGGGTTTTTCCCCGGTCCATCCGCCGCTGCGGAAGGGAACCCAGGAAGCCAACAGCAACAGCAACAGCAACAGCAAAGCCGAGCAACAACGGAGCCGAGCAGCAGCTAGAGCAACATCTAGAGCAAGAGCAAGAGCAAGAGCAAGAGCGGTATGGCGGTTGGAGCTTGTGCAGGCAATTGCAGGCTTGATGCATCACGGGCAAGAATCATGCGATGCGGTGAAACGACTGGTTTCAGCGACACTCGCTATGGCAATAACTGGAACGAAAACAAAGTAACGGCGCCGTCTTCATGGCGATGGAGCAAGGCGGTGGCGACAGGGGCGACACGGACGGCATGCAATGGTTCGCGCCAATGCGCGGTACCTCACACGCGGCCGCCGTTACTGCTCGGTCGCCTCCGCCATCTTCACCTTGACCCCGTCGCGCACCGTCTCCGGCGGGTCCAGCACCACCGTGTCGCCTGCCGCCAGGCCCGACAGCACCTGGCGGTCGTCGCCCAGGGCGATGCCGGTCTTCAGCGCGCGCCGCTCGACGGTGTTGTCCTCCTTCAGTGCGAACGCCACGTCCTGGCCGTCGCGCTTGACGATCGCCGCGCCCGGCACGCGCACGCCTTGCGGCTTGTCTTGCGCCTGCGCCTGCGGGGCTTCCAGGAAACTCACCCGCACGCCCATCTCCGGCACGATCCGCGGATCCTTCTGCTTCAGCGCCACGCGCACCTTCACCGTGGCCTTGCCGCGGTCGGCCGAGGGGATGATCGCGATCACTTCGGCCGGGATCTTCCACTCCGGGTAAGCGTTGAGCGTGGCTTCCACCGGCATGCCCGGCTTGACCCGGCCGATGAAGGCCTCGCCCACCTCGACCTCGATCTCCAGCGATTCCATGTCCACGATGGTGCCGATGCCGGTGCGGGTGAACCCGCCACCGGCCGACAGCGGCGACACGATCTCGCCCGGCTGCGCCGCCTTGGCGGTGACCACGCCGGAGAACGGTGCGCGCACGATGGTGTTGTCCACGTTGAGGTCGGAGATCGACAGCTGGTTGCCGGCCACCACCACGTTGCGCTGCGCGCTCTGCAGCTGCGCGCGCAGGGCGTCGCGCTGCGACAGCGCCTGCTCGTACTGCGAGCGCGACACCAACTGCTGCGTGGACAGGGTCTGCAGCCGCTGCGCATCGGCCTCGGCCTGGCGCAGCTGCGCCTGCATGTTCGCCACCTGGCTGCGCGCCGCGTCCAGCTGCGAGGCCGACAGCTGCCGTTGCGCGCCGGCGTCGATCGGGTCCAGCGTCGCCATCACCTGGCCCTGTTCCACGCGCATGCCTTCCTCGATCAGCACCTCGCGCACCTTGCCGGTGATCTTCGCCGACACCGTGGCCATGCGCCGCGCCACCACGTAGCCGCTGGCGTCCAGCACCGAGGCGCTGCTGCTGCCGGCGGCGATCGCCACCACCGGCGCGGTGGTCACCTCGATGGCCTTGCCGCGGCCGAACAGCAGCCAGCCGCCGACGCCGAGCGCGAGCAGCAGCACCAGGACCACGGCGATCCACAGCCCGCGCCGCGACGGTGGCGCGCTCGGCGGGGCCTTGCGGTCGATACGGAGTTCTTTGAGCAGGTCGGCGGAGGTACTCATCTTGTCCCTGGACGAATCGGTAGGCGCAGTGTGGACGGCGAGGGGTGCGCTTCCCAGTTGCCGGAAGTCACTTTCTGCGTTGCGCTGCGGCAGGTGCGGCGCCATTCCCCGTGGCGTGGAGCGCAGCATGCGGCAATCGCGTGGCCATCGCCAGTGACAGCTGTCACCCGCCGCGGCTGACGGGCCGCACTGGGATGGGCCGGCGCCGCGGCGCAGCATGGCCACTCCCGCCACGACCGGTTCCTGCCGATGCACGCCGCTCCCGACACTCTCCCGCTGGCGCAGCTGCGCGCCGTGCACAAGCGCTACGGCGCGGTGGTCGCGCTGGACGGCGTGGACCTGCAACTGCAGCGCGGCCGGCTGCTGGCCCTGCTCGGCGCCAACGGCGCGGGCAAGAGCACCGCGGTGGCGCTGCTGCTCGGGCTGCAGGTGGCCGATGCCGGCAGCGTGCAGCTGTGCGGGCAGGATCCGCGTGCGCTCGGCGCGCGGCGCCAGGCCGGGGTGATGCTGCAGTCCGCCGGCTTGCCGGACACGCTGCGCGTGGGCGAACTATTGGACCAGGCGCGCGGCTACTACCGGCGCCCGCGCAGCGTCGCCGATTGCGTGGCGCTGGCCGGGCTGGATGGCCTGCTGCCGCGCCGCTACGGCGGCTTGTCCGGCGGCCAGCAGCGGCGCGTGCAATTTGCGATGGCGATCTGCGGGCGTCCGCAGGTGCTGTTCCTGGACGAACCCAGCACCGGCCTGGACATCGAGGCGCGGCAGGGCCTGTGGCGGGCGATCCAGGAACTGGTCGCGGAGGGCTGCGCGGTGCTGCTGACCACCCATTACCTGGAGGAGGCCGAGGTATTGGCCGACCGGGTCGCGGTGCTGCAGCGCGGCACGCTGATCGCCGAAGGCAGCGTGCAGCAGCTGCGGGCGCGCTTCGAGCAACGCACGATCCGCTGCCGCAGCGCGCTGACTGCGGTGCAGGTGGCGGGCTGGCCGCAGGTGCGCCGCGTGGAAGCGCGCGACGGCGTGCTGGAGATCGTCGCCGAACCGGCCGAGCCGGTGGTGGCGCGACTGCTCGCCGCCGATCCGGCGCTGGGCGAACTGGAAGTCCGCCGCGCCGGCCTGGCCGACGCGTTCCTCGCCATCACCCGTGCGGAGGCCGCATGAGCACGCCCGATCCACGCCGTACCGAGCATGTCGCGTCCCCGGCGCACGGCACGGCGGCCGCGCGGCCGACCGGCGCCGCCGCGCCGCCGTTGTGCGACCACGCCACGTTGCTGCGGCGTGACCATGCCACGCTGCTGTTGCGTGACCATGCCGCGCTGCTGTTGCGCGAAATCCGCTACGAGTTATTACGCTGGCTGCGCACGCCGTCGTTCGCGCTGCCGACCTTGCTGTTCCCGCCCATGTTCTACGTCCTGTTCGGCGTGCTGCTCAATCGCGGCAATGCCGCCGCTGCGGTGTACCTGATGGCCAGCTACGGCGTGTTCGGGGTGATGGCGCCGGCGCTGTTCGGTTTCGGCGTGGGCCTGGCGCTGGACCGCGAGCGCGGCCTGCTCACCCTCAAGCGCGCCATGCCGGTGCCACCTGGGGCGATCCTGCTGGCGCGCACCGTGCTGGCGATGCTGTTCGCGCTGGCGATCGCATTGTTGTTGCAGCTGCTCGGCGGCATGCTCGGCGGGGTGCGCCTGGCGCCGTCGCAGCGCGCCTGGCTGTTGCTGATCGAAGTGCTGGGCACGCTGCCGTTCTGTGCGATCGGCCTGTACATCGGTGCCCGCGTCGGCGGCAGCGGCGCGCCGGCCGTGGTCAACCTGATCTACCTGCCGATGGCGTTCCTGTCGGGTCTGTGGATCCCGCTGCAGATGCTGCCGTCGCTGCTGACTACGCTGGCGCCGCTATGGCCGTCCTATCACCTGAGCCAGCTCGCGCTGCGCGTGGTCGGTCACGACGACGGCAGCGGAATCACCGGCCACATCGCCGCGCTGCTGGCGATGACCGTGGCGTTCTATTCGCTGGCGCATCGGCGCCTGCGCCGCGGCTGATGGCCGGCCTCCGCCGCGCCGGCGCCGCGCTGCCGGCATCGCCGCTTCCCGCCGCTTCGCGCGCCATCCCCATGCGCTCGCTATGCTATGCACCGCGGCGGCGCGTCCGCCCCTGGAGCCCGCCGTGATCGATCTGCTGCAAGCCTCGCCCGAATCGCTGGTCGCCCAGCGGATGAGCTGGACCACGGCCAAACGCAGCACGCAGTGGTTCGTGTGGCTGTCGCTGGTGTGGTCGATCTGGCTGTTCATCACGCCGCTGTACGAGCGGCACATCTTCCGCGACTGGTTCTGGCCGACGATGGTCAGCTACGCGGCGTTCCTTGCCCTGTACTACTGCGCCTACTACCGCGATCGCCGCTACCTGCGCTGGTGCGTGGCCGGCATGGCCGTGCTGGCGTTCGTGCTGCTGCCGTACAACCCCGGCGCGCAGTGCTACATGATCTATGCCTGTGCGTTCCTGGCGTTCTGTTTCCCGATCGGTCGCGCGCTGCTGGCGATGCTGTTGCTGCTCGGTGCGTTCGCGGCGGCGTGGATGCTGCAGGGCTGGTCGCTGCTGTACATGACCAGCGCGGTGGTGGTCGGCCTGTCGGTGGGGCTGATGAACATCAGCTTTGAACGCCGCGCCCGCGCCGACGCGCAGCTGCGCCTGAGCCACGAGGAAGTGCGGCGCCTGGCCGCGGTCGCCGAGCGCGAGCGCATCGGCCGCGACCTGCACGACCTGCTCGGCCACACCCTGTCGCTGGTGGCGCTGAAGTCGGACCTGGCCGCGCGCCTGCTCGCGCGCGATCCGGCCGCGGCGCGGCAGGAGATGGAGGACGTCGGCCAGGTCGCGCGCGAGGCGCTGGGCCAGGTGCGGCGCGCGGTCAGCGGCATCCGCGCCGCGCAGCTGGCGGCGGAAATGGCCTCGGCCAAGCTGCTGCTGGAATCCTCCGGGGTCACCTTCCGCTATCAGGTCGATGCCTTGCCGCAATGCGCGCAGCTGGAGACCGTGTTCGCGATGGTGTTGCGCGAGGCCGCGACCAACATCCAGCGCCACGCCGGTGCCGGCAACGCGCAGCTGCGGCTGTGGTGCGAACGCGGCCAGGCCTGGCTGGAGATCCGCGACGACGGCCGCGGCAGCGCGATGCAGCCGGGCACCGGCCTGGCCAGCATGCGCGAACGGCTGGAAGCGGTGGGCGGTTCGTTGCGGATCGACTCCGAACGCGGCCAGGGCACCCGCCTGCTGGCCGCCGCGCCGTTGCCGCGGACCGCCGAACCCGCGCCCGGCGTGCCGGTCGCGCCGCCGCATGCCGGGCAGGACGCCGCGCTGCACTGAGCGCCGCGCTGCCGCGCTCTACAATGCGCGCACAACATCGGGGGAAGGCGTGATTCGACTAGTGCTGGCGGAGGACCAGGCGATGGTGCGCGGTGCGCTCAGCGCGCTGCTGGGCCTGGAAGCGGATATCGCGGTGGTCGCCAGCGCCGCCGACGGCGAAGCCGCGTGGCGCGCGCTGCAGGCGCACACGCCGGACCTGCTGGTCACCGATATCGAGATGCCCGGCCTCAGCGGCCTGGAACTGGCGCAGCGGGTGCAACGCCAGCAACTGCCGGTGCGCGTGGTCATCGTCACCACCTTCGCCCGTCCTGGGTTCCTGCGCCGCGCGCTGGATGCCGGCGTCGGCGGGTATCTGTTGAAGGACGCGCCGCCCGAACGGCTGGTCGATGCGATCCGCCAGGTGCACCGCGGCGGCCGCGCGATCGATCCGGAGCTGGCGCTGGAGGCCTGGTCCGAGGCCGACCCGCTCAACGACCGCGAACGCCAGGTGCTGCGCCTGGCCGGCGAGGGCGCCTCGGCCGGCGACATCGCCGCCCGGCTCGGGCTGTCGCACGGCACCGTGCGCAATTACCTGTCCGAGGCGATCGGCAAGCTCGGCGTCGGCAACCGCATCGAGGCGGCGCGGCTGGCGCGGCAGAAGGGCTGGCTGTAGCGCGGCCGCCAAACGCGAAGGCCGGTGACGCGGCCGCCGGCATTCGGGTCCCACCCAGGTTCGTCCGCTGCGTCACGACGGATGGCAGATCGGACGACCAGGTGAAGCGCAGCGAGCCGCTGCGCGGTTCGCCCGATGCCCGTAACCGTAGATCCGACCGGTTGCCAGCTCACTCACGTCTGCGTTGGATCTGCGGCTCGGGCTTCACCACACGATGGGCAACGCCGAGGCCGCATGGCGCCTTGCCGTACGATCAGCGTCGTGCCGCCCGACGTGCGCCGACGCCGGCTCGCGCCGCAACCGCCGCTGCCGAGGATCGCCGGGTATGCCGGTTCGGCAAGCGCCTATGAAATTGTGCGCAGCCGCGCGGAAGCGGCGCCGCCAGTGACTATGCTCGCCTGCATCGGTCGACGGGAGTGCGGGATGAAGTGGATGCGTGCGCTGTGCTTTGGGTGGTCGCTGCTGTTGGCGTGGTCGTTGCCGGCCGGTGCCGCGCTGGCGGCCGACGGGCAGTTCAAGGTGCTGGTCGCGGCGATTCCCAACAAGTACCACCACGACTACATCCCGGTGGCCAAGCCGCAGTTCGAGGCGCTGGCGCGGCAGCACTACTTCGAGCTGGTATGGGCCTGGAACGCCGAGGCGTTCGACGGCGACCTGTCGCAGTACGCGGCGATCGTGCTGCTCAATACGCCGGCCACCGACCTCAATCCGGCGCAGCGCGCCAATTTCCAGAAGTACGTGCGCGACGGCGGCGGCGTGGTCGCGGTGCACAAGGCGTTCGCGATCGCGCGCGGGCAGTGGGACTGGTACGACCGCCTGATCGGCCGCTCGTTCCGCACCCATCCTTACCTGCAGACCGCGATGGTCGACGTGGTCGACCGCAACTTCCCCGCCACCGCCGGCCTGCCGCAGCGCTGGCTGTGGTCGGACGAATGGTACGAATACGACCCGCCGTACAGCGACGACCTGATCACGCTGATGACGGTGGACGAGACCAGCTACGACCCCACGCTGATCTGGCCCGGCCAGGTCGCCAAGGGCATGGGCAAACAGCACCCGGTGGCGTGGTACCACCACTTCGAAGGCGGCCGCGTGTTCGCCACCGCGCTCGGCCACCAGGCCGAGGCCTACAACGACCCGCGCTACCTCGAGCACCTGTATGGCGGCATCTACTGGGCCGCCACCGGCCACGGCATCGCCGGCGAGAAGAAAGCGGCAACGCCGCGCCCACGCTGAATCCGCAGGCGCCACGCTTTGCTTTTCTGTAGGAGCGGCTTCAGCCGCGACAGAAACCGGACCTTCGCCGGCACCCTGTCGGGGCTGAAGCCCCCCCTACAGCACACCCGGCCAACACGTCCCGCGATTTTTGTAGGAGCGGCTTCAGCCGCGACAGGAGCTGGACCTTCGCCGGGCACCCTGTCGGGGCTGAAGCCCCTCCCACAGGAGCGCCCGGCCGGCACGCCACGCGCCTTTTGTGGGAGCGACTTCAGTCGCGACGCGCATCACCGACCAAGCCCATCGCGACCGACGGGCCAGGTCCACCCAACGTCGTAGCAGAGAACAACCCCTTAGACCTGTTCCCTAAGCGCTGCCTGGTCCGCCACCACCGGCGCCGCCCCACCCCGCGCCATGCTCGAAAACACCCCGTCGCGGCGCACCCAGGCATGGAACAGCGCCGCGCACAGATGCCCCAGCACCGTGGCGAACAGCAAATACGCCAGCCAGCCATGCGCGCTGCGCAGCCACGCGTACAGCGCCGGGCTGTGCGGCGCGATCGGCGGCAGCTGCGCGCCCGGCCACAGCACGATCGGATAGCCGCCGGCCGACAGCAGCGACCAGCCCAGCAACGGCATCGCCAGCATCAACGCATACAACAACCAGTGCGAGGCCAGCGCCGCCGTCTTCTGCCACCACGGCAGGTCCGCCGGCAGCGGTGGTGGGCGGTGACGCAGGCGGTTGCCCAGGCGCACGATCGCCAGCACCAGGATCGCGATACCGAGCGGACGATGCAGGTCGAGCAGCCATGGCCGCTGCGACACCGAAGCGACCATGCCCACGCCGACGAACAGCATGGTCAGGATCATCGCCGCCATCAGCCAGTGCAGCACTCGCGCCGTCAGGTTGAAATGTCCGGAGACGTTGGCGCGGCTCATTGCGCACCTCCCTTTGCCTGGCCTGTGGCCTCGGGCGCCTGGCCGCGGCCGATCTCGCGCTCGCGGCGGTTGAACGAGTGCGAATACACCGCCGAGCGCGCGGCCAGGATCGGGTCGTCGGAGCCGGCGATGCCGCGCGGCAGGATCAGCGGGTCGTAGTTGAGGTCGCGGCACGGGCCGGTGGCCTGCGGCTCGGCATGGTCGAGCACCAGGGTGCCGGCGACCATCTGCTGCCGGTCCTGCGGCCAAGGTTGAGATGGATCGTTCACCGGGTCGCCGGGCGCGGCCACGGTCAGCACCAGGTCCCAGCGCAACGGGCCGCGCGCCAGCCGCGCCTGCAGGTCCTCGCCGAGGAAGTCGGCATCGGCCTGCGCACGCTGCGCCGCGGACAGTTCTTTGAACGGCGTTTGCGGCCGCATCGACCAGCGCACGAAACGGCTGCTGCCGTCGGCGGCGATGAAGCGGAAGCTGTTGACCCCGTTGTACTGGGTGTTGGCCCAGCTGTCCGACCACGGCGCGGTCTTGGCCCACTGCTGGAACTTCTTCGCTTCCGGATAGCGCTGCACGAACGCGGCCATCTTCGCCGGGTCCGGCTTGCCGGTGGCCGGGTCCGGCTGCGCGGCCAGGGTCTGCGCCATGAAGCCCTCCGGCGTGGCCACCACGAAGAACGGGAAACTGTTCATCGCCGTGCGCCATTGCTGGCCGTCGTCGCTGCGCAGCAGCAGCGCCATGCTGCGCACCCGCGCGCTGGCATCGGCGCCATGCGGATCGCCGCCGCCGATCGACATCCGCCCCAGCACCGGCACCGAGGCCTGGGCGAACACCCGCGCCGAGGACAGCGCACTGGCCTGGCCGTTGCCTTCGAAATGCCCGCTCACGCACATGCCCTTGCTGTGCGCGCGGCGAAAGCCTGGGTGCGGCGGCCCGCCGGCCTCGATGGCGTCGGTCATGCGCTGCGCGGTCAGCCGCTGCGGCCCGCCCAGCCAGCCGGCGCTCCAGGCGAAGGCGGCGGCGAGCACGGCGGCGATCGCGGCGATGGCCGCCAGCGGCAGCCAGGGCTGCGGGCGTGGTGGCGAGGGCGGGGCGGGGTCGGGATGGGACATGGGGAAACTCCTGTGGCGGCGGCGATTGGCAGTGAGACGTGCGGCGCCGCGGTCTATTCCCGGCGCAGGCGCTTTTTTTGCGTTGCCGGCAGGGAACCGCTGCCTCGCCGGCAGCCGTTCCCTGCCGGCCGGCCTGCGGCACGGGCGCGTGGTGGGGCGATCGCGACGGGCGCCTAACCCGGGCTTGGGGAATAATCCGTCTCGCCGCGCGTCCTACCTGCGACCACCCTCACTCCGAACGCTGCCGAGCCCAGCCATGCATGACCTCGACGACGAATCCCTGCGTGCGCTGATGCCGCGGTTGCGGCGTTTCGCGCAGTCGCTGAGCGGCGATGCGGCCAGTGCCGACGACCTGGTGCAGGCGGCGCTGGAGCGCGCGCTGCGGCGCTGGTCCACCCGCCGCGATGCCGATGCGCTGCAGCCATGGCTGTTCGCGATCGTGTACCGGCAATTCGTCGACACGCGCCGCCGCGCGCAGCGCTGGCAGCGGGTGCTGGCGCTGTTCGCGCCGCAGCAGCCGACCCAGGCGCCGTCGGCCGAACAGGTGCACGACGGCCGCGCGATGCTGGCCGCCTTCGCGCAGTTGCCGGCCGAGCAGCGCGCCTTGCTGTTGCTGGTCAGTGTCGAGGGTTTCAGCTACCGCGACGCCGCCACCGCGCTGGACCTGCCGATCGGCACGGTGATGTCGCGGCTGTCGCGCGCGCGCGAGAAACTGCGCCAGATCGGCGAAGGCCGCAGCGGCCCCGGCCCTGCCTTGCGAGTGCTCAAATGACCGTGCTGCGCCCCGACGACGAAACCCTGCACGCCTATGTCGATGGCCGCCTGGACCCGGCGCGCCGCGCGCAGGTGGCCGCCTGGCTGCAGGCCCATCCCGCCCATGCCGCGCGCGTGGCCGGCTGGAAGCAGGACGCCGACGCGCTGCGCGCGGCCTGGGCCGGCGCCGAAGCGCTGCCGGCCAATCCCGCGTTGAGCGCATCGGCGCTGCGCGGCCGCGTGCGCCAGCGTCGCCGCACGCTGGCGGCGATGGCCGCCAGCTGCGCACTGATGCTCGGCCTGGGCACCGGACTGGGCTGGCAATTGCGCGACAGCCGCCTCGGTGGCGAACGCCTGCCGATGGCCGACGCGGTGGCCGCGTATCGCCTGTTCGCCGATGGCGAGCAACCGCTGGAATTCGATCCGGCGCGGCGGGTGGCCTTGCAGGGCTGGCTGCGCACCCATTTCGGCGAGGCCGGCGTGGTGCCGGACCTGCAGGCGCAGGGCTTCGCGCTGCGCGGCGGACGCCTGCTGTCCACGCCCGAGGGTGCCGCCGCGATGCTGGTCTACCAGGACGCCGACGGCGCACGCATCGGCCTGTACCTGCGCCCGGGCAGCGCCCGCCTGCGCGACGGCGAACGCCGCGACGGCCGCCTGCTGGCGCAGTACTGGTCCGAAGGCGGCACCGCCTTCGCCCTGGTCGGCCCGGCCACCCAGACCCGCATGCGCCAGATCGCCCCGCTGCTGCGCGAGCAGGGCTGAGCCGGCGCGGCGCGAACCGCACTCGCAGCGAAGAATGCATGCGCTCCCTGGAGGAGCGGCTTCAGCCGCGACGA
The DNA here is from genome assembly GCF_035026585.1 of Xanthomonas sp. WHRI 7945. Taxonomy (NCBI): domain Bacteria; kingdom Pseudomonadati; phylum Pseudomonadota; class Gammaproteobacteria; order Lysobacterales; family Lysobacteraceae; genus Xanthomonas; species Xanthomonas sp. WHRI 7945. The sequence goes on from NZ_JAYIQP010000013.1 coordinate 98,104, forward strand.
ACGCAGCGGTGGACTTGCCGCACCCGTATCGCGTCGGGACTGAAGTCCCTCCCACAGTGTTCTCAACGAGCGTGCGGAGAGGCTTCTTGTAGGAGCGGCTTCAGCCGCGACGAGCGAAGCGGTGGAGCTGCCGCGCCCGGACAGCGTCGGGACTGAACTGCCTCCCACAGTGCAACCAGCGAGCAAGCCGCAAGGCTCCTTGTGGGAGCGACTTCAGTCGCGACGAGTGAAGCGATGAGTTACTGATACCAGGACAGTGTCGGGATTGAAGCACCTTCTATGGCGCATCCAGCGAAGAGGCTGCAAGGCCCCTGTAGGAGCGGCTTCAGCCGCGACGAACGAAGCTAGGAACCTTGACGGTTCCGGTTGTCTGTCGCGGCTGAAGCCGCTCCTACAGGGAGTTCGTGCGCTCCGGCGAGCTGGTCCGCGCCTCCGCCACGACAATGCCTGCCACAAGCGGAGCGGCCGAGCTTCCGTGACCGGACAGCGTCGGGATTGAAGTTCCTTCCACAGTGCACTCAGCAAGCATTCGCAAGGCTCTTGTGGGAGCGACTTCAGTCGCGACGAGTGAAGCGGTGGAGTGCTGCACCGTATCGGTCGGGACTGAAGTCCCTCTTGCAGTGCACCCAGCAAGTGGGACCGTGAACCCCCCTGAGGACTGCGAATTTCTGTAGGAGCGCCTTCAGCCGCGACGAGCGGCGTCAGCAATCACGGCGGTTTGGGTGTCTGTCGCGGCTGAAGCCGCTCCTACAGGAGCTGCGCCGCAGCAACTCCGACCACACCAATACGACACCCACCAGGCCTCACCCGGCGTAGCGCGCCTTCAGCATCGCGTAGGCCGAGCGCAGCGCCAGTGCTTCGCCGCCGGCGGGGCGGCCAGGGCGGTCGCTGTCGTTCCAGGCGTACACGTCCAGGTGCGCCCAGGCCTGCCGTGCGGGCACGAAGCGCTCCAGGTACAGCGCCGCGGTCACCGCGCCGGCCATGCGCGAGCCGGCATTGGCCAGGTCGGCGATCGAACTGGTCAGGTAGCGCAGGTACGGGCGCCACAGCGGCATGCGCCAGACCGGGTCGCGGTGGCGTTCGCCGGCGGCGATCCAGGCCTGCGCCAGCGCGTCGTCGTTCGAGAACAGCGCCGGCAGGTCCGGGCCCAGCGCGATGCGCGCCGCGCCGGTCAGCGTGGCGAAATCTAGGATCGCGTCCGGCGCCTGTTCGCTGGCGTAGGTCAGCGCGTCGCACAGCACCAGCCGGCCCTCGGCGTCGGTGTTGTCGATCTCCACGCTGATGCCCTGGCGGGTGGCGATGACGTCGCCGGGGCGGAACGCGTCCGGGCCGACCGCGTTCTCCACCGCCGCGATCAGCACGGTCAGCCGCAACGGCAGCCGCTGCGCCATCACCAGACCGGCCAACGCCAGCGCATGCGCCGCGCCGCCCATGTCCTTCTTCATGTGGCGCATGCCGTCGGCCGGCTTCAGGTCCAGCCCGCCGGTGTCGAAGCACACGCCCTTGCCGGCCAGCGCCACGTGCGGGTGCGTCTCCTCGCCCCAGCGCAGCACGATCAGCCGCGGCGCGCGGTGCGAGGCGCGGCCGACCGCGTGGATCGCCGGGAAGTTCTGCGCCAGCAGTTCCTCGCCGACGATGCTCTCGCACTGCGCGCCGTGCGCCTGCGCCAGTTCGCGCGCGAGCGCCTCCAGCTGCTCCGGGCCCATGTCCTCGGCGGGCGTATTGACCCAGTCGCGCACGCGCACGCAGGCCTGCAGCAGGTCGCGCACTTCCGCGTTCGGCGTGGCCAGCAGGCGTGCCGGCAGCCGCGCCGGCTGCTTGTAGCGCGCGTAGCGGTAGCTGCCCAGGCCCCAGCCCAGCTGCAGCGCGGCCTGCTCCTCCTCGCTCAGCTCGCTGGCCAGCCGCCAGCTGCTGCCGGCCGGCAGCGCCAGCGGCGCGTGCGCGTAGGCGTAGGCATCGCCGCGGTCGCCCACGCCCAGCACCGCCGCGGCCACGCCGTCGGCGCCCGGCAGCAGCAGCGCGGTGCCGGGCGCGGCCGCGAACTGCTGCGCGTCCAGCCACGCCACCCACGCCGGGGACTGCGCGGCGCGCCAATCGGCCAGGCGTTCGCGGTCCAGCACATGCAGCGGCAACGCGGAGGTGGAGGCGTCGGTGAAGCCGGAAGGCAGGGACATCAGCGGGTCCTTGTGGGTCGGGCGCGGCCGTCGGCCGGCGCGCTGGGAACGGATTAGTGGTGGCGGGCGGCCGTGCGGGCGCGGCTTATGCGTCCGCTCCGGCGGTCGGCTGGGTGGCGTCGAGCCAGTCGGCCAGGCCGGTGAGGGTGTCGAAGTGCAGGTCCGGCGGCGTGGCCGGATGCCAGGCCTGCGCGTCGCGGTTGATCCAGCAGCCGCGCAGGCCGGCCTGCATCGCGCCGAGCACGTCCATCTCGATGTGGTCGCCGACGTGCAGCACCTGCGCGCACGGCACGCCCAGGCGTGCGCAGGCGGCGTGGAAGATGCTCGGGTCGGGCTTGGCCGCGCCGTGCTCGCGCGCGCTGAGCTGGAACGCGAAATGCGGCGCCAGGCCGATCGTGGCCAGGTCGGCGTTGCCGTTGCTCAGCGCCGCCACCGGCACGCGCGCGGCGATCCGCGCCAGCGCCGCGAGGCTGTCCGGATAGCACTCCACCTGGTTGCGCGCGGCGTAGAACACCGCGTAGGCCGGCTCCACCAGCGCCTCGTCGGCGCCGCTGTCGCGCAGCGCGCGGCGCAGGGTCAGGCGCCGCATCTCGCTCAGGTCGTGGACCAGGTGCGGATGCGCGGCGAACACCTCGTCGCGCAGCTGCCGCATCGCCGCGATCGGGAAGCGCTCGGCGGTGCGCGGACTGTGCTGCAGCAGCCAGTCGTGCAGCACCTGCTCGATGCGCGCACCGATCGGCGCGAACGGCCACAGCGTGTCGTCCAGGTCCAGCGTGATCGCGCGAACGGAGAAGGAAGGCAAGGAAGTCACCTGGCGCATTTTACGCCAACCGGCCGCCACGGCCGTCGCCCCAGGTAGACGCGCGCCGACCCCGGCGCCGCGCCACCCGCTTTTCCGAGTCGCGAGTCCCCAGTCCCCGGTCCCGGCCTCATTCCAACAACCTGGCCCAGCGCTGCATGCCTTCCACCCGCGCCAGCACCATCTTGATGCACACCAGCAGCGGCACCGCCAGCAATAGCCCGACCATGCCCCACAGCCAGCCGAACAGCATCAGCGCCAGGATCAGCATCAGCGGCGAGATCGCCATGCGCCGGCCGAGCACGATCGGCGTCACCACCTGGCCTTCGAGCACGTGCAGCGCCAGGTACACGATCGCCGGCAGCGCCGCGCTCAGCGGGTCGCGGAATTCCACGAAGCCCATCAGCAGCATCAGGATCGCGCCGATCAGCGGCCCCACGTACGGGGCGAAGTTCAGCAGCGCCACCACCGTGCCCCACAGCAGCGCCTCCTGCAGCGGGATCTTCAGCAGCACCAGGATGCCGGCGAAGATCAGCCCGACCAGGGTGTTGATGACGCTGATGGTCAGCACGTAGCGCGACACCTCGCGCTCGATCGAACGCAGGATGTCGGTGGTGAACTTCTGCTGCTGGCGGTTCGGCAGCAGTGCGATCGCATGCCGCTGCAGGTTCTCGCCGAACACCATGAAGAAGAACGTCAGCAGCACCACCGCCAGCGCCGAGGCGGCCAGCCGCGGGGTGCGCACCAGCGCCTTGTACGGGTCGTCCATCTGCGTGCGGATCACCTGCACGCGGCGTCCGCTCTCGCCGCCGGCGGCACGCGCGAAGTTCTCCGCGGCCTGGTTGGCCTGCTGCATCGGTTTGGTCAGGTCGCGCACCTGGGTGGCGATGTGGCGCATCTGCCCGGGCGCCTGCTGCACCCACTCGGCGGCCGGGCCGGCCAGCTGCACGGCTAGCGTCGCGGTCACCGCCATGCCCGACAGCAGCACCAGCAGCGCGCCGAGGAAGCGCGGCAGGTACAGCCGCTGCAGCCCGCGGATGATGGGGTTACCGACCAGGGCGAAGAACGCGGCCAGCAGCACCGGCAGGACCACTTCCTGCGCCGCCCACAGGGTGTAGCCCACCGCCAGCGTCGCCAGCACCACCAACGACACCGGTCCGCGCGGGCGCGGTGCCGGCGGCGGCGGGAGGGTGTCCGCGTGGGGCGGTGCCACGTCGCCGGCGTCGGCCACGGATTCGGAGAGTGTGCTCATCGGACCTGCGCTGCGTACGTGGCCCCGGCGCGCGTCCTGCGGACGCACGCTGTTCGGCGCAAAAAGAAGGTGGCGGAGTGTAGGCCGATCCTGGCCTGCGCGGTATGAAGACGGCGTGGCGACAGGCGCCGGCCGGCCGCGGCGGCGCTCAGCGCTCGGACACGTCGGTGGCCGCTTCGGCCGGCTGCGGCTGCGCCTGGTCGCGCGGCGCCGCGGGCGCTGCGTAGGACGCGGTCGGTTCCTGTCGCGGCGGCACGCCCGCAGCAGCGGCCGCGGCCGGATCGACCGCAGCGGCGGCATCCTGCGCGGTGTCCGCCGCGCGCTCGGCGTGGTCGGAGGCTTCCTTAGCCCGGGTCGCGGTCAGCAGGCTGGAGATCGCGCTGATCATCTGCAGCCAGCGTGCGCCGCCGATCTTGCCGATCGCCGCCGCCGGTTCGGCGCGGCCGGCCAGGAAGCCGGCGCCCAGTCCTACCGCGACGATGCGCAGCGGCGTCCAGCCTTCGCGCCAGACCCGCTGCAGCGTGGTCCACTGTGTCCGCATCTGCTGCTGGCGGCCTTCCAGCACGGTCTCGGCGCGGGCGATGCGGTGCTGCAGTTGGTCGAATTTCATCGGTGCGTCTCGCTCGCCGCGGCTGTGCTGCCGCCGGCATGGTCCTCGTCGTCGTCGCCGCCGATGCCCAGCTTGGCCAGCTGGCGGCGGGTGGCGTCGAGCTTGCTCATCTCGAAATAGCGCAAGGCCTGCCAGGCGCCAAGCGCGGTGACCACCAGGCTGAACGCCGCGGTCGCCGAGATCGACGCCAGCCACGACCAGCCCAGCCGCTGCAGCACCGCGATCAGCGCGCCCATCAGCAGCATCCACGCCGAGGCGCCGAACGCCACCGCCACGGTCAGCCACACCAGCGCGCGCGCCAGGGCGGCGCGTGCCAGCGCCAGGTCCGCCGCCATCAGCTTGCGCAGCGCGCGGCTGGCCTCCAGCGTGGCGGCCAAACCCTCGCGGCCAGCGTTGCCGAATTCGCGGAACGATTCCTCCAGCGACGGCCGTTCGGCCGCCGCGGGATCGGGCGCGGCAGCGGCGCTGTCGCGGGCCTGCTCGTCGCTCACGTGGCTTACTTGTCGCTGCTGCGCGCCAGCTTGGCGATGATCCAGCCGGTGGCGAAGGCCACGCCGAACGAAGCCAGCGGACGCTCGCGGATCAGCTCGGCGGCGCTGTCGACCAGGTCGCGGCCCTTGTCCAGCAGCACGTCGACCTGCTCCTTCGCCGCGGCACCGCCGAACTCGGCAGCGGCCAGGCCGGACAGCGCGCTGTCGGACAGCTCGGACTTGATGTTGGCCTTGCCCAGCTTCAACTCCTCGCCCGCCGCGCCGGCGGCGCCCTTGATCGCGTCGCCCGCGTAGCTGGCGGCCGACTTCAGGTGCGAACCGGCTTCGCTGAGGTTGTCCTTGAGGTTTTCGGTATTGGTGGGGCTGGTATTCATCGGGTATCTCCTGAGGGATGTGGGGCTACCGTCCGCTGCGCACGGACGCTTCGCGGATCGCGGGCGACAGCAATACCATCGGCGTGGTGTACGGCTTGTTAGGCTTGGCCGGTCCACAGTGTCGCCGCTCGCACGGCGCGCGACCAGAGGAGGAACGCAATGCGTGCTTACGGCAGGAAGGGCGGCCGCTCGGGCGTGGTCGCCTACGACATCGGCCCGGACTGGATCGTGCTGCGCTTCGTCGACGGCGGCACCTATCGCTACGACCATCGCCACCCCGGGCCCTACCACGTGGCCGAGATGCAGCGCCTGGCCGAGGCCGGGCGCGGCCTCAGCACCTATCTCAACCAGCACGTGCGCGACGACTACGCCGCGCGCCTGGAGTGAGCGCGGCCCGCGCCGGCGGCGCGCCTCACTGCATCAACAGGTCGGCCTGCGCGCCGCCGCGGATCACCCGCAGCACCAGCTGCGCCGGCTTGCGCGCGAAGTTGGCGCGGTAGCTGGCCAGGTCGGCGAACTCGCCGGTGGACGCGGCCACCACGATGTCGCCGCCGGCCAGGCCGTTGCGCGCCGCGCGGCTGCCGCGCGCCACGCTGCCGACCAGCACGCCGTTGATGCCGGACTGGCGCAGCGACTCGGGCAGGTCGGTGAAGGTGGCGCCGGTCAGGCGCGGGTCCAGCGACTCGCCGCTCACCGCGCGCGGCTGCTCCTTCAGCGTGGCCTTGATCTGCAGCGGCTTGCCGTCGCGGCGCACGTCCAGCGTCACCGTGCTGCCCACCGGCTGCAGGCCTTCGTAGTTGTGCAGCGCCTCGGCGCTGTCCAGCCGCTCGCCGTTGGCGCCGACCACCACGTCGCCGGGCTGCAGGCCTGCACTCGCCGCGGTCGAGCCGGCCAGCACCCGCGTCACCAGCGCGCCGCGCGCCGCGTCCAGGCCCAGCCCCTGCGCCATCTGCGCGGTCAGGTTCTGGGTCTCGATGCCGAAGGTGCCGCGGATCATCACCCCGTTGTTCTTCAGCAGCTGATCGACCACCGCCCGCGCCAGGTTCGACGGGATCGCCAGGCCCAGGCCGATGTTGCCGGCCATGCTGCCCTGCGGGTTGAAGCTGGCGGTGTTGATGCCGACCAGCTCGCCGTGCAGGTCGACCAGCGCGCCGCCGGAGTTGCCCGGGTTGATCGAGGCGTCGGTCTGGATGAAGTTCTGGTAGCCCAGGCCGCGGATGCCGTTGCGGCCCATCGCCGAGACGATGCCCGAGGTCACCGTCTGGGTGAAGCCGAACGGGTTGCCGATCGCCACCACGAAGTCGCCCACCCGCAGCTTGCTGCTGTCGCCCAGGCGGATCTCGGTGAGCTTGTCGGCCTTGATCCGGATCAGCGCCACGTCGGTGTCCGCGTCCGAGCCCATGAACTCGGCCTTGAAGCTGCGCCCGTCGGCCAGGGTCACCTGCACGTCGTCGGCGTTCTCCACCACGTGGTGGTTGGTCAGCACGTAGCCGTTCTTGGCGTCGATGATCACCCCCGAGCCCAGCGACTCGTTGATGCGCTCCTGCGGGATGTCCGGGAACAGGCGGCGGAAGAACGGGTCGTTGAAGTACGGATTGCGCACCCGCACCACCTGCTTGGTGTTGATGCTGACCACCGCCGGCATGGTCTGCTGCAGCATCGGCGCCAGCGACGGCAGCGGCTGCCCGGCCACCGAGGCCGGCAATGCCGCGCTGCCGGCCAGGGTCTGCGCCACCGGCGCGGCGGGGGCCGGTGCCGCCTCGGCGCGGTTGTCCAGGTGAGCGTTGATCGCGGTGGCGGCGAAACCGCCGAAAGCGGCGGCGGCGGTCAGGGTCAGCAGCGTGGGCAGCGGGCGCATGGGTCGGGTTCCGGATGACGCGGCGGGAGACGCAGGGCAGATGGGCGCCAGGGCGCATAAATCAAGATGAACGAGCGGCGTTTAACCGCCAGTGAAAGGGCGGCGCGGGCGAACCCCGCGGCAGGTACGGCGATGCCGCCCGGCCCCGGTTCCGACGTTGACAGCGGGCCGGCCCAGGGTTAGCGTGGGCACTTCGTTTTGCCACTACATGTAGCGGTGAGGCGGGAAAGCAACCCAACTACTGGGGTTTTCGCTGGGGTGCAACCCCAGGGGGCGCAGGCAGTGACGCAGGGCGCGAACGTGAGACGGGCCGAGCAAGGCCCTACGCATTCCCATTCGGCCGAAGGGCGGCGCCGCGCGCGCTGCCGCGGCTGTCGTCGTCGCGCAGCGCAAACCGCATACAAATAAGAGACACGGCGGACGGCCACCCCCATCCGCCCCATCGGGACAGGTTCGAGGAGAACAGAAAAGAATGAGCACGGTGCGCCTGGAAGTCGTCCAGACCGAGTCCAAGCAGAACCCCATCCCGATGCAGCCCGCGTCGCAGGATATCTGGGACAAGAAATACCGCCTGAAGACCAAGCAGGGCGAACCGCTGGATGCCGACATCGACGGCACCTACCAGCGCGTGGCGCGCGCGCTGGCCGATGCCGAGGCCACCGAGGAAAAGCGCGCCTACTGGTTCGAACGCTTCGCCTGGGCGCTGCGCCGCGGCGCGATCCCGGCCGGGCGCATCACCTCCAACGCCGGCGCGCTGGAACACAAGCCGGCCACCAGCACCATCAACTGCACCGTGTCGGGCACCATCACCGACTCGATGGACGGCATCCTGGAGAAGGTCCACGAAGCCGGCCTGACCCTCAAGGCCGGCTGCGGCATCGGCTACGAATTCAGCACGCTGCGCCCGCGCGGCGCGTTCGTGGCCGGCGCCGGCGCCTACACCTCCGGGCCGATGTCGTTCATGGATATCTTCGACAAGATGTGCTTCACCGTGTCCTCGGCCGGCGGCCGCCGCGGCGCGCAGATGGGCACCTTCGACGTGTCGCACCCGGACGTGAAGGACTTCATCCGCGCCAAGCGCGAGGACGGGCGCCTGCGCCAGTTCAACCTGTCGCTGCTGATCACCGACGGCTTCATGCAGGCGGTGGAGAACGACGCCGACTGGCCGCTGGTGTTCCCGGTCAACCGCAAGGAAGAGGGCGACATCGACCTGGCCGACGCCAACGCCGTGGTCTGGCGCGACTGGCCCACCCACAGCAACTACATCGTCCGCGACGACGGCCTGGTCGCGTGCAAGGTGTACGGGCAGATCCGCGCCCGCCACCTGTGGGACATGATCATGGTCTCCACCTACGACTACGCCGAGCCGGGCTTCATCCTGATCGACCGCGTCAACGAGATGAACAACAACTGGTGGTGCGAGAACATCCGCGCCACCAACCCCTGCGGCGAGCAGCCGCTGCCGCCGTACGGCGCCTGCCTGCTGGGTTCGATCAACCTCACCAACTTCGTGCGCGACCCGTTCACCGCGCAGGCGCGCTTCGACTGGGAGGAATACAAGGAAGTGGTGCGCGTGTTCACCCGCATGCTCGACAACGTGGTCGAGGTCAACGGCCTGCCGCTGCAGCAGCAGCGCGACGAGATCCTGCGCAAGCGCCGCCACGGCATGGGCTTCCTCGGCCTGGGCTCGACCATGACCATGCTGCAGATGAAGTACGGCAGCCCGGCCTCGTGCGAGTTCACCGAAGCCATCTCCCGCGAGATGGCCGTGGCCGGCTGGGAAACCGCGCTGACCCTGGCCAAGGAAAAGGGCCCGGCTCCGATCATGCAGGAGACCTTCGAGGTCACCGCCGCGATGCTGCGCCAGCGCCCGGAAATGGCCAAGGACGGCTGGCGCGTGGGCCAGCAGATCGAAGGCAGGCTGCTGCACGCCAAGTACAGCCGCTACATGCAGCGCATCGCCGAAGTGGCGCCGGAACTGGTGGACGAGCTGGCCGAAGTGGGCGCGCGCTTCACCCACCACAGCTCCATCGCCCCCACCGGCACCATCTCGCTGAGCCTGGCCAACAACGCCTCCAACGGCATCGAGCCCAGCTTCGCCCACCACTACAGCCGCAACGTGATCCGCGAAGGCAAGAAGTCCAAGGAGAAGGTGGACGTGTTCTCCTTCGAGCTGCTGGCCTACCGCCACCTGGTCAACGCCAGGGCGATGCCGTTCGCCGAGGCCGCCGACGCGCAGCTGCCGGACTACTTCATCTCCGCCGACGACATCCACCCAAAGGAACACGTGGACGTGCAGGCCGCGGCGCAGAAGTGGGTGGACAGCTCCATCTCCAAGACCGCCAACGTCCCCACCGACTACCCCTACGAGCAGTTCAAGGACATCTACCGCTACGCGCACCAGCAGGGGTTGAAGGGCTGCACCACGTTCCGTTTCAACCCGGCCGCCTTCCAGGGCGTGCTGGTCAAGGAAGCGGACCTGGAGAACACCACCTACCGCTTCGAACTGGAAGACGGCAGCGTGGTCGAGGTGAAGGGCAACGAGCAGATCGAGTACGACGGCGAGATGCACACCGCCGCCAACCTGTTCGACGCGCTGAAAGAAGGGTATTACGGCAAGTTCTGATGCCGCGTTTTTCGTCCCTGCGTGCCGGCGCAGGGGCAGGCCGCGTTAGGCGAAACCGGGGAGGCCGCATGCCGGCCTTCCCCCAACGCTTGCCTACCGCCCGTCATTTGTCGCCGCATCCGGTTCCACGCTTCGCTGCAATCGGTATAGCATCGCCCGCGTTACATAAACACTGACACCCTGAGGAGGGTTTTTTATGAGCAACGGTAATGGTGTGACGGCGACGCTGACGCAAGTCGCCGAGAACGTGAAAGAAACCGCCAGCAACATGGGCGAAGCGATCGCCGCCACCGCCAGCGACGCCGTCGCCAGCGTCAAGCAGACCGCCGAGAACGTGCAAAAGCGCGTGCAGGACCAGGTCGCCAAGACCCGCAAGGCGGTCAAGAAGGCCGAGAAGGCCGTCGCCAAGCGCGCGGAGAAGGCCGGCAAGTCGGTGAAGAAGACCGTCGCCAACGCGCGCAAGAAGCTGGAAGCGGCCAAGGCCAACGCCCAGTCCGAAGCCGCCGCGCTGAAGAAGGCCGGCAAGAAGACCGCCAAGAAGGCCACCGCCAAGAAGGCCGCGGGCAAGACCGCCGCCAAGAAGACTGCGACCAAGAAGACCGCGACCAAGAAGGCCGTCGGCAAGAAGACCGCCGTCAAGAAGGCGGCAGTGAAGAAGGCCGCAGTGAAGAAGGCCCCGGCCAAGAAGGCTGCGCCGAAGAAGGCCGCCAAGAAGGTCGCCGCGAAGAAGACCGTCGCCAAGAAGTCGGTGGTTGCCAAGAAGGCCCCGGCCAAGAAGAGCGTCGGCGCCCGCAAGGCCGTCGCCAAGAAGAGCGTCGGCAAGGTCGCCAAGGCCGCCAAGAAGAGTACCGCCAAGGTCGCCAAGAAGACCGGCGCGGTGAAGAAGACCGCCGTGCGCAAGAGCGCCGGCAAGAAGGCCGCGGCCACCCGCGCCAAGAAGTAAGCCGTCCCACGCTGCATCCTCTCTCCCGTGCGCGGGAGAGGGGCAGGGCGAGGGACGCGCGCCCCATTACGACACGCACACCAGGAACCGCATCATGGCCGTCAAGATCGACAAGAAAATCAAGGGCTACGCCGTCGTCACCGCCGAAGACAAAGCGCGCGACGCCGCACCGCCCGTGCCCGCCGCGTCGATCGACCGCGCCACCGCCGAGGCCGAAGTGCCGGTGGACAACATCATCCACATGCACGAGCGCATCGAGCGCCCGGATGTGCTGATCGGCAGCACCTACAAGATCAAATCGCCGTTGGTGGAACACGCCATGTACGTGACCCTCAACGACATCGTGCTCAACGCCGGCACCGAGCACGAACTGCGCCGCCCGTTCGAGATCTTCGTCAACTCCAAGTCCATGGAACATTTCCAGTGGATCGTGGCGCTGACCCGCATCATGTCCGCCGTGTTCCGCAAGGGCGGCGACGTCACCTTCCTGGTCGACGAGATGAAGGCCGTCTTCGACCCCAAGGGCGGCTACTTCAAGGCCGGCGGCGTGTACATGCCCTCGCTGGTCGCCGAACTGGGCAGCATCGTCGAAGAGCACATGAAGTCCATCGGCCTGCTGCACGACCCGGAGATGAGCGACCACCAGCGCGCGCTGATCAACGAAAAGCGCAAGCAGTACGAAGAGCGCTCAAAAAAAAACAGTGAAGTGAAGCCCGCTGTTCCTTCTCCTGCAGGAGAAGGTGCCCGAAGGGCGGATGAGGGGACGGTTGTCGCGAACTCCACCGCCGACCACGAGGAAGACATCGCCGTCACCGGCGACGGCGCGAGCTTCCCGCCGTCGGCCACGATGTGCCACAAGTGCAACACCAAGGCCCTGGTGATCATGGACGGGTGTGCTACTTGTTTGAATTGTGGGTATTCGAAGTGCGGGTGAGTAGCAAGTAAGCCGCGGACATTGATATATGAAGGGTCGGCTCTAGATAGCCGGCCCTTCTAGTTTCTGGCCCAGAAAAATGGATATAGGGGGAGATATGGATGTGCAGCAGTTGCTAGTTCTCTGGGGTGAGATTGGCCATAGCCAGATTTTTAAACTTATATCTGCGCTGGCCGCTGTCGCTGGACTGGTTTTGGTGTTCATTAGGCTCTGGAACGCGGCGTCTACATTTAATAAAAACTCTAAAGCAGCAAGGCTTGAAAAAAGCATCGCTGCAATGACAGGCGTGTCAGCATTCACTGAGGCGGATGTTGCGAATGCATGTCGTGGGTACATTGAGCCTAACTGCACCTCCACTGATCCATCTGACGAGGACGACCTCAGGAATGTCGTCGCTCTCGCTCCGCTCTTTAAGACAATTGATGAGCACCTCGCTAAAGGTGGAGAGAGAAGGCACGTAATTATTCTGGCTGACTCTGGGATGGGAAAGACCAGTTTCTGCATAAATTACTACGCGCGAGAGAAGAAAAAGAAAAAAGCTAATAGAGGGCGGGTAGCAATTGTCCCGCTAGGAACTGGTGATCCTGTTAAGCAAATAACATCCCTGGAGAGGCAGAATGAAACTATTCTCTTCTTGGATGCTTTGGATGAGGATCCACTGGCGGCTTCAGATCCTCAAGGTAGGCTGCACCAATTAATGCAATCGGCGGCGCACTTCAAGAACGTAGTGATCACATGTCGATCTCAGTTCTTTGAAAACGACGATCGTATCCCCAAGGGGAGTGGGATAATGTTTGCGGGCGCGCGTCGCGCTGGCCTATCCAGAGAACTGCCATTGCATAAGGTATTTTTGGCGCCGTTCAACTCGGATCAGGTTAAAACTTATCTTAAGAGAAGTTTTTCCGCTTCGTCTTGGGGTAGCTATAGAAAGCGGCGTCAGGCATCAAAAATGGTGGAGGCAATCCCGGAACTTAGTGTGCGTCCGATGCTGCTTGAGCTAGTGCCTGAGCTAGTTCGTGAAAATAAAGAGATCGACCAGTTGTACGGGCTTTACGAATATTTACTCTCTAGCTGGTTAAGGCGTGAGCGCGATTGGATTGTGGAAAATGACCTTAAGGACATTTCCATCGAGCTCGCTGTTAGGGTATTTACAAAGCAGAGGCGGGGCGAAGGCGATCGAATGTCGGCAGGAGAGCTGGAAGAGATTGCTCGAAATCGCAATACTGCTATTGAGTCGTGGAAACTAAAGTCGAGGTCTCTGCTAAATCGGGATACGTACGGAAATTTCAAGTTCGCTCACCGGTCAGTGATGGAGTTTCTTGTTCTTGAAGCGTGTCTTCGTGGTGACCCAAGAGCGATATCGGTCGAGTGGACGGACCTCATGAAAGACCTTCTCGTAAGTCTCGCTAATACTGATAAAGATTCGGAAATAAGAACTTTGCAATTACTTCAGAATGACCTTGCAGAGGCAAGAGTATTTCCTCTCGCTACTTCTGTGGGGCTTCCCCGCAGACTGTCGTTGAACGAATTCAAGAGGATAATCAAGAGCAATAACGTTTCTCGTAGACATCAGAGGAGCATACCCATCGCTTGGCGCGGAATGCGTTATGAGGTAGCACTTGCATCATCAACTCCGAGCCTGTCGACATATCTTGTCAAGGATCAAACTCACGGGATAACGTGGCTTGTTCACGATTTCTCAAAGTCTCAGCAGGAAGATCGGCATCTATATTTGGAGAACTTCGTTGCTGGTCGGAAAGTTCCTCCTGGTATACGAGCTCTGTTGAGTGGAGAGGCGGATGTCCTTTACCGCAACCCGTCGATAGAGGAAATGCTAACTCTGTGGCAGTGCGAGCCAGACGTATGTCGCATCCACGGACTTGGTCAAGTATTTAGTGTCGAAGACATGTACTGGCTCAGTGATCGTGTTGAGGACTCGCTTTTGTGTTGCTCCTTTGGATACGCGCCGATCATGCTATCGGAACTAAAGCTTCTTGACACTAGAGTTGATGGTGAAAGGCGTTTGCACGTTTACGAAATTCTTGGGCGCTATGGAATGATCAATCGATCTCCGTACAAAGCTATGTCTATTTACGTTCTTGAGTGTGAGGACGAGCTGTTCTTTAGATCATAGCTTGCAAGAGGCGCAGATCTGCTGGATGGCTTCGACAACTAGCGATGCACGGCTGCAAGTAGGTCATCAGGCCTGGTGGCAGTGACAATGCGTAAGATTTAATATCGATGTCGGAACTGGGTCGCTTCAGCGCCGAACAGGAGAATAGATGTTTTAAAGACTAATGAATTCAAGGACTTGGTCATCACGTACGGACGGCAGTTACGTATCTAACGGTTGACGGCGGGCCTTGCTTGAGATAGAAATAATTCGCTGTGTTGAATCACGCAGCCGGGATTGGTCTCCCGCTATCGAGGCGCACCAGCGCCCATCGTCCGATGCTCGGCGCTTTTTTGTTGCCTGCATTGTGCGAGGCGCGTGCTCGCCAGTTCATGGCGGGCGGTACGCGGGGGGCTTCGGCCCCGCCGGTCCTCGGTCCGGTAGACCAACCCGTACCGTCCGCCACCTCGATTGGTCTCGACGTGGCGGATTCCATTTCTACCGAGGAATCCACTATGTCTCGCAAAGCAATCGCATCCGAAAGCACCTCTGCTCCCCGTCGCCGCACGCGCAAGCCAGCAAACCCGTTCGACGCGGCTTCCATCACCTCAACAATGCTGGGCCTCTCGCTCGGCAACCTGTCGCGCACCACGCTGTTCAATCCGGTTCCGACGGACGACGAACTGCGGCCCAAGCGTTCTCACAGTCCGCGCTGTCCTACGCAATGCACGGTGGGCTATGTCTGCCAAGACGTGCTGGTGGACGGCCGCCGGCAAAGCCGGCGCATTCCCATCCTGCGCCTGAGCGGCCAGTGGCTGGCGGAACTGGGATTCGCGCCGGGCAGCAAGCCGCACATCGTCATCGTCGATGGCGCCTTGGTGATCACGCCCACGTCGGACACCAAAAGGATGCTGAGCCGTCGCGCCGACTGATCGAGCGAGTGTTGGTGCTGGCCGGAGGCGAGGCGGATTGCCCGTTAGGATCAGGACATGCTCGTGCTGTTATAGCCACGCGCCCATCGTTCGCGCGCGACACGAACGATGGGCGCACGCATCGGCCCAAACAATGGGTAGGTCTTGATGTGGCAGAGAGCACTCAGCGCTCATCCTTTGAACTTCCAGCCTGCGGTTGGCTACCGCGCCTCGACCCCACCTATGAGCTCGGCAGGGCGGTGGACCTTGCTATAGAGGCCGGTGGCTGAGACGTGGCCCCGCCGCATGTTGACCGATAGCGGGCCAGGCCAGCAACCGCAAAAAAAGGGGATTGGTCGTCTCAGAATTTGCAACAAAGGAGCGATACGATTTGTTGGCACCGGGCAATGCCTGCGTATCGCGTTGCCGCCTACAACTCTATCCAAGCTCAAGGATGACGCTATGTCGAACCCCCACGTTCGCCTCTCCCGCCGTATCGGTGTGCTTTGCTTGTTGCTGCTTGCGGGCATGCTGGTTTCACCGCTGAGCCCAGCAGCGCCGCAGCGGCAATACGGGCCACCCTATTCGGCCAACTCCCCGAGCGGTTCAGCCGCCTTTCCAACGGTCGGCCAAGCGGTACAGTTCATCCATGACGGGATCATGCGGCTGTGTGAAAGCGGTTCAAATGGTTGTGTCGATCCGCCTGTCATCACGGATTCTTACAGCGACGGTTTCACTGCTGCCTATGTTTATTCGAATGGGAAAGAGTGGGGGCGGGTCTATGCGAACGACAACATCCCCGGCCAAGGCTCGCCAGCTAAGAATGCGGGCAGCTGCAACACCATGTGCACTGGCGGTCTGGGCCAGCAGGGCGACAACACGGGCCCGCACGGCAGCAGCGGCGACGCGGCGCTGAAACAGGGTGGCGTGCATCGGGGCAGTTCCTTCGAAGGCGACCCGATCAATACCGCCACCGGCAACATGTTCCGCCAGGACACCGATTACGATTCTCCTACTTGGCTGACGCTGCGCCGCTTCTACAACAGCAAGACCTTCGTCACCCCGGTCGCGCTGGGCAAGCAGTGGCGCCATTCGTTCGAGCGCACCCTGGATGTCATGTTGTCCGGCATTGCCAATGGCGGCAGCCGGGTCGAGGCGCGGCGTCCCGATGGCGGCGTGGAACGGTTCCGCCTGAGCAACGGGGTATGGACGACGGACCCGGACATGCCCGACATCCTGACCGAGCGCCGGGATGGTGCCGGCCTGTTGCTGGGCTTTGCGTTGGATGTGAGGGCCACGCAGCAGACGGAGATCTACGACAGCAAGGGCCTGTTGCGCTCTGTGTTCGACCGCATGGGCCAGACCGTGCTGACCCTGGACTACAGCGATCCGCCGACGGTGCCCGGCACCAAGACCCCACCCAACCTACTGCAGCGGGTGACCGACGCGGGTGGCCGCTCGCTGGGCTTCGCTTACGACAGCAATAGCCGCCTGAGCACGGTCACTTTGCCCGACGGCGGCACGCTGACCTACGGCTACGACACCACCGGCAACCTGACATCCGTTCAATATCCGGATGGCAAGACCCGCCAATACGTCTACAACGAGCAAACGCTCACCTCCAAGGCCAATCTGCCCACGGCACTGACGGGGGTGATCGACGAGAAGGGCGTGCGTTTCGAAAGCACGGGCTACGCCGCCAATGGCAAGGCAATCTCTTCCAGCTTTGCTGGCAACGTCGATGCAACATCGGTCGAATACGCGGCCTCGACCCAGAACTGGGGCATCCCTGCCACGGTCACCTCGCCCTTGGGCACCAGGGTATTCCTGGGCTTTACCGATAGCGGCTATGGCGCGTTGAAGCCAACCGGCGCCAGTGTGGTGTGCGGCGAGCAGTGCAACCAGCCGTGGAAGTCGCTGACCTACGACGCTAATGGCTATCCTGCGTCGACGACCGACTTCAAGGGCGCCATCACCAAGACCACCTACGCGGCTGGCGGCCTGCTCACCCAGCAGATCGATGCTTCGGGCACCGCGCAGCAGCGCACGACCAACACTACCTGGAACGCCAGCCTACGCGTGCCGCTGACCCGAACCGTGCTCGATGCTGCCGGCGCTACGGCGGCCAAGACGGCATGGACCTACAACGCGCGCGGCCAGCAGACGGCACGCTGCGAGGTTGACCCAGCCGTGTCCGCGGCCATGAGTTACAGCTGCGGGAGCGCGGCCAACGCGCCAGCCGGTGTGCGCCAGTGGCTCACCAGCTATTGCGATGCCGTCGACGGCACGCAGTGCCCGCAGATTGGTCTGGTGCTGAGCCAGGACGGCCCGCGCACCGACGTGGCCGACATCACCACTTACCGCTACCACCTGACCGCCGACGAATCCGGCTGCGCCAGTGCCGGCGGCGCCTGCCATCGGGCAGGGGACCTGTATCAGGTGGTCGATGCGCTGGGCCGGGCCACGACCTATGTGGCTTACGACCGCAACGGCCGTCCGACGCGCACCCAGGAAGCCAATGGCCTGATTCGCGACCTCACCTACACGCCGCGCGGCTGGGCGGCATCCAGCACGCTGCGCGCGAACGCCGACGGCACGCCGTCGGACCAGGATCAGACCACGCTCGTCGCCTACGATGCCGTGGGCAGCGTCAGCAAGGTCACCGACCCCGATGGCACCTTTGTCGCCTACGGCTACGATGCCGCGCATCGCCTGACCGACGTGACCGATGGCGCCGGCAACAGCATCCACTACACGTTGGATGCCTCCGGCAACCGGGCCAAGGAAGACACCAAGGACGCGTCCGGCGCGCTCAAGCACACGCTGTCGCGGATCTACAACAAGCTCGGCCAGCTGGCCACCCAGGCCACCGCCGAGGCGGATCCCACCGATTTCACCTACGACAGCAACGGCAACGTCCAGCTTGTCACCGATGCCCTCAAGCGCAAAACGCAGAACGACTACGACCCGCTGAACCGGGTCAAGCAGGCCCTGCAGGACGTTGGCGGCATCGCTGCGAAGACCCAGTTCGAATACGACGCCCTGGACCGCACCACCAAGGTCACCGACCCAAAGGGCCTGGCGACGAGCTACCAATACAACGGGTTTGGCGACGTGCTGAAGCTGACCAGCCCCGACACCGGCGTGACCAGCTACACCTATAACAGCGGCGGCAACCTGGCCACCCGGACCGACGCGCGCGGCACCAAGACCAACTACGTCTACGACGTGCTCGGCCGCCTGGCCAAGGCGACGTATGCGGACCAGGCGCTGATCGCAAGCTATACCTACGACGCCAGCCAGAACGTCTGTGCGGCCGGTGAAACCTTCGCGCTGGGGCGCCTGAGCAAACTGCAGGACGGCAGCGGCCTGACCCAGTATTGCTACGACCGCTTCGGGCGCGTGGTGCGCAAGGTGCAGACCACCAACGGCAAGGCGCTGACCGTGCGCTACGCCTACACCAAGGGTGGCCGCCTGAGCCGGATGACCTATCCGGACGGCGCGGTGGTGGACTATGTGCGCGACGCGTTGGGCCAAGCCACGGAAGTTGGGGTGACCGTAGCCGGCGGCACGCGACAGAAACTGCTGGGCGGTGCCACCTACTACCCGTTCGGCCCCAGCGCCGGCTGGTCCTACGGCAACGGCCGGCCGCTGCAGCGCGTGCTCGACCAGGACTACCGTCCGCTGGCGATCCAGGACAACCGCAGCGACGGCCTCAACATCGGCTTTGCCTTCGACCCGGTCGGAAACCTTACCGCGCTGACCGCACCGGGCAACACGGCGCCTGTGATCAGTCTGGGCTACGACACGCTGGGCCGGCTGACCGCGTTCAAGGATGGCCCGACCGGCATGGTGATCGACGGCTACAGCTACGACGCCACCGGCAACCGGCTCAGCGCCCAGGTCAACGGCAGCACCCAGACCTACAGCTACCCGACCGACAGCCACCGCTTGGCGGGCGTGGCCGGCGCCGCGCGCACCTACGATGCGGCGGGCAACACCACAGCCATCGATGGGACGGCACGTGAGTTCGCCTACGACGCGACTGGGCGCATGAGTCAGGCCAAGCGAGGCGGCACGCTGGCGATGGAATATCGCTACAACGACCGCGGCGAGCAGGTGCGCCGCTTCCTGGGCACGACCAACACTTACGCGGTCTACGACGAAGCCGGCCATTGGCTGGGCGACTACGACAACACCGGCGCACCACTCCAGCAGACGATCTGGCTGGACGACCTGCCGGTGGGCGTGCTGGCCGGCACCGCCTTGAACTACGTGCAGCCGGACCACCTAGGCGCACCGCGGACGGTCATCGACCCGGTGCGCGACGTGGCGATCTGGAAGTGGGACCTCAAGGGCGAGGCGTTCGGCAACTCGCCGCCGGACCAGGACGCGGATCGCGATGGCACGGCGTTCGTGTTCGGCATGCGCTTCCCGGGGCAGCGCTACGACAGCGCGACGGGGCTCAACCAGAACTATTTCCGGGACTACGACCCCGGCACTGGGCGGTATTCGCAAAGCGATCTAATCGGGCTGAGTGGAGGCAGCAGCACGTATGCCTACGTGCAGAGTGGTCCTATGGGCTCGGTAGACTATTATGGTCTAGAGACGGCGGTAATATTGTCGGGGTCTGCGCCAGGAAATCCTTTCGGGCATATAGCTGTCGCGGTGACTGGCCGTGGCATCTACAGCCGAGGAACTAGCCATGACTGGGGGTCAAGCTTTGATAAATACATGTCAGACCAGCTTGGCGATAGATTTGTGGAGGTAATCACTCTTAAAACTACGCAGAAACAAGAGATGGAACTGATTGAAAAAATCAAAAGCGATTCAAAAAGCCCGTATCATGTGTTCTCCAGTAATTGCGCAACGACAGTTGAAGCCGGGCTAAGTAGCATTGGTATCGATGCTGGCGACTCCATACTTCCAGGCGGCACATTCATGAATTTGTTGGGCAGCGATGCCAAGAGTGGCTATTACCTCATACCCAAGGGTGGCAGGATTCCTGCTGCTCTCTCAAGTTATAATCCGGGTCGTTAGTATAAGGGTGGAGAGTGAAGGTGAAAATAATTTCATTGTCGGTCTTTGTTTTTGCCATATTGATGAATGGAGTCGGCTGCTCTGTCAGCGAAAAGGCTGTGTATGGAAACTTGCAAGCGCTTGACCTCCAATATGCGGAAAACAAAAATGGCCTGCTTGTCGCGAAGATTGAGGGTGAAAGTGCTGTGCGTTTCCTAGTGGGGGGTGAGCGTGTTTGGTGGGCATTGAACAAATTGAGTAAAGAAAAAGAAATTTACTCGTTCCCAGCAAGTGGACTGATCCCCACTTGCCACGCGATTGATAAACTGAAGGAGAGCGTGCGCCTGGATGGGGATTTCGAGAAAAAAGCCTATTCGACTTGCAAGAAGTGAAGGCTATGCAACGCAATCTCAGGATTAAGACTGACACGGTCGAAGCTGGTACTAGGTAGTCCAAAAGGCCGCCCCGTCGAGATCGTCAGGGCGGCCTCACTTTGAGGTGCTCGATGCCGCACCGTATTGCGCTTCTGTTGTCACTCATCATCTCCCCTTGTGCTCAATCGGCGACCAAACCCGCCGCACCGCTTTCTCACACGTACGACCAAATGCTCAGCGAGTTCGCGAACCGGAGCATGTCTACAAGCGAACGCTACCAGCGCCTTCTGACGCATTACGCAAATGCGCGGATGACAATCGCCAAGCCTGCCGAAGCCTCGATCCAGGACTTGCACTCCGCCTTTTCCATGGGTGAGGCGATGCTTACGGCGGCCCATGGCTATAGCGCGCCGAATGCACGGCGCTATGTCGCCGACATGGCGGCGCTTTTCGATGAGCTTGCGCGGCGAGGCGGCACGACGCTGGAACAACGGAATTCCATGCTTGGGAGCTACCTGTCGGCTTGGGATTTCGACGCTGCGAAGGCATTGGCTACCACCGAAACGCATATCAAACCGAGCCGTATTGGGACGTTTACCCAAGTCGGCACGATCGAGGCCTCCGCACCTGCCCTGGTCTCGTTCTCGGAAGATGGAAGCGCCCGTTTGGCCGCCTACCAGTTCCCAAAAGGGCCGCTGCTAGTGGTTTCTGCGGGTTGCCATATTGCGCGCCGCGCAGCCGATGCGGTGGCCGCTGATCCGTCGCTGAGCGCTGCATTGAAAAGCATCGACGTCCTTTGGCTGTCGCCTGCCTCGTCTGCGCTGGACCCAGCCGCTATCTCGGAATGGAACCGCCGATTTCCAGATGCCGAGATGCGCGTTGCGTATGACAACGCGAAATGGCCCGGGGTCGATTTTGCCCGGCTTCCGTCCTTCCACGTCTTCGTGGACGGAAAGTTGGTGACCACGTTGAACGGATGGGGAGACGACAAGGGTGCCATCAATCAACTGTGGAAAGCCCTTGCAACGGCGGGGATTGAGCGGAAGCCGAGCAACTAGATTCGATCTGAATCGGCTTTGATGTCCATTCTCAAATGGTGTCGCTCGTCAGCGGCAGGCAGGAGTGCCTAACACGCTCAGTCCGCCGCCGGCATGACGATGAAGGTTCCCGGCGCAGGAAGCTTGCGCTCGTCGATCCAGTCCGCGGTCACGTCGAACAGGTGCGCGGGGTAGGTCTTCGCTTCGCCGTTGGGCGTGGCGATGATGGTTTCGATCAGGCCGTGGTCGGCGTTCGGGAACACGACCACGGCGAGATCGCGCCGGCGTTGCTGCAGTTGCCGGAGCAGTGCCTGGGTGACGGCGTTCGGCGCCTGGCGGTCGCGGCCGCCGAGCAGCCAGAGCTGGCGCGGGGCGATCGTCTCGATCACCGGCAGCGGTTCGTAGTCGAAGGTGAGGCCTTGCGCGAGCGCGGGGCCGTTGGCCTGGATGTCGGCGCTGGAGAGCGTCAGGAACAAGCCGGTGTAGGAGCGCGGTTGGATGGCGTTGTGCCACGGCGCGTCGGCGTGCCTGGCCTTGAACGTATCCAGCGCCGCGAACCCCTCGCGCATGTTCGAGCGCACGATGCGTGCGGTGATGTCGGTCAGTTCCCTGGCCTGGGCCACGGCGGCGTCGTCGAATCCCGCGCGCCGCACTTGCTGTTCCACCAGCTCGCGGTCCTGCGCGATGGGCCCTTCCGCCATCGCGAAGGCGGGCACCACGAAGTCCAGCGGGACCAGGGTGGCGGTCAGCGGCGCCACCCAGCCGCCCTGGCTGCCGCCGATTACCCCGACCCGCCGCACGCGCGGCGCGAGCCGGCGGACTTCCTCGACCGCGGCCGCGGTGTCGCGTGCGCGCGCATGGAAATCCGAGGACGGGGCGCCGGAGGAGGCGCCGGTCCCGCGCTTGTCGTAGACGAAGACCGCCACGCCCCTGCGCGCCAGTTCGTATTGCCACACGTTGTCGTCGGTGCTGGGGTCGTTGTTCGACCCTTCGATCCACACGGCGGCCGCCGTAGCGCGGCCGCCGACCGGCAGTACGAGCTTGCCGTGCAGCGCGATGCCGTCGCTGCGGAAGGTGGTCTCCTGCTCGACCAGGCGCAGGCGGGTGCCGGTCGCGGTCGCCTCGCCCTGGGTCAGTTGCAGCGTGCCGGTGCGGCAGGGGGCGAAACGGACGTACACGGCGTCGGCGCCGTAGCCGCCGCTGGCGTCCAGGCGCAAGGAGCCGAAGCGGCCGTTCGACAGGGTGTAGTGGAGTTCGCGCTGTTTCCCGCCGTCGCCGGTGATGGTCACCGACTGCCCCGCCGGCAGGGCGTACACACCGAGCAGGCAGCGCAGGTCGGCGTCCAGGCGCGTGTGCGGCATGGCATCCAGTGGCGGCGCGGGCGCGGGCGTGGACAGCGCCGCGCCGAGGAGTGCGGCCGTGATGAGTCCCAGCATGGTCGCGCCTTGTCGTATCGAAACCGCATCCTCGCAGGCATGGTCGCCGCCGGCACAGTGCCGAAGGTCCGGAGGACGGTCGGGCGCGTTGGGTCTTCGCCAGGCAATGCGGCGGGGCGCATCGCGTATGGGTGGCGGGCGGCTACTTTCTGCTACGCATCTGTCTTATGCCGGATATTTCGGCGGCCAACTCGCTCCGTCACGATGAGTGAGCGGCGGCTGCCACCTTGCTGCGCAGACCTAGCCGAGCGTCAAGCGCATAGCGTCCGCCACCGCGCGCGGCGATGTACAGCGCAAGAGCGCCCATCAGGACCGGAAACTCGATGCCGCGGTCCAGCCAGGGCCAGGTCGGCCCCAGTGCGTAGCTGATCGCGGCCATCTGCAGGACGAGCAGCAGTGCGACCAGCCTGGTGCCGAGCCCGATCGCCAGCATCAGCGCACCGCCCGTCTCCAACAGCATGACCAGAAACGCCAGCTGCGGCGCGAAGGGGAGGCCCAACACGTTCTGGATAAGGCCGATCGATCCGGCCATCGGGTCCTGCATCGATCCATGCGGAATGCGCAGCGCCTTCGGCAGGCCGTGGGTGAAAAGGACTGCGGCGAAGACGATGCGCAGCAGGGCGTAGAGAGCGGGTTCGAGGAGCGCAACGCGTGCGCCCGCGGCGGACCAGGCGACGCGCGGCGGCGATGGGGTGCGGGCGGTCATCGGGACCCCTTGAGGGAATGTGTGAGCGCTGGTGCGACGTCATGCTGCCAAGGACGGGTGGCGCACGTTGGCTGGACTTCGTCATCGTGGTTTTGGGCAGCAAGGTCGGCGGCTGGCGTGCATGACCCGCCACCACCTTTCCGCATCCGATGGCGTCACTTGCCCATCGGTGGAAGTCCCATCTTCTCCAGCGTCAGCGTCTCGTCGGCGCGGCCCCAGCCGCCGTCCGCGACTTCTTCGACGAGGACCATGCTGAAAGGACGCACGTCTTCGCCGAAGTACTCGACGAACATCGCCGTGGTGCGGTGGATGATCTCTTCCTTGCGGGCGTGGTCCAGGATTCCTTCCGGAAACTTGTAGTTGGCGAATGGCATGGTGATGCTCCGTTGGTGGTGAAACAGGATTGGAAAAAAGCCGTGTGGGTTGCAGCGACGGCACTGCACCTGATCTCGCCAGGCGCGTTGCTGATGCGCTGGACGCAAGCGTCAACCGGCCGCGGCCGACGTCGCGGCTGGCGCCAGCAAATCGCCCAACTCGATGCGGCGCAGGAACTCCGCACGGATGCGATCGGCCACTGCCGCGACCACTGTGCAGCCATCGTCGGAAGGATCGACATGCACGCGGAACGGGCGGCGGCCGTAGGGCGCATCGACAACGTCGACGACTGCGCGCGCGACGCTGGCGGGGTCGGCATCGGGCGGCTCGCATGCGGCGAGGTTCTTCAGCGCGGTGTCGGCCAGGCCGCGGGTGGGGCCTGCGTCATAGGCGTGTTGGCGCGCGTCGTCCGCGGGCTTGCCGGCATGGGCGAAGTGGTTGGTGCCCTGGGTGAACGCACCGGGCACGACGATGGAGCTCTCGATGCCCCAGCGCGCCAGTTCCGCGGCGTAGCTGACCGCCAGCGCGTCCATCGCCGCCTTGGCCGCGAAGTAGGGCGCCAGGAACGGCGGCGTGCCGCCGCGGTGGCTGCTGCTGCCGATCCACAGCAGCAGGCCTTTGCCTTGCGCGCGCAGCTGCGGCAGCGCGGCGCGGTTGACCCGCTGCGCACCGAGCACGTTGACGTCGTAGAGGTGCGCGAACTGCTCGGGGGTGAACGCCTCGGCGGCGCCGAACGCCATGTGTCCGGCGTTGTGCAGCAGCACGTCGATGCGCCCTCGCTCGGCGACGATGCGCGCGATGGCCGCGTCGGCGGAAGCTTGCGATTGCACGTCCAGCTCGATCGTGTGCAACTGCACGCCGTGCTCGGTTGCGTAGGCCTTCGCGCGCTCCACTTGCGGCGCGTTGCGCCCGCCGGTGTCGCGCATGCTGGCGTAGACGATGTGGCCGGCGTCGGCGAGCGCGCGGGCGCTCATCGCGCCGAAGCCGCTGGAGGCGCCGGTGACCAGGATCACTTGGCTCATGGGGGGAGTTCCTCGAACGGGGAGCGCATGCGGCGGCTCAGGCGAAGCCGCCGTTCGCGCGCAGGACCTGGGCGTTGACCCAGCCGCCGTCGGGGCCGGCCAGGAACGCCACCACGGCGGCGATGTCGTCGGGCGTGCCCAGCCGTTCCAGCGGGGCCAGCTTGGCGCTCTGCTCGATCTGTTCGGGGCTCTTGCCGTTGAGGAACAGCTCGGTGCCGACCGGCCCGGGCGCGACCGCATTGACCGTGATGCCCTTGCCGCGCAGCTCGTTGGCGAGCACGCGCACCAGCCCTTCGACGCCGGCCTTGGAGGCGATGTAGGGGCCGTAGCCCGGGAACGCCTTGGCGATGACGCTGGTCGACAGGGCGATGATGCGGCCGCCTTCGCCGAGCTGCGCGGCGGCCTGGCCCAGCACCAGGAACGTGCCACGCAGGTTGGTGGCGATCACCCGGTCGAAGTCGGCCAGGCTGTCCGCGGCGATCCGCGCCATCGGCATGATGCCGGCGCTGTTGACCACGACGTCGATGCGGCCAAAGGCCTGGCGCGCGGCGTCGAACAGCGCGGCGACGTCCTCGGGGTTGCCGACGTCGCCCCGGACGGCGATGGCCTTGCCGCCGGCCGCCGCGATGGCAGCCACGGTGTCCTGCGCCTTGGCGGCGTTGCCGGCGTAGTTGACGACGACCGCGAAGCCGTCGGCGGCCAGGCGCTGGGCGATGGCCTGGCCGATGCCGCGCGAGGCGCCGGTGACGATGGCGGTCTTGGATGCATTCGTATGCATGGCGTGCTCCAGAGAAGAGGGGCGGACTGCCCGTGGAGCACCATTCTTCCGGTTGACGCCATTGGGATAAATCCTGCTAAGTTGCCAACTCAATTCAACGACAGACAACAATCGGGCCATGGACCGCTTCGACTCGCTGCACCTGTTCACCCGCATCGTGGAGCTGGGCAGCTTCAGCCAGGCCGCGGCGGCGTTGGACATTCCCCGCGCCACCGCCACCTACGCGATCAAGGCGCTGGAAGCCCGGCTCGGCACCCGCCTGCTGGACCGCACCACGCGCACCGTGCGCCCGACCCTGGACGGCCAGGCGTTCTACGCGCGCTGCGTGCACGTACTCAGCGAACTGGACGACGCCGAAGCCTCGTTGCGCCAGGTCGCGTCCAATCCGCGCGGCGTCCTGCGCGTGGACATGCACGGCACGCACGCGACGCGGATCGTGTTGCCGCGCATCGACCAATTCCGCGCGCGCTATCCCGGCATCGAGCTGGTCGTCAGCAGCGGCGACCGGCTGGTCGATCTGGTCCGCGAAGGCGTGGATTGCGTGATCCGCGCAGGCACCCCGCGCGACTCCTCGCTGGTGGCGCGGCGGTTGGCGATCATGCCCCAGGTGGTCTGCGCCAGCCCGGACTATCTCGCCCGCTTCGGCACGCCCCGCCATCCCGACGACCTTGCCGCGCATCAGGTGGTGAAGTTCTTTTCCAGCGGCGGCGCCACCGACAACACCCTGGACCTGCGCGTCGGCGGCCAAGTGCGTGCGTTCGCGCTCGACGGGTGGATGTCGGTCAACGATGCCGAGAACAACGTCATCTGCGCGCTGCGCGGCTGCGGCTTGATCCAGCTGCCGCGCTTCCATGTCGAAGACGAGTTGCGGGACGGACGCCTGGTCGAAGTGCTGGCCGACTGGCCGAGTCCGGACTTCCCGCTGTCGGCGATGTATCCGCAGCACCGCCAGCTGTCGCCGCGGGTTCGCGTGTTCGTCGATTGGCTGAGCAAGCTGTACGCAGAGAAGTTCGGACATCCGGGGGAGTGAATTATGAAACGCTGGGCTCTCGGAAGAGTGCTTGAGATGCGCTGCTGTGTAGTGCTGTCGAAAACGCGGCGCAATTTTCGTAGACTTTCGAGAAAGGGAAACGAAGTGCAAATGGGCCCGATACGCTCGATGGACCCCGGTGTGATGCGCCTTCCCGTCATCTCCGCAGCTCCACTACCTGAAATCTCACACGTCTGTAGCGCCGCCCCGTGCGGTTGATATCGCTTCCCGCGAGATCAAGGGCTAACAAAAGGGCACCAATGCAAGGACGCGAAACGTCATCTGCCGGATGGGGCGAGTTGCTGGTCGTCGTGGCGATCGCGTTCGGGCTCCCCATCTACTGGAGCTTTTCGGCGGTGCTGGCGGCCGAGGTCGATGCGTCTTTCTCGGAAACCAGCCTGTGGTCGATGGTCTTCTACGAGCTGCTGGTCATGGCGGTGCTTGGTCCGGCGCTGTGGCTGCGTGGATGGAGTGCGCAGGCATTGGGTCTCCATTGGCAGAGGCGGGACATCTGGCAAGCACTGGGACTGCTGATCGTATGCATCGCGGCGTGCTATCCCCTGAGCTTGCTCGGGGCGTTCATGGCCGAGGGCGTGAATCCCTCCATGGATGCCATGGTCGCCAGCAACCTGTCGCTGGCCGCGATCGTGGCGATCTCGTTGGTCAATCCCGTTTTCGAGGAAGTGTTCGTCTGCGCGTATGTGATACGCGCGTTGGAGCGACGGCATAGCCGCGCGTTCGCGGTGAACGTCAGTACGGCGATCCGGGCCTCGTATCACTTGTACCAAGGCCCCATCGGCGCAATTTCATTGGTCGTGGTGGGGCTGATCCTCGGATGGTGGTTCGCACGCACAGGCCGGCTCTGGCCCGCGATCATCGCCCACGGCTTGATGGACCTGCTCGCGCTGATGGTTTATGCCTAGCGCGCAGGCAGGAAGCGCACGACGACGTAGCACCGGCGATTGATGGTCTGTGGAGTCTGCGCCGCTATCGGTTTGAATGGTAGCTGCCACCTGTGCTTACTGCGGCCCTCCATGCACAAGGCAGCAGCGCCCGTTCTCCAGGTCGAGTACCGCATCCAACGCCTGTCGCAAGCGGCAAGTGGTTGCGCTGGGCTCGGGACGAGTTGGTCGCCAAGCCCGTGCAGGGTGCAGCAGAACGAAGGCCAGTGCCGTGGCCTAGTAGCGGTAGGACACCGTGAAGCTAGCGGTGCGCGGGATGTCCGGCCAGACTTCGAAGGTGCTGAAGGCGTGGGTGTAGCCGCGCTTGTCGGCCACGTTGTCGACGCGCATGCCCATCGTGAGCTGGCGGCTGATCTCGTAGTTCATCGACAGGTCCATGCGCCAGTACGACGGCAGTTCGAAACTGCCCTCCACGTCGCCGGTGCGGGTGCCGGTGTAGGTGGAGGACGCACCGAGGCGCAGGCCGCTCAGGACGCCCTCGCTGAAGCGGTAGTCGCTCTGCAGCACGAAGCTGTGCCTGGGCACGTTGCGGATGGGCGCGCCGACCAGGGTGGCGTTGGTGTCTTCCACCGTCTTGGCGCGCGTGTAGGCGTAGCCGGTCTGCACGGTCCAGCCCTGCATGCCCAGCCGCGCGGAGAGGTCGACGCCTTCCGAGCGCTGCTTGCCGATGGCGGCGAGCGAGCTGGGATTGTCGCGATCGGAGACCGCCACGTGCTCGCGTTCGAGCCGGAACAACGCGCCCGTCGCCACCAGCCGCCCATTCCAGAACGAGGACTTTGCGCCGACTTCGTACTGCACGCCGGTTTCCGGCTCCAGCGGCGTGCCGCTCGCGGTCAGCCCGGACACCGGCAGGAACGAGGTGGTGCGATTGGCGAACAGGGCCAGGTTCTCGCGCGGCGTGTAGAGCAGACCCAATTGGCTGGTCCAGGCGTCCTGCTTCTGCGTGAAGCTGCCGCTGCCGCCGCGGCCCGACAGCGAGGCGGTGTCCTGCCGATACGTGGACCAACGCGCGCCCACCACCGCCCGCAACGTGTCGGTCAGGCCGATGCGGTCCTGCGCGAACAGGCCGAGGGTGCGGATGGCTTCCTCGCTGGTGCTGCTGCGCGAGGGGAGCGGGACGACCTCGGGCCTACGGTCGAACTGGTAGACCGGCGCGTAGAGGTCCAGGCTGTCGGCCAGCCCGGTGGTGCTGGCGTTGTGGCGTTTGAAGCGCGTGTAATCGCCGCCCGCCACGAACTCGTGGGTGATCGCGCCGGTGCTGGTCTGCCAGGCGAGGTCGTTGTGGGCCGACCATGCTTCGCCGCGGCTCTGTCCATCGAGCACCGCGCGGGTCAGCGTGCGTTGCGGCTCGTCCCAGCCGAGCACGCCGAAGATGTTCTCTTCGTCGACCTCTTCCCGCGTCCACGAGACCGCGGCGCGGTAGCGGACGCTATCGCTGAAGCGATGCTCCAGGCGCGCGCTGACGTCGGTATTGCTGCGCACGGACGGATCGAAGGTGGGATCGACCAGGCTGAGCGAACGCGGCAGCGGGCCGTTCGGGTTCTTCAGCACAGTGCCTTCGGCCGGCACGCCGTTGAAGAAGCCTTCGATGCGGTTGCGGGTGTGGAACGCCTCCAGCGTCACGGTGGTGCGCTCGCCCAGATCGACGGCCAGCGACGGCGCGATGAACTGGTGCTGCCGGTTCCAGAAATCCACGAACGACTTGCTGTCGTCGAAGGCGCCGGTGACGCGGAAGCGCACGGCGCCGTCGGCGGACAGCGGACCGGTGAGATCCACGGTGGCGCGCCAGTCGTCGAAACGCGCGTACTTCACCGCGCCCTCGAAGCCCCAGACGCTTTCCGGCTGCTTGGTGACGATGTTGACCACGGCGCCCGGCTGCAACTGCCCGTACAGGACCGAGGCCGGTCCCTTGAGCACTTCGATGCGTTCGATGGCGACTGCGTCGCGCGCCTGGCGCAAGGCGTTGGCGGTCATGCCGTTGACGGTCTGGTTGGCCGCGAAGCCGCGGATCAGGTAGGTGTCGCCGAACGCATCGAGCGTGGAGCCGTCGCGCGAGGCGCCCGGCACGAAGCGCAGCGCATCGCCTACGGTTTCGCTTCCGGTCGCCTCGATCATGGCGCGATCGATCACGTCCACGGTCTGCGGAATCTGCAGCGTCGTGTCGCTGGTCACGCGGCCGTAGACGGAGATCTGGTCCAGCGTGACCGGATCGGTTCCCGCGTCCTGTGCGGCCGCCGACTGGCTCGCCAGGCCCAATGCAAACGCGATGGCCAGGGGCAGGCGGTTGGGACGGGGACGCAAGAACATGGTCGATTCCGGAATGAGATTTAATCTCATATGGTAGCTGAATGGGGAGGCCGCGCATCTTGGGGGGCCGCTTGGCGGCTGCCAGGAGCGCGGCCCGAGCCGCCGGCGCAAGCTGTTCGGTACACCGCAGGATTCTCGTGGGGAGGCCGTGGTGTTGCTCCCGCGAGCGCGCGCCGCCCGCGTAAGCCAGTCGTGTAAGCTCGCGTTTTTCCCTGGGGGAGGGGCGCCATGGTCAGGATGCTTGCGGCTTTGTTGTGCGTGCTGGCGCTGCCGGCGTCGGCCCAGTCGGCCTACAAATGCAAGGATCCCAAGCTCGGGACGGTGTACCAGTCCGTGCCCTGCGCGAACGGCACCGAGCAGAAGCGATGGGAGACCGCGGCGTCCGCTGCGCCTGCCGGCGGCCAAGGCCCGCAACGGGCATCGCAACCGCCTGCCGGCCAGAACGGCCAACAGGCGCCTTCCGGCAGCGGCCAGGAACCCAGCTTCGGCGCGAGCCTGATCAGTTCGGTGCGCGCGCCGGGTCCGGAAGCCTGCACGCGCGCCAGGCACGTGCGCGACGGCGCCCGCACCGACCCGGCCATGAAAGACGACCGCGACTTCATGCAGGCGGTCGAGAAAGCCGTGACCCAAGCCTGCAAGTGAATCGGCGGCGCCGCGCCGCGGCAGCGACGGTGTGCGCTGCCGGTCTGGAGCGGCAGCGAGCGTCATGGGCGGCTGCAATCCGCTTCAAGGACCCAACATCGGCGCGCACGGCCGCGATCCCGGCCGAAGGCGCGCGGACAATCGCGAGTAGCTCCTCAACGTGCGCAGCAATCCACGCCGCTGCGGCCGACGCGAGAGCCGTGACATCCCAGGCGGAAACGCGGTTCCGCTCGGACAAGTGCTGCACATGAGTCCCGGTACCGCTAGGACGATGCCGTCTGCCGCGCGATGGAATGCGGCAAAGTCCTGAAGCGTGTGGCCGATACCATCACGAGCGGCGGCATCGCGGCGATCTGGCGGCGCAGGCAGCGCCGATCAGCACGGCGCGGCCTGGCCGGTCGCATAGCGCAGGCCCTGCCGCAGCTGCGCCAGGAAATTCGGGTCGGCGTACACCGCCGCGTCGTGGCCCAGGCCGGTGTACCAGGCACGGCCGCCGTCGAAGCCGTGGCACCAGGCGATGGGGTGGTCCGCGCCCATGCTGCCGCCTTCGTACAGGCGTTCGTCCACGGTGGCGATGACCTGCAACTGGGCGCGCGGGTTGCTGCGGTAGTCGTAGATCTCGTCGCGGATCGGCCAGGACGCGCCGTCGGGGCGGCCGTCGCGCTCGGGTTGCACGCGGGTGGATTGCAGTCCGGGTGGATGGCCCTTGAACCACGCGCCGACCAGGCGCCCGTACCACGGCCAGGTGTAGCCGGTGTCGGCGGCCGAGTGCACACCGACGAAGCCGCCGCCGTTGCGCACGAAGCCCTCGAACGCGCGCTGCTGCGCCGGGTCGAGGATCTCGCCGGTGGTGCTGGCGAAGACCACCACGCGGTAGCGGGCCAGGTTGGCTGCGGTGAAGTCGTTCGCGTCCTCGCTGTGGTCGGCGACCAAGCCCTCTTCGCTCGCCAGCTGGCGCAGCGTCGCTACCGCGGTGGGAATCGACTCGTGACGGAAGCCGGCGGTCTTGCTGAAGATCAGCATGCGTTCCGGCGTCGGCGTCGGCGCGGCGGCGGCGACGACGCCGGCGAGCAGGGTGACGAGCGGGAAGGCGAGCGGGTGCATGATGGGATTCTGCCTCGGATGCCGGCCGGCGGGGAGCGGGATCGCGGATGGGACCGGCGTGCGCCTTGCCCAAGATTACACGCGCGTCGCGCCGGCGTGCGCCGCAGCCGAAGGCGCTTTCGTGCATGCAGCGCCGGAACGCCGATCGCGGAGAGTTCCGGCGCACTGGCTGGCGGTGCGCAAGATGAAGCAGAATTCCTCTCCCTTCCCGAGCTTGGAAACGCGATGTCAGGACGATGCAAGTGGGCCGCGATGCTGCTGTGCATGGCCGCGTTCGGCGCCGCGGCGGCCGCGCCGGCGCCGGCCGAGTACGGCACCAAGGACGGTTGGGGAAGCCTGCAGATCAGCGGGCAGGGCGGCGTCCGCCAGTTCGAGATCGAGGCGGTGGGCGCCAACGGCCATACCTGCGCGCTGTCGGGGACGCTGCGCGGCGAGATCGCCGAGGCCACCGATGGCAGCGACACGCCGTGCCGCGTGTCGTTCAAGCGCACGCCTGGCGGGTTCGAGGTGACGCCCCTGACCGAGGACAGCTGCCGCGACTATTGCGGCGCGCGCGCCGGCTTCGACGGCGAGTACCTGGCGTTGCCGCCGGGCTGCACCGCGGCGGCGAGCGGCAAGCGGCGCGCGGCGTATCTGGCCGACTATCGCGGCAAGCGTTATGCGGCCGCGCTGGCGGGCATGGACGCATTCGGCAAGGAGTGCGGCACGTTCTTCAACTGGCTGGAGCGCGACCGCTTCGCCAACGATCGCGCCATCGCCCTGCTGCGCCTGGGCCGTCCGAAGGACTGCCTGGCCGCGCTGGACAGCACCATCGCCGGCGCCAGTCGCGACGAGGATTCGCTGCAGCAGGAACTGGACAAGAACGGCAGCATGCTGCCGCCAAGCGATTGGGACAGCTATCTGCCGATCGCCAAGTCCACCTGGTTCAACCGCAAGCTGTGCGAGGCGGCAAAGTAGCCTCGGCTATCCGTCGCGGCGAACGAAGCGCCTCCACTCGCCCCTGTAGGAGCGGCTTCAGCCGCGACAGAAACCTAGGGCGACCTTAGCAGCCGAAGCCCCCTGCAATGTCTTCCCGACGCTACCGCAAGCTGTTGTAGGCGCGCCTCCGCAGCTTTCGCACTCACGCACCGGCCGCCAGCATCAACCACTTCCGCGTCAGCCTGGCGGCGTGTTTGGTGCATGGCCGGCAACCAGCGCCGACGCCACGATCGCATGCACCTGCCGCGCCAGCGCCTTGCGGTCCGCGTCGTGGCCGATCGCGATCGGCGCATGGAAGGTCACCCGGACCACGGCGCCCGAGAGGCGCAGGAAGCGTGCGACGTGGGTGCCGGCCTGCATCGTGCCGTAGAACGCGTAGGCGTCGCGCTCGCCGCCGTGCGCCAGGCTGCGGCCGTCGACGGACAGCAGGTCCAGGGTGAACGGTTGCAGCGTCCATGGCCGGGCGTCGGCATCGCCGCCCAGGAACAGCGAGAACAGGCTCGACTTGAACGGGGCCACGCGCTCGCCGGAGGAAGTGGTGCCTTCGGCGAACAGCACCACGTCGTGGTCGGGGCGAATCTGCGCGGCGACGGCCGCGGCCACGTGGGCGGCGTCGGTCCGGCGGCGGCTGATGAACACGGTCTGCGCCAGCGCGCCGAGATGCCGCATCCCCGGCCAGCGCTCCATGTCGTTCTTGGCGATGAAGCGTGCGTGCAGCAGGCTGCCCAGCACCACGATGTCGAAATGCGAGAGATGGTTGCCGACGAACAGCGTGCCGCCGCCGCTGCGCGGGACGCCGACGCGCTCGACACGGATGCCCAGCAGCGTGCGCAGGCAGGCGAACCACAGCCGCGGCAGCACGAAGGCGCCGCGTCCGCGGGTGAAGCGCATCAGCAGCCATTGCGGCGGCAGTAGAATTACGCTGATGAACGCGAAGATGACGAGCCTGGCGACGCTGCGCACGCTGGCGAGAAGGGAGCGCGACGCTGGCCGCGGTTGGGCAGGAGGCATGGCGTGGAGGGGCGTGGGCGGCGCTGGAAGCAGGGCGCAGTTTACCCCGCGATCCCGCTGCCGCCGTTGGCCAGGCAGCGCCGCGTCCCTCTGGCAGTGGACGCCAGGCCCTGAGGTAAACTACGCGGACTTGACGACGCGCAAGCCGTGTTCCATCGCCAGCCCCAGTCGTGAGAATCCGCACAGGCCGCCTGCCTGTGGCTCACTTCATCCCAGGGGCTTTCCCATGTCCGTTTTCCATCTTCGCGGCGCTGCCGTGCGCCTGAGCGTGTTGTCGGTCGGCCTGTCCATCGCGCTGTCGGCCGCGGCGCAGGCGGACGCCGGTGCCGATCCGACCACGCTGGACGCGATCAACGTCAAGGCCGAACGCGAACGGTCGTACACGGTCGAGCAGACCGCGGCGGCGACGCGCCTGTCGCTGACGCCGCAGCAGACGCCGCAGTCGATCAGCGTGGTCACCGCGCAGCGGATCGAAGACCAGCACCTGACCTCGGTGCGCGATGTGCTCGACAACGTCACCGGCGTGTCGTCCAACGCCTACGACACCGAGCGCGTGCTGTTCTATGCGCGCGGATTTCCGGTGGAGAACATGGCCTACGACGGCGTGCCGGTGGCGCCCGGGCTGAATTCCGGATCGGCCGACGCCAGCCTGGACACCGCCATCTATGAGCGCATCGAAGTGTTGCGCGGGGCCAGCGGCCTGCTCACCGGCGCGGGCAGCCCGTCGGCGACGATCAACTTCGTGCGCAAGCGCGCCGACAGTCGCACGCTGCAGGCCGAGACATCGCTGAGCGCGGGGTCGTGGGACACCTGGCGCGGCACCGCCGATGTCGCCGCGCCGCTGGCGGCCGACGGCAGCGTGCGCGGGCGGGTGGTCGGCGCCTACGAGCAGGGCGATTCCTACCTGGACCGCTACAGCAAGGAGAAGACCGTGCTGTACGGCGTGGTCGATGCCGATCTCGGCGCCGCCACCACGCTGAGCGTGGGCTACGACTACCAGAAGAACCGGCCGCAGGGCGTGACCTGGGGCACCTACCCGGTGTTCTACGACGACGGCAGTTTCCTGGAATGGCCGCGCGGTTTCAGCAGCGCCGCGGACTGGACCTTCTGGAACACCACCACCGCCACCGCCTTCGCCGACCTCAAGCACACGTTCGGCAATGGTTGGTCGCTGCGCGCGCTGGCCAGCCACCGCGCCACCGACGGCGACATGGCGCTGTTCTACGTCTACGGGTTCCCGAACCGCGTCACCGGTGAGACCGTGGAGCCGTCCGCCTACCGCAGCCGCGACCGCGGCCTGCAGAACATGGTGGACGTGTACGCGTCCGGGCCGTTCCGCGCATGGGGCCGCGAGCACGAGCTGGTGCTGGGCTTGAGCGGTTCGCGCTACAGCAAGCGCTCGTGGGTGAACGCCACCGAGGCGCTGGCGCCGGTCGGCGATTTCCTGCAGTGGGACGGCCGCTATCCGTTTCCGCAGTTCGCCGCCGATGCCGACAAGGCCACCGACATCCGCACCGACCAGCAGGGCGCCTACGCCGCCGCGCGCCTGTCGCTGGCCGAGCCGTTGACGCTGATCGCCGGCGCCCGCTACAGCCGCTGGAAGAACGACACCGACGACCTCTACAGCGGCGTGTTCCGCCACGACCACCGCAAGACCGTGCCCTATGCGGGGCTGGTCTATGCGATCACCCCGGTATATTCGGCGTTCGTCAGCTACACCGAGATCTTCGATCCGCAGGACAACCGCCGTCGCGACGGCAGCTTCCTCGATCCGGTGCTCGGTAGCAGCCGCGAGATCGGGATCAAGGGCCGCCATTTCGACGGCCGCCTCAACACCGCGCTGGTGCTGTTCGACACCCGCCAGGACAACGTGGCCGAGGCCGAGGTCGGGCAGACCCTGCCCGACGGCCTGACCCAGGCCTACGTGGCGGTGGACGGCACGCGCTCGCGCGGCTTCGAGCTGGAAGCGTCGGGCGAACTGAGCGAAGACTGGAGCGCGTCGTTCGGTTGGTCGCATTTCGAACTGGAAGGCCCGGACGGCGCCGACCTGCGCACCGCGCTGCCGCGCACGCTGGTGCGCGTGTTCACCACCTATCGGCTGCCCGGCGCATGGAACCGGCTCACCGTGGGCGGCGGCGCCAACTGGCAGTCCGCCAGCCATGCCGCGGTGGACGGCCCCAACGGCCCGCAGCGCGTGGATCAGGCCTCGGTGACCTTGCTCGGCGCGATGGCGCGCTACGACATCAACGCGCAGGCCGCGCTGCAGTTCAACGCGAGCAACCTGCTGGATCGCAAGTACTTCGTGCTGGACGAGTACAGCAACCTGTACTACGCCGCCGGGCGCAGCGCGACGCTGAGCTTCAGCTACAGGTTCTGAGCCGCCGCCGCGCTGCGGCGTCGTCGCAGCGCGGCATGCAGCGGCATGCGCGAACCGCATGCCGCGGTGGCGGCGCAGCGGTCGTCGCGCGTCGTCGCTTGCCCCTTATTTCTTCAATTCCAGCACCGGCACGAAGCCGCCGTAGATCATGCGCTTGCCGTCGAACGGCATCGGGTTGACCGCCGGATCCATGCGCGGGTCCTCCATCATCTTCTTCATGCCGGCATCGCGGGTGGCTTTGTCCGGCCACTCGATCCACGAGAACACCACCGTCTCGTCGTCCTTGGCCTCCACCGCGCGGAAGAAATCGGTCTGCTGGCCGTGCGGCACATCGTCGCCCCAGCATTCGAGCACGCGCAGCGCGCCGTGCTCGATGAACACCGAATCGACGCGGGCGTGTTCCAGGAACTTCTCCTTGTTGGCGGTGGGCACCGCCAGTACGAAACCATCGACATACGACATGGGAACCTCCGGGGTTCGGCGCGCCGGGATGGGCGCCTTGCTGGATACGACGTGCGAGAGGGCGGGAAATCGACAAGCGATGCCGCGGTGGCGATGGTGTCTGCCGCGGCACTGGGTCCGTATGAACCCGTTCGATACGCGCCGCAGCGAACGCGCCTGCCAGCGTCGCCTCTGCGGCGGATGCAGCGCGTCAGCCCTGGCGGGCGCTATCCGGGCAGGACGCGGCCTGCTTCAGCGAGTAGGACTGCAGGATCCAGCGATGGTCCTGGCCGTCGTCGATGACGTAGTTCCAGGTTTGCAGGTGGCCCTGCGCGCACGACGCGATGCCGATGGTGTCGCCGGGCATGCCGGTCGCGGGCAGGGGCACGGGTTGCGGGATCGGGCCGGTCGTCATCGGCCTGGTCGTGCTGTAGGCCAGGGTGATGGTGCCGAGCCGCTCGGGATCGCCCTTGGGCTGGCCGTCCATGGCGGTCAGGTGCTGTGCCAGCCAGTCGTGGATCTGGCGCCATTGCGGCGTTCCCGGCGCATGGCGGGTCCTGGTCGCGATCTGCAGCGTGTCCTGCGGGGTGTCGGCATTGCCGGCCGGCGCGATCAGCGGCAGCGCCGCCAGGATCAGCGCGCCCGCCGCCAGCGCGTTCTTCCAGCGTGGGAGCGGTGGCTGCTTGCGCTGGGACTGCACGTCCTGCGATCCCTGGTGCAGGCCCCGCCCGTGCCACGTTCCACTGTTCGTTCGCATCCGTCCTGCTCCTTGCTCGCTGCCGGCCGATCGAAAAATACCACTGCCCATGGCGGTTGGCATCCTGCCGCTGGCCGCCCGACGCGGGATGGCGATGCTTTGTCTACGCTGCCGCGCAGCATGCGGGCGGCTGCGCGGCGCGCTCACTTGGCGGCGGCGAGCGAGGCCTGCAGGGCGGTGGCCAGGGCGGCGTCGCCGCTGACCAGCTCGCTCCAGCGTAACGCCAGGCCCTTGCGACGGCCTTTTTCGGTGAGTTTCAGGCCGTCCGGGTCGATGGTCAGCGTGTAGGTCGTGCCGTCGATTTCCAGTTCCCGGGGCAATGGTTTGTCGAGTGGGGTCATGCGGCGCTCCCGGTTTTCACGATGCGCCGAGCCTAGCTTGGGCAAGGTGATGGTCGGTTCTGCAATGGCGCACGCGATGAAGACGCTCAAGATCGCCACCTACAACGTCAACGGCATCCGCAGCCGCCTGCCGCAGTTGCTGGAGTGGCTGCGGCGCGAGGCGCCGGACATCGTCGGGCTGCAGGAGCTCAAGAGCGTGGATGCGGGCTTCCCGGTCGACGAAATCCATGCCGCCGGCTACGGCGCGCTGTGGCTGGGGCAGTCGGCATGGAACGGGGTGGCGATCCTGGCCAAGGGCAGCGATCCGGTGGAAAGCCGGCGCGGCCTGCCGGGCGATGCGCGCGATACGCAGAGCCGCTATCTGGAGGCGATGGCGCATGGGGTGCTGGTCGGCTGCCTGTACCTGCCCAACGGCAATCCGCGTCCGGGGCCGAAGTTCGACTACAAGCTGGACTGGTTCGCGCGGCTGCAGCGGCATGCGCAACAACTGGTCGCGCTGCCGCATCCGGTGGCCTTGATCGGCGACT
Organism: Xanthomonas sp. WHRI 7945; assembly: GCF_035026585.1. NCBI lineage: Bacteria > Pseudomonadati > Pseudomonadota > Gammaproteobacteria > Lysobacterales > Lysobacteraceae > Xanthomonas > Xanthomonas sp. WHRI 7945. Next base: position 136,413 of record NZ_JAYIQP010000013.1, read on the forward strand.
TCAACGTGGTGCCGACCGACGAGGACATCTACGATCCCAAGTCGTGGCGGCGCGACGCGCTGCTGCAGCCGGAGAGCCGCCAGGCCTATGCGGAACTGCTCGCGCAGGGCTGGACCGACAGTCTGCGCAAGGTGCATGGCGATGCGCGGATCTACACGTTCTGGGACTATTTCCGCCAGCACTGGCAACGCAACGCTGGGCTGCGTATCGATCACCTGCTGCTGAATCCGCCGCTGGCCGCGCGCCTGCGCGACGCCGGCGTGGACCGCTGGCTACGCGACCTGCCGCATGCCAGCGATCATGCGCCGACCTGGGTCACGCTGAAGGCGCTGGCGCAGCGCGACGACGCTGCCACGGCGGGCGCCGATGCGACAAGCCGCTCGGCGAAAACCGGCAGGATCGCGAAGGCCGTGAAGCCCGCGAAGTCGGGCGAGTCAACGCAGCCCGGCAAGTCGGCGCGGTCTGCGAAAGCGAGGAAAACGGCCGGGCCGAGCGCATCGAGCAAGCCGACGAAAACGGCCAGCGCGACCAGGGCAGGTGGAGCTGCCGAGTCGACCAAGACAACCCGGGCGACCAAGGCGACCAAGGCGGCCAAGGCAACAAAACCGACAAAACCGCCCAAGCCAGTGCAGCCGCCCAAGCCCGCCAACGCCGTCAAGCCCGCCGCGCCGACCAGGGCGGCGAAGAAACCGGCCAAGGCCGCCAAGCGAACCAGGCCGGCCAAGCCTTCCTGACCCGCATTGCATGCGCGTGCGCAAATCGGCATCGCATGGCGGGCGCGCCGCAGTCGTGCCTATACTCGAGCGTCGCCGCCGCGCGCTGTACGCCGCGTGCGCCAGGTTGTCCCGGATGTTCCTACGCCAGCTGCCGGAGTCGCCATCATGAGCCTGCTCGTCGTCGCGCTGTTGATCGGGATCGTCGCGGGCCTGCGCGCCATGACTGCGCCGGCGGTGGTCAGTTGGGCCGCCAGCCTGGGCGTGCTGCCGCTGGTCGGGACGCCGCTGGCGTTCCTGGGCTGGCGCTTCACACCGTGGATCGTGTCGCTGCTGGCCATCGGCGAACTCGTCACCGATCAGTTGCCGGGCACGCCCAGCCGCAAGGTGCCGGTGCAGTTCGGCACGCGCATCGCGATGGGCGGGCTGTGCGGCGCGGCGGTGGGCATGGCGGGCGGATTGTGGGTGGCGGCGATGGTCGCCGGCGCGCTGGGCGCGGTGCTCGGCACGCTCGGCGGCGCGGCCGCGCGTGCGGCGATGGCACGGCGCTTCGGTCGCGACCTGCCGGCCGCGCTGCTCGAGGATGCGGCGGCGATCGCGCTGGGCGTGCTGGCGATGGCGCTGCTGCGATGAGCCGCGCGTTCGACGCGATCGTGGTCGGCGCCGGCCAGGCCGGTCCGTCGTTGGCGGCGCGCCTGGTCGCGGCCGGCATGCAGGTGGCGCTGGTCGAGCGGCAGCTGGTCGGCGGGACCTGCGTCAACACCGGCTGCATGCCGACCAAGACTCTGGTCGCCAGTGCGCGCGTGGCGCACCTGGCGCGGCGCGCGGCCGACTACGGCGTGCAGCTGCAGGGCGACGTCGGCATCGACATCGCGCGGGTGATGGCGCGCGCGCATGCGGTGACGCACAGCGCGCGCGACAACCTGGAGCAGTGGCTGGGCGGCATGCATGGGTTGACCCTGTTGCGCGGCCATGCCCGCTTCGAGGCGCCGCAGCGGCTGCGCGTGGGCGAGGAGTCCATCACCGCGCCGAAGATCTTCCTCAACGTCGGCGGCCGCGCGCACGTGCCGGCGCTGCCCGGCGTGGACCAGATCGCCTACCTGACCAACACCTCGATCCTGCAGTTGCAGGAAGTGCCGCGGCACCTGACGGTGATCGGCGGCAGCTACATCGGCCTGGAATTCGCGCAGATCTTCCGCCGCCTCGGCGCGCAGGTGACCGTGGTCGAGCAACAGCCGCGGCTGATCGCGCGCGAGGACGAGGACGTGTCCGCCTGCATCCGCACGGTGCTGGAAGGCGAGGGCGTGGCGGTGCGGACCGGCGCGCAGTGCATCGCGTTCGCGCCGCATGCGCAGGGCGTGGCGGTGCAGGTGGATTGCCGCGAGGGCGCGCCGGAAGTGGTCGCCAGCCATGTGCTGCTGGCGATGGGGCGGCAGCCCAATACCGACGACCTGGGCCTGGACCGCGCCGGCATCGCCACCGACGCGCGCGGCTACATCCAGGTGGACGAGCAACTGGCGAACAGCGCCACCGGCGTGTGGGCGCTGGGCGACTGCAACGGCCGCGGCGCGTTCACCCACACCGCGTACAACGACTACGAGATCGTCGCCGCCAACCTGCTCGACGGCGGCCAGCGCCGCGTCTCGCAGCGCGTGCCCGGCTACGCGCTGTACACCGATCCGCCGCTGGGCCGGGTCGGCATGACCGAGGCGCAGGCGCGCGCCAGCGGCCGCCCGCTGCTGTTCGCCAAGCGGCCGATGACCCAGGTCGGGCGCGCGCGAGAGAACGGCGAGACCGCCGGCTTCATGAAACTGGTGGCCGACGCGCAGACCCACCGCATCCTCGGCGCGGCGATCCTCGGCATCAACGGCGACGAGGCCATCCATGGCGTGCTCGACCTGATCAATGCCGAGCAGCCGTTCGAGACGCTGCAATGGGCGGTGCCGATCCATCCGACCGTGTCGGAACTGTGGCCGAGCGTGGTCGGCGCGCTGCGCGCAGAGGCTGAGGGCGGCTAGCGCCGTCGAGAAAAAATGTAGGAGCGGCTTCAGCCGCGAGCGGGCGTTACCGGTAACGCCCGCTCGCGGC
>NZ_JAYIQP010000014.1:0-127701 GCF_035026585.1 Xanthomonas sp. WHRI 7945
AGCAGGCCACAAGTCCCTTGTGGGAGCGACTTCAGTCGCGACGAGCGAAGCGGTGGAGATGCCGCGACCGGACCGCGCCGGGACTGAAGTCTCTCCCACAGTGCACCGCCCTCGTTGTGCAGCGACTCCGCGTGGCGTCGGCCCATCGGGCCACCGGTTGTTCCATGGCCGGACAAACTTCGGCTTCGTTCGTCGCGGCTGAAGCCGCTCCTACAGGGGCGGTTTGGGTGCACTGTAGGAGCGGCTTCAGCCGCGACCGATCGCCGGAACCGCCATTGTTCCGAAATGCATTCGTCGCAGCCGCCGGGTCGCGACCATGCCGGCGCATTCCACGCCGACACACGCGCCGCTACACGTCGGCAGGCGCCAGTTCGCGCAGCTTGCCCTGGTGCAGTTCCAGCACGCGGTCGAGCTTGCGCGCCAGGCTGCGGTCGTGGGTGACCAGGGCCAGGCTGGTGCCGTGCGCGCGGTTGAGGTCGAGCATCAGCGCGAACACGTTGGCCGCGGTCTTGTCGTCGAGGTTGCCGGTCGGCTCGTCGCCGAGCACGCAGGCCGGGCGGTTGACCAGCGCGCGCGCCACCGCCGCGCGCTGGCGCTCGCCGCCGGACAATTCGCCGGGCTTGTGCTCCAGGCGATGGCCCAGGCCCACCGATTCCAGCAAGGCGCGCGCGCGCGCCTCGGCGTCCTTGACCGCGGCGCCGCCGAGCAGCACCGGCATCATCACGTTCTCCAGCGCGGTGAATTCCGGCAGCAGGTGATGGAACTGGTAGACGAAGCCCAGCGAGCGGTTACGCAGTTGCCCGCGCGCCGCGTCCGACAGCGCCGACATGCGCTGCCCTGCCACGTACACCTCGCCGGCGGTGGGCACGTCGAGGCCGCCGAGCAGGTGCAGCAGGGTGCTCTTGCCGGCGCCGGACGCGCCGACGATGGCTACGGTCTCGCCCGGCGCCACGGCCAGGTCCAGCCCGTCGAACACCGGCGTGCGCATCTTGCCTTCGGCGTAGGTCTTGCCCAGGCCTTCGGCGCGGATCGCCGCATCGGCACGCTGTGGCTTTTGCACTTCCGAGTCCCGAGTCCCGAGTCCCATGTCCCGATGCTCATTCATAGCGCAGCGCCTCCGCCGGTTGCGTACGCGCCGCGCGCCAGGCCGGGTACAGCGTGGCCAGGAAGCTCATCAGCAGCGCGACAAGGGTGATCACCACCACGTCGTGCGGCTGCATGTCGGTGGGCAGGCCGGTGATGTAGTACACGTCCTCCGGCAGCAGCTTGATGTTGAACAGCGCCTCGATGCCGGCCAGGATCCGCTCCAGGTTCAGGGTCAGCACGATGCCGCCGATCACTCCGGCGACGGTGCCGATCACGCCGATCAGCGTGCCCTGCACCATGAACACCTGCATCACCCCGCCCGGGCTCAGCCCCAGCGTGCGCAGGATGGCGATGTCGGCCTGCTTGTCGGTGACCAGCATCACCTGCGAAGACACCAGGTTGAACGCCCCCATCGCGATGATCAGCGACAGCAGGATGCCCATCACCGTCTTTTCCATCTTCAGCGACTGGTAGAGGTTGGCGTTCTCGCGAGTCCAGTCGCTGACCATGTATGGGCCGTGCAGGTTCAGCGCCAGGTCGCGGGCCACGTTCCAGGCCAGGTCCATGTTGTGCAGCTTCAGGCGCACGCCGGTGACGCCGTCGCCCATGCGCAGCACACGCTGCATGTCCGCCATGCTGGTCACCGCCAGGCCGCGGTCGATCTCGTTGTAGCCGGCCTCGAAGATGCCGCTGACGGTGAAGCGCTTGTAGCGCGGCACCATGCCCATCGGGCTGGCCTGCGGTTCGCCGAGCATCACCACCACCTTGTCGCCGACGCCCACGCCCAGCCACAGCGCCAGTTCCTGGCCGAGCAGGATGTTGTAGGAGCCGGGGGTCAGGCTGTCGATCGAGCCCTGCTTCATCTTCTGCGCCAGCACCGAGACCTTGGCCTCCTCGCCGGGCAGGATGCCGCGCACGATCGCCGGCTGATTGCGCTGCCCGGTGAGCAGCGCCTCTTCCTCGACGTACGGCGCGGCGCCGGCCACGCGCGGATCGCGCTTGGCCACGTCCACCGCGTGCTGCCAGTCCTGCATCGGCGCGCCCTGCGCGCTGACCGTGGCATGTGCGGCCATCTGCAGCAGGCGGTCGCGGATCTCCTTCTGGAAACCGCTCATCACCGCCAGCGTGGTGATCAGCACGGTCACGCCCAGGGCGATGCCGAGGATCGAGGCCATCGAGATGAAGGAAATGAAGTTGTTGCGGCGCTTGGCGCGCAGGTAGCGCAGGCCGATGGCCACGGGTAAGGGTTTGAACATGCGCAGCCACCGTCCAGGGAGCGCTATGGTGCCATCTGCGGGGGCGCAGACGAAGCGGCACGGGCCTGAGCGGCCAGACGCAGTTCACGTCGCGCCGGCGCCGGCAGCGTATCCGGCCACCAGGCCAGGCGCCCTACCCGGCCATGCGCGTCGCGCCAGCGCACGAACGCCAGCGGCCCGCGCCAGTCCACCTGCAGCGCCGCCACCGGCTGGCCATCGACGCTCGCCGCCGCACTGCCCTGCGGCGGAATCAGCAGCGCGCGCAGCGGGCGGTGGGCTTCGCGGCGCAGCAGCAGCGCCGCGTATAGCGCGGCCAGCGCCGCTGCCGGCCAGGCCCAGGGCCGCGGCATGTCCGAGCCCAGGATAGACAGCGGCGCCAGCACGCTCAGCAGCGTCAGCGCCGCCAGCAGCCAGCGCGAGGGGCGCCACTCAAGCCGGCATGGCGCGGATGGTGGCGATGAGATCGGCGGCGCGTGCATCGGGACAAGCCTCGTAGCCCATGAACCAGCGCCACAACTTATCGTCCTCGCAATCGAGCAGGTATAGGAAAACCCCGCGCTCGGCCTCGGGGGCTTGCGCCCAGCGCCGGTCCAGGTAGCGCCCGAACAGCTGGTCCAGCTCGCGCATACCGCGCCGGCAGCGCCAGCGCAGCTTCTTCAGTTCGGTGGCTTCGTCCATCGCATCGCACCCATGTCTTTGTGGACGGGCGCCTGCTGCGGCGACCGCCGGAAACGCGCGCGGCACCGAACCCGAAAGCCGGTGCCGCGCAGTCGACGGGCACGCCCGCCGTGTGTGGAGCTAACCGATCAGGCGCGGCGCGCCATCATCAGCTTCTTGATCTCGGCGATCGCCAGCGCCGGATTCAGCCCCTTCGGACAGGTCCGCGCGCAGTTCATGATGGTGTGGCAGCGGTACAGCTTGAACGGATCTTCCAGGTCGTCCAGGCGCGCACCGGTGTCCTCGTCGCGCGAGTCGATGATCCAGCGGTAGGCCTGCAGCAGGATCGCCGGGCCGAGGTAACGCTCGCCGTTCCACCAGTAGCTCGGGCAGCTGGTCGAGCAGCACGCGCACAGGATGCACTCGTACAGGCCGTCGAGCTTCTTGCGGTCTTCCGGCGACTGCAGCCGCTCGCGGTCCGGCGGCGGCGGGGTCTGGGTGCGGATCCACGGCTTGATCGACGCGTACTGCGCGTAGAAGTGGGTCAGGTCCGGCACCAGATCCTTGATCACGCTCATGTGCGGCAGCGGATAGATCGGCACTTCGGCCTTGTCGCAGTCGGCGATCGCCTTGGTGCACGCCAGCGTGTTGGTGCCGTCGATGTTCATCGCGCACGAACCGCAGATGCCCTCGCGGCAGGAACGGCGGAAGGTCAGGGTCGGATCGATCTCGTTCTTGATCTTGATCAGCGCGTCCAGAACCATCGGGCCGCACGCGTCCAGATCCACCTCGTAGGTGTCGGTGCGCGGGTTGCTGTCGTCGTCCGGATTCCAACGGTAGACCTTGAAGGTGCGTGCATTCTTCGCGCCGGTGGCGGGAAAGTGCTTGCCCTTGCCGATCTTGGAATTCTTGGGGAGGGTGAACTCTGCCATGGCTTTTAAAATCCGGGATTGGGGATTAGGGATTGGGGGGTGCGTTGGGCGCAGGAAACGAAGTGCTTCGAATCCCGAATCACCAATCCCCAATCCCGGCTTTGGTCAGTACACGCGCGGCTTCGGCGGCACCACGTCGACATCCTTGCTGAGCGTGTACATGTGCACCGGGCGGTAGTCGAAGCTGCACTGGCCCTTGTCGTCGACGGTGACCAGGGTGTGCTTCTGCCAGTTGACGTCGTCGCGGTCGGGGAAATCCTCGTGCGCATGCGCGCCGCGGCTTTCCTTGCGCTGCTCGGCCGAGTTGATCGTCGCCACCGCGTTGAGCAGCAGGTTGTTCAGTTCGTAGGTCTCGATCAGGTCCGAATTCCACACCAGCGAGCGGTCGGAGACCTTCACGTCCTCGAAGGTGGCGAAGATCTCGGCCATCTTGTCCACGCCTTCCTGCAGCGTCTTGCTGGTGCGGAACACCGCCGCGTCGGACTGCATGGTGCGCTGCATCTTGTCGCGGATCACCGAAGTCGGGGTGCCGCCGTTGGAGTTGCGCAGCTTGTCGAGCAGGCCCAGCGCCTTGTCGCAGGAATCGCTGGGCAGGGTCTTGTGCGGCGCGCCGGACTTGATCGTCTCGGCGCAACGGATGGCCACCGCGCGACCGAACACCACCAGGTCCAGCAGCGAGTTGGAGCCCAGGCGGTTGGCGCCGTGCACCGACACGCAGGCCGCCTCGCCGATCGCGTACAGGCCGGGCACCACCGAATCCGGGTTGTCGCCGTCCTTGCGCACCACTTCGCCGTGGTAGTTGGTCGGGATGCCGCCCATGTTGTAGTGCACGGTCGGGATCACCGGGATCGGCTGCTTGGCCACGTCGACGCCGGCGAAGATGTGCGCGCTCTCGGCGATGCCGGGCAGCTTGTCGTTGATCACTTCCGGGCCGAGATGGGTCAGATCGAGCAGGATGTGGTCCTTGTGCTCGCCGACGCCGCGGCCTTCGCGGATCTCGATGGTCATCGAACGCGACACCACGTCGCGCGAGGCCAGATCCTTGTAGTGCGGAGCGTAGCGCTCCATGAAGCGCTCGCCGTTGCTGTTGCGCAGGATGCCGCCTTCGCCGCGCACGCCCTCGGTGATCAGGCAGCCGGCGCCGTAGATGCCGGTGGGATGGAACTGCACGAACTCCATGTCCTGCATCGGCAGGCCGGCGCGCATCACCAGGCCGCCGCCGTCGCCGGTGCAGGTGTGCGCGGAGGTGGCGCTGAAGTAGGCGCGGCCGTAGCCGCCGGTGGCCAGCACCACGCCATGGGCGCGGAACAGGTGCAGCGAGCCTTCGGCCATGTCCAGCGCGAGCACGCCGCGGCACACGCCTTCCTCGTCGAAGATCAGGTCCAGCGCGAAGTACTCGATCATGAAGCGCGCGTTGTGCGCCAGCGACTGCTGGTACAGCGTGTGCAGCATGGCGTGGCCGGTGCGGTCGGCGGCGGCGCAGGTGCGCTGCGCGGACGGGCCTTCGCCGTACTTGGTGGTCATGCCGCCGAACGGACGCTGGTAGATCTTGCCGTCCTCGGTGCGCGAGAACGGCACGCCGTAGTGTTCCAGCTCGATGATCGCCGGGATCGCCTCGCGGCACATGTACTCGATCGCGTCCTGGTCGCCCAGCCAGTCCGAGCCCTTGATGGTATCGTAGAAGTGGTAGCGCCAGTCGTCCTCGCCCATGTTGCCGAGCGCGGCGGAGATGCCGCCCTGCGCGGCCACGGTGTGCGAACGGGTCGGGAAGACCTTGGTCAGGCAGACCGTCTGCAGGCCCTTCTGGGCCAGGCCGAAGGTGGCGCGCAGGCCGGCGCCGCCGGCGCCGACCACGACCATGTCGTACTTGTGTTCGGTGATCTTGTAAGCGGACATCGAAATGGGGGTTCCTAGAAGGGTCGCCGGCGGATCAGGCAATGCCCAGCGCGATGCGCGCCACGGCGAAGATGCTGACGATGGCGCCGAGCACGGCGACGAAACGCACGATGGTCTGCGCCGCGAGGGCCAGCAGCGAGGTGTGCACGTAGTCTTCCAGCACCACCTGCATGCCCAGCTGCGCATGCCAGAACGCGGCGATGAGGAAGCCGACCAGCAGGATCGCGTTCCACGGCTTGGCCACCGCCTCGGTGGCGGCGACGTAGTCCGAACCCATCAGGCCCAGCACGAAGATCAGGAACCAGATCGACAGCGGCACCAGCGCGGTGGCGGTCAGCCGCTGCACCACGAAATGCTCGGTGCCGGTCTTCGCAGCGCCCAGGCCGCGCACGTTCTTCAGCGGAGTACGGTAACGGTTCATGCGTCAGCTCCCAGCAACACGTAGGCCCACACCGCGCCGGTCAGCACGAAGCTGAGGATCACCGACAGCCAGCCGATGGTGACGAAGGCGCGCACCGCGTAGCCCTGGCCGAAGTCCTGCAGGATGTGGCGCAGGCCGCCGAACAGATGGAAGGCGAAGCACCAGGTCCAGCCGAACAGGAACACCTGTCCGTACCAGGCGCCGGCGATATCGCGGAAAAGGTTCCAGGAGGACGGGCCGAGCATCAGCGCCAGCAAACCGGCGGCGATGACCAAGGCGCCGATCGAGAGCACGATGCCGGTGGCTCGATTCAGGATCGAGGTCACCATCTGGATCTGCCAACGATAGACCTGCAGGTGGGGGGAAAGAGGACGTTCGCGGGTCGCCATTCGCTGGGCTCGTTGTCTCGGCTGGGCGGCGTGCTTAAGGCCGCGTTGGCTCAAAGCTGGATCAGAAATCGATGCAGCGTCCGTTTTTCTCCCAGTCGCCGTAGCGCGTCGGCTCGAGGCCGCCGCGACCGCCGATTTCCCGCGGCGCAGGCGTCGCTTCCGGAGTCGTCTCCTCGGCGGGTCGCTGCGTTTCGGGATCGGACTCGGGTGTGGGGGTTGGTTGGCCTATCATGCGGGTCTCACAACAGCGTAATTTTAGTCCTCCCCCTCGTGCCTGACAACCTGAATCTCACTTTCGACCGTTTTTCCGCGCTGCCAGACCTGCAATACGTAGGTTTGAGCGGCGTGGATGCAGTGGCTTTCGCCCAGGCGCAGTTCGCCAACGACGTGCAGGCGCTGCGCAACGGCCATTGGCAATGGAACGCCTGGCTGACCGCGAAAGGCCGGGTGATCGCGCTGTTCGCGCTGCTGCGGCGCGCCGACGACGAACTACTGGTGCTGCTGCCAGACGGCGGCGCAGCGGAACTGGCGACGGCGCTGAACCGCTTCGTGTTCCGGCGCAAGGTACGCATCGCGGTGCGTGAGGATCTGCATGGCTTCGGGCGCCTGAGCATGCCCGAGCAGGCCCGGGGCGCAGCGTCTGCGCCGGGTGACCACGGCGTGATCGAGCTGGACATGGGCGGCGGCGCGATGCCGCGCACGCTGCTGCTGGCGCCGGCCGCCGATGCCGCCGCGGTCGATCCCGCATTCGCCGCGGCGTGGCGCCGGGCGGACCTGGCGCTGGGCCTGGCCCGGCTCGACGCCAGCCAGCGCGAACAATGGACCCCGCAGCAGCTGGCGCTGGACCGGCTGCACGCCTTCAGCGTGAAGAAGGGCTGCTATCCGGGCCAGGAGATCGTCGCCCGCACCCATTTCCTGGGCAAGGCCAAGCGCGCGCTGCAGTTGCTGGCGGTGGACGGCGTGGCCGAGGTCGGCGCGCAGGTGCTGCGCGACGGACAGGCGCTGGGCAGCGTGGTCAGCGTCGCCGGCGAGCTGGCGCTGGCGGTGCTGCCGCTGGAGGACGCGCCGCCGACCGGTCTGTCCATCGGTGCGCAGGCCGCGCAATGGCAGCCGCTGCACGAAGGCCTCGCGCGCTGAACCGGCAGCGCAGGGCTTCGGCCTTCGTCTGTTGCCGTTACGGGTCCCGAGTCCCGAGTCCCGCGTCCCGCGCCTCCAAACGCTCGCCGCTCTCCGGATCGAAGAAATGCAGCGCCTCACCGCGCACCGCCACGCGCAGGCTCTCGCCCAGCCCCGGCAGCGCGCGCGGGGCCACCCGCATCACCAGCGGCTGGCTGCCGTAGCTGAGGTTGACGAAGATCTCGTTGCCGACCGGCTCGATCACCTCGATGGTGGCTGCGAACCCGCCCTGCCCGTCCGCGCTGGGCTGCAGGTGCTCCGGCCGCACGCCGATCGCGATCGGCCGGCCCAGCCACTGCGGCGCGACATGCGCGCCGTGCAGCGGCACGCGGCTGCCGTCGGCCAGTTGCAGGTGCACGCCGTCTTCTTCGACCAGCTGGCCCTGCAGCACGTTCATCGCCGGGCTGCCGAGGAACCCGGCCACGAACAGGTTGGCCGGGCGTTCGTACAGCGCCATCGGCGTGTCGATCTGCTGGATCAGTCCGTCCTTGAGCACGACGATGCGCTGGCCCAGGGTCATCGCCTCGACCTGGTCGTGGGTCACGTAGATCATCGTGGTGCCGAGCTTGCGGTGCAGCTGCGCGATCTCGGTGCGCACCGAATGGCGCAGCTTGGCGTCGAGGTTCGACAACGGCTCGTCGAGCAGGAACACCGCCGGCTCGCGCACCAGCGCGCGACCCAGCGCCACGCGCTGGCGCTGGCCGCCGGACATCGCCCGCGGCAGCTTGCCGAGCATCGGGGTCAGGCCCAGCGTCTCGGCAGCGGCGGCGACACGGCGCTCGATGACGTCCTTGGGTTCGCCGCGCAGCTTCAGCCCGAACGCCAGGTTCTCGGCCACGGTCATGTGCGGGTACAGCGCGTAGCTCTGGAACACCATCGCGATGTCGCGATCCTTCGGCGCCACGTCGTTGACCACGTTCTCGCCGATGCGCAGCTCGCCGCCGCTGATCTCTTCAAGCCCGGCGATCATGCGCAGCAGAGTGGACTTGCCGCAGCCGGACGGCCCGACCAGCACCATCAGCTCGCCGTCGGCCACTTCGAAGCTGGCCCCGTGCACGGCGACCTGGCCGTTGTCGTAGACCTTGCGGATGTTGTCCAGTTGTACTTTCGCCATGGTGCGGTATCCGGTTTCCGGCTGGGAGAGACGGGCTGCCGCCGGTCCCTCCCGATGGCAGTGCATACGAATGCGGTTCGCATCGTGCCAGCGACACAGGCAACAATGGGAGCGCAATGCGGTATTCTGCCATGTAACCGTTTTCACGGGGCAACATCGACGCCTGCGAGGGCCTGCGATGCGATCCGCCAACCTGCCGCCGTCCCGGCGCGCGCACGAGCAACGGCCTGATGCTTGAGGCATTAGACAGGTATGCTCAGAGGTCTGGCAGTCGTATTCATCTCCAGGATCGTGCGGTCCCGCTGGCGGTCACCCGCTATGCCCGCACGAGCCGCAGGACGGATACAGGCCGGTCCCGCCGCTTGCTTACCAACGCCACGTCACTTCTAGCCCCCAGGTGATCGACGAAATGTCACCCGAAACCGAAAACCGGTCGATGCACGATACCTTCCTGCTGTTTGGCGCCACCGGCGATCTGGCCCAGCGCTACCTGTTCCCGTCGCTGCTGCGCATGCTCGACGACGGCTTCCTGCCGGAGGACTTCCGCATCCGCGCGCTGGCGCTGTCGCCGCACGACACCGCCAAGTTCCACGAGATCCTCAAGCCGCGCCTGCAGGCGGCGATGCCGCAGGTCAGCGAGGCGGTCATCCAATCGCTGCTGGATCGCACCGACTACCGCTCGGTGGACCTGCGCAACGCCGAGTCGGTGGCCGATGCGGTGCGCGAGCTGGCCTCGCGCAAGTGCGTCAGCTACCTGGCGATCCCGCCGGGGCTGTACATCAGCACCTGCCAGGGCCTGGCCCTGGGCGGCGCGCTGGCGGCGCCGAACCGGCTGATGCTGGAGAAGCCGATCGGCCACGACTCGGCCAGCGCGCGCGAGATCCTGCAGGCGATCGGCGCGCTGATCGACGAGGACCGCGTGTTCCGCCTGGACCACTACCTGGGCAAGGCCGCGGTGCAGAACCTGATCGCGCTGCGCTTCGGCAACACGCTGCTGGAAGCGGTGTGGAACCGCAACTACATCGAATCGGTGGAGATCCTGGTCGCCGAGAGCGAAGGCGTGGATGGCCGCGACGCCTACTACGCGCGCTCCGGCGCGCTGCGCGACATGGTCCAGAGCCACATCCTGCAGTTGCTGTGCCTGGTGGCGATGGAGCCGCCGGCGTCGCTGGAAGCGGACCGCATCCGCGACGAGAAGGTCAAGGTGCTGCGCGCGCTGCGCCCGCTGCAGGCCGCGCACGCCGCGCGCGACAGCGTGCGCGGACGCTACACCGCCGGCACCATCAACGGCCAACCGGCGCAGGCCTACCAGCCGCCGGAAGGCAGCGACGTGGAGACCTTCGTCGGCGTCACCGCCTACATCGACAACTGGCGCTGGGCCGGCGTGCCGTTCCGGCTGTGCACCGGCAAGCGCCTGGCCGAACGCACCACGCGCATCGTGGTCACGCTCAAGCCGGTCACCCACTGGCTGTTCGAGCGGCCCGACGCGACCCACGTGGCGCCGAACCGGCTGACCTTCCAGCTGCAGCCGCAGGAAAACATCGAACTGGGCCTGATGAGCAGCCTGGCCGGCCCGGAATGGGGCGCGCTGGAACTGCAGCCGCTGGAACTGGAGCTGTCGGTGCCGACCGGCCTGCACCGCCGCATCGCCTACGAGCGGCTGATGCTCGACGCGCTCAACGGCAACCACGCGCTGTTCGTGCGCGACGACGAAGTGCGCGCGGCCTGGGCCTGGATCGACAGCGTCAGCGACGCCTGGGCGCAGGCGCAGTCGCCGCTGCTGCCCTACCCGGCCGGCAGCTGGGGGCCGCAGGAAGCCGAACGCTACGTCTCCGCCGACGACGCCAGCGCCGTGCAGCGGGACACGCCATGACCGCGCCGCTGCGTCCGGTGCTGGTCGCCGACATCGGCGGCACCAACGCGCGCTTCGCGCTCGCCGATCTCGGCGCGTCCGCGCCGCTGCTCGACGACAGCACCCAGACCTTCGCGGTGGTGGACTTCCCGTCGCTGGGCGATGCCGCGCGCTACTACCTGCAGCAGACAGGGGTGGACGCGCGCAGCGGCGTGTTCGCCGTGGCCGGGCGCGTGGACGGCGACGAGGCGCGGATCACCAACCATCCGTGGGTGATCTCGCGCTCGCGCACCCGCGCCATGCTCGGCTTCGAAGAACTGCACCTGATCAACGACTTCGCCGCGCAGGCGATGGCGATCAGCCTGCTGCAGCCGCAGGACGTGATCCAGGTCGGCGGCGCGGTCTGGCAGCCGGCGCCGATCGCGCAGCCGCGCAACTACGCGGTGATCGGCCCGGGCACCGGGCTGGGCGTGGGCGGCCTGCTGATCCGCGGCGGCCGCTGCTATCCGCTGGAGACCGAGGGCGGCCACGTCAGCTTCCCGCCCGGCACGCCCGAAGAGATCCGCATCCTGGAACTGCTGTCGCAACAGTTCGGCCGCGTCTCCAACGAGCGCCTGATCTGCGGTCCCGGCCTGGTCAACATCCACCGCGCGCTCAGCGAGATCGCCGGCGACGACCCGGGCCCGCTGCAGCCGGCCGACATCACCGCGCGCGCCGCGCAGGGCGACTACCGCGCGATGCGCACGATCGACGTGTTCTGCGCGGTGTTCGGCGCCATCGCCGGCGACCTGGTGTTGATGCACGGCGCCTGGGACGGCGTGTTCCTGACCGGCGGCCTGGTGCCGAAGATGCTCGATGCGCTCCAGCATTCCGGCTTCCGCCAGCGCTTCGAGCACAAGGGCCGCTTTTCGTCGATCATGGCGCGGGTGCCGTCGCTGGCGGTGATCCATCCGCGTCCCGGCCTGCTCGGCGCCGCTGCCTACGCGGTCGATGCCGAGCGCGAATCCCCAGGAGTCGTCGCATGAACCCCACGTTGTCCGATCGCATCACCCTGATCCGTTACGACGATCCCGACGAATGGATCGACGCGGCGGCGGCCGAGATCGGCGACACGCTGCGCGAGGAGATCCAACGGCGTGGCGGCGCGCGGCTGCTGCTGTCCGGCGGCACCACCCCGGCGCCGGTGTACCAGGCGCTGGCCGAGCTGCCGCTGGATTGGTCGAAGCTGGACGTGGGCCTGGTCGACGAGCGCTGGCTGTCGCCGCAGGACAGCGACAGCAACGCCTACCTGGTCCGACAGAGCTTCCTGGAGCGTGCCGAAGGCGCGCGCTTCGAGCCGCTGGTGCGGGTCGGCAAGCCGCTGCAGGATTGCGTGCACGCCGCCAACCTGCATGCGCAGCACGCGCCGGCCGCGTGCCTGGCGGTGCTGGGCATGGGCGGCGACGGCCACACCGCGTCGCTGTTCCCCGGCGCCACCGACCTGAGCAAGGCGCTGGCCAATCCGCTGCCCTACGCCGCGCTCGACGCCACCGGCTGCCCCGGCGCCAATACCTGGCCGCTGCGCATCACCCTGACCCCGGCCGGGCTGGCACCGATTGGCCGGCGCATGCTGCTGTTGCGCGGCAAGCAGAAGCTCGACGTGCTCGAACGCGCGCTGGCCGGCACCGATCCGCACGAATTCCCGATCCGTGTCGCCTTCGATACGCCTGGTGCGCGCTTGCGCGTGCTTTGGTGCGAATGAAGCCGGGACCGGAGACTCGGGACTCGGGACTCGTAACAGCCCAGGGCTGCCGCATTCCCGCTCTTTCGAGTCCCCAGTCCCCCGTCCCGAGTCCCGACATCCCCACACTTCATAGCCACTTCAGCCAATGAGCCTGCATCCGAAAATCCATGCGATCACCGAACGCATCCGCGAGCGCAGTGCGCCGTCGCGGCGCGCCTACCTGGCCGGCATCGACGCCGCGTTGCGCGATGGTCCGTTCCGCGCGCGGCTGAGCTGCGGCAACCTGGCGCACGGCTTCGCCGCCTGCGGCCCGACCGACAAGAGCCGGCTGGAAGGCGGGATCACCCCGAACCTGGGCATCGTCACCGCGTACAACGACATGCTGTCGGCGCACCAGCCGTTCGAGCACTATCCGGAGATGATCCGCAGCACCGCGCGCGCGCTCGGCGCCACCGCGCAGGTCGCCGGCGGCGTGCCGGCGATGTGCGACGGCGTGACCCAGGGCCGCCCGGGCATGGAGCTGTCGCTGTTTTCGCGCGACGTGATCGCCCAGGCCACCGCGATCGGCCTCAGCCACGACATGTTCGACACCACCATCTACCTGGGCGTGTGCGACAAGATCGTGCCCGGCCTGCTGATCGGCGCGCTGGCCTTCGGCCACCTGCCGGCGGTGTTCGTGCCGGCCGGGCCGATGACCCCGGGCATCCCCAACAAGCAGAAGGCCGAGGTGCGCGAGCGCTACGCCGCCGGCCAGGCCACCCGCGACGAACTGCTGGCCGCCGAATCGGCCTCCTACCACGCGCCCGGTACCTGCACCTTCTACGGCACCGCCAACTCCAACCAGGTGTTGCTGGAAGCGATGGGCGTGCAGTTGCCCGGCGCCTCGTTCGTCAACCCCGGCACGCCGCTGCGCGACGCGCTGACCCAGCAGGCGACCGAGCGCGCGCTGCGCATCACCGCGCTGGGCAGCGACTTCCGCCCGCTCGGCCGGCTGATCGACGAGCGCGCGATCGTCAACGCCGCGGTCGCGCTGATGGCCACCGGCGGCTCCACCAACCACACCATCCACTGGGTGGCGGTGGCGCGCGCGGCCGGCATCGTGCTGACCTGGGACGACCTGGACGAGCTGTCGCAGATCGTGCCGCTGCTGACCCGGGTGTATCCCAACGGCGAGGCCGACGTGAACCATTTCGCCGCGGCCGGCGGCATCGGCTTCGTGTTCCGCGAACTGATGGATGCGGGACTGATGCACGACGACCTGGCCACCATCGTGCCCGGCGGCATGCGCGCCTACGGCGACGAGCCGTGCGTGCAGAACGGCGCGCTGGCCTACGTGCCGACTCCGGCCAAGAGCGCCGACGAGACGGTGGTGCGCCCGGCGTCCAACCCGTTTGAGGCGCAGGGCGGGCTGCGCCTGCTGCGCGGCAATATCGGCCGCTCGCTGATCAAGCTGTCGGCGGTGAAGCCGGAATTCCGCACCATCGAGGCGCCGGCGGTGGTCATCGACGCGCCGCAGGTCCTGAACAAGCTGCATGCCGCCGGCGTGCTGCCGCACGACTTCGTGGTGGTGTTGCGCTACCAGGGACCGCGCGCCAACGGCATGCCGGAACTGCATTCGCTGGCGCCGCTGCTGGGCCTGCTGCAGAACCAGGGCCGGCGCGTGGCGCTGGTCACCGACGGGCGCCTGTCCGGCGCCTCGGGCAAGTTCCCGGCGGCGATCCACGTGACCCCGGAAGCGGCGCGCGGCGGCCCGATCGCCCGCGTGCGCGAGGGCGACATCGTGCGCCTGGACGGCGAGGCCGGTACGCTTGAAGTGCTGGTGGATGCGGTCGAATGGGCCTCGCGCGCGCTGGCGCCGAACACCGCGCCGGCCGCGCACGACATCGGCCGCAACCTGTTCGCGATCAATCGCCGCGTGGTCGGCCCCGCCGACCAGGGCGCGATGTCGATCTCCTGCGGCCCGCCGGCCGCCGACGGCGACGTGTGGGACTACGACGCCGAGTACGACCTGGGCCGCAGCGCCGAAGCCGCCGCCGCGCCGCACGAGGAAAAGGACGCCTGAGCCCGCGGCCCGGCAGGCGCGCGCGCGCCTGCCCTCCCCTGCGCCGGCCGCATGCGGCCAACGAACCCCTGCCATCATCGCCAACACGAGACTGTCATGACGATTGCCGAATACCAGAACACAGCCGAAGCGCTGCTGCGCGACGCCGGCATCCTGCCGGTTGTCACCGTCCACACCCTGGACGAGGCGCGCCGCGTGTCCGCCGCCCTGCTCGAAGGCGGCCTGCCCGCGATCGAGCTGACCCTGCGCACGCCGGTGGCGATGGACGCGCTGGCGATGCTCAAGCGCGAGCTGCCGGACATCAAGATCGGCGCCGGCACCGTGCTCAGCGAGACCCAGCTGCAGCAGGCGATCGACGCCGGCGCCGATTTCATCGTCACCCCGGGCACGCCGCCGGCGCTGGCCGACGCGCTGGCGCGGGCGCCGCTGCCGGTGGTGCCGGGCGCGGCCACCCCGACCGAGCTGCTGGCGCTGATGGCGCGCGGCTTCCGCGTGTGCAAGCTGTTCCCGGCCTCGGCGGTCGGCGGCCTGGCGATGCTCAAGGGCCTGGCCGGCCCGCTGGCCGACCTGAAGCTGTGCCCCACCGGCGGCATCGGCGAAAGCACCGCCGCCGAGTACCTGGCGCAACCGAACGTGGTCTGCATCGGCGGCTCATGGATGGTACCCAAGGACTGGCTGGCCAACGGCGAGTGGGACAAGGTGCGGGAGAGCGCGGCGAAGGCGGCCGGGATCGTGCGGTCTGTCAGGGCTGGGTGAGGCCGGGACCGGGGACCGGGGACCAGGGACCCGGAAAATCAAAAGCAAAAGAAAAGCGCTGGCATGCCGGCGCTTTTTGTTTGGCTGTTGCTGTCGCGTTTGCCGTTCCGGGTCCCCGGTCCCTGGTCCCGGCTCCACCGAGTCCCCAGTCCCGAGTCCCGAGTCCCGACGCCTCACCTCACCTCAATCTGCACATCCGCCGGCAACGAACGGATCCGCAGTTCGCCGTTTTCCCACTGCGCCGCTTCGCCGTTGATCTGGGTGCGGCCGGGCTCGCCCGGGTACGGCCACGGCAGCACCAGACCGCCGCTGGGCACGCGCAGGCCGCCGGCGATGCCCAGGGTCAGGCGATTCTTCTGCCGGCGCAGTTGGTAGCTCAGTTCGCCCTGCGGGGTGCGCAGGTCCTGGATGGCGATGCCCTTGCCGTCGAACCACGCCGCCGGCACGCCGGCCGCCAGCACCAGGCTGTCGTCGACGTCGCGCGCGTAGGCGAACATGTCCAGCACCGAGCGCACGAAGTCCGAGCCGACCCAGGCATGCGGCAGGTCGCCGACGAAGAACGGCTTGCGCGGCGTGCGCGAGACCACTTCGGCCCACTGGTTCCAGGGTTGCGGCGCACGGTCCTTGAAGAAGAACTGGGTCGCGTCCCAGGCGCGCTCGCGCCAGCCCAGGCGCACGAACGCGGCGACGTTGCGCCATTCGTACGGCGTGTAGTCCTTCCATTCGCGCTTGCCGTCGCGGCGGCTGGCGAACTCGCCCCAGTAGCGCTCGAAGGTGTTGCCCAGCAGCTGCGGCGGCAGCCGTCCCTGCTCGCCGCCCGGCGCCAGCGCGATGGTCGTGGAGGTGGGATCGAAATCGCCCAGCTCGGCCGAACCCGGCAGGAAATCGATGTGGTGCTGCTGCGTGGCGCTGTCCAGCGAGGCGTACAGGTCCTGGCGGAACTCGTCGCGCGCGGCGGCGAAGCGCGCCGCATCGTCGATCCGGCCCAGCTCGGCGGCGATCTCCACCGCGTCCTTGTAGCCGCGCAACGCCCAGAAGTTGTCCCAGTACGAATGCATCGGCTTGGCCGAATAGCCTTCGTGGCTGATCGACACCGGCATCATTCCGTAGAACGCCGGGTTGCGCGCGCGGTTCTCCTCGGTGCGCTCGCTCAGCCGCAACTGCTCCATGTACTCGTACGCGGCCAGCACGTGCGGCCACATCTTCTCCAGGAATGCGCGGTCGCCGCTGTAGCGGTAGTAGTCGGCGACGCCGAAGATCAGTTCGCCGTGGCTGTCGTTCTCCGGCACCGGATCGCTGCCGCGGTCGTCCACGCAGCACGGCACCATGCCGTTGGCGAACTGGTACGGCGCGTACCACCCCAGGTATTCGCGCGCCACGTCGGCGCGGCCCAGGCGCAGCAGGCCTTCGGAAATCATCGCGCCGTCGCGGATCCAGCTGCGCGAATACGAGCGCGTGCCCGGCTGCAGGCGCGGCCCGATCCGCGAGATCAGCATGTGCGCCAGCGCGGTGCGCAGGGTGTCGGCCAGCGCCTTGCCCTCGGCCGGCACGTGCAGCTGCACCCGGTCCAGCTTCTCGCGCCATTGCGCGGCGACCTGCTGCTGCGCCTTGGCCGGGTCGAAACCGGCCGGCAACGCCTGCGCGCCGGTCTGCGGGATCAACAATGCCACCTCGCGCACTTCGCCCGGGGCCAGGCGCCCGCGGTACAGCAGCGCGCCCGAGGCCAGGCCGTCGGCGTCGGATGCCTGCTGCGGCAGCGCGGCGCCATCGGCAGACAAGCGCTCCACGTCGATGCCGGCGTCGAACGCGGTGGCATAGGCCGCATCGGGCTTTTGTACCGCGAACACCCGCGGCTCGCCGTTGACCTGCACCTGGCCGCCGTCGAACGCCAGCAGATGGATCGGGCTGACCCCGCCGACGGTGTTGAGGAACTGGCTGGGCGGGTTCACCTGGAACGGCCGCACCGCCAGCGCCAGGGTGTAGTCGTGCGGCTGCTTGCTCGGGTTGCTGAGCCGGTAGCGCGCCACCAGCTGCGCCTGCTCCGGGGTGCCCTGGACGAAGGCGGTGATGCGCAGGCCGGCGTTGTCGTGGCTCCAGTCCACGCTCGGGATCGGCAGGTAGTCGTCCTGCAGGCTCTGTGCGGTCTCCACGTCAGCCCAGCTCAGGCGCTTGCCGTCCAGCAGCAGGAACGGCTCGATGCTGAAGCCGCCCTTGCCCACTTCGATCGCGCCGTCCTCGCCGACCAGGCCCTGCTCGCGGCCGCCGTCCAGGCCGACGATGGTCCAGTACGGCTGCTCGCCGCTGAAGCCGCGCGGGAACCAGCCGCGGGTGGAATCGGCCGCCACCGACTTGACGAAGTCGTTCGGGGTGGCGGCGAAGGCCAGCGGCTGCAACGCGATGTCGGCGATGCCGTAGCGGAAGCTGGGGCCGTCCTCCAGGTCGATGCGCACGTAGCGCGCCTCGGTCTCGGGCATCGGCAGCCAGTCGGTGCCGCCGTTGCCGGCGGTGACGTTGCGCAGTTCGCGCCAGCTGCGGCCGTCGGCCGAACCCTGCAGCCGGTAGCGCGAGGCGTACACGCCCGGCGCCCACTGCAGCTTGGCGCCGCCGAACTCGCGCACCTTACCCAGGTCCAGCATCACCGTCTGGGTCTTGGCGTTGCCGCTGTACCACACCGTGTCCGCCTTGCCGTCGGCGATGCGCTGCTCCAGCGCCGGCGCGGTGTCGGCGCTGACCTTCACCGCCAGCGGCGAGGTGTCCTGCGGCGGCAGCGGGGTCAGCGCCAACTGGTCGAAGCACACCGTGCCCTTGCCGCCGACCTGGTTGTAGATGGTGAACTCGATCTGCGCGCTGCGCTTGAGTTCCTTGTCCGGGCTCGGCCCCCAGGCCTTGTCGATCTGCCGCTTCTTGAAGGCGACCGTGGTCCATTGCTTGGGGAAGTCGTAGCGCGGCCGGTTGACCCACCACACGTTGTCGCCGCTGGCATCGACCAGCTTGAACTGCAGGTCGTTGCTCGGCGAATCGCCGCGCAGCTGGAACGAGAGCTGGTAGTTGTCCGGATACTCGACCGGCAGCGCGCGGCGGATGCCGGCGTAGCCGGAGACGCCGTTGAAGTCGTAGTCCAGGCAGATCGCCTTGGCGCGGCCGCCGCTGGCGGCCTGCACCAGCCGGGTCGAGGCGGTGACCTGGTTGGAGACGACGATCTGCCAGTTGTCCAGGTTGTTGAAGCCGTCCAGCGCCAGCGGCGCGGTCGGCACCGCGGCGAAGGCCTGCCCCGCCGCCAGTCCCAGCACCGCCACCAGCCACCGCCCGCTCGTCATCGCCGCACCGTCCGTCATAGACCTCGTCCTGCTCGTCGTTGGTTTTTTGCAGGAGGGGCTTCGGCCCTGGCTCTACCAGCAAGGCGTCGGGGCCGAAGCCCCTCCTGCACGTACGTCC
Source organism: Xanthomonas sp. WHRI 7945 (assembly GCF_035026585.1). NCBI lineage: Bacteria > Pseudomonadati > Pseudomonadota > Gammaproteobacteria > Lysobacterales > Lysobacteraceae > Xanthomonas > Xanthomonas sp. WHRI 7945. Next base: position 18,756 of record NZ_JAYIQP010000014.1, read on the forward strand.
ATCATGGTTTGCAGTTCAGCGCGAAGCCATGCAGGCGCGTTCCCACACTTGCCCGGTTCCCATGCCGTCCATGGCGCAACCAATCGGCTCCGGGCAAACCGGCCCGGCCATCCATGGCCGGGCGTTCGGTGCAACGCGCGCCAGTGGCGCTCCATGATCGGCAAAACTGCTGCCATCCATGGCGCAACACTCGTGCACCAGAACGTCCGGCCTGGCCATCCCTGGCCAGGCGTTCGCGGACGCGCGAGCCAGTGGCTCGCAAGCGCGTCCGCTCACCCCTTCACGCTACCCAGCAGCAAACCCTGGATGTAGTAACGCTGCAGCGCCAGGAACAGCGCCAGCACCGGGATCACCGTCACCACTGCGCCGGCCATCATCATTTCCACGTCCATGATGTGCTCGCGCGACAGCGCCGCCAGCGCCACCGGCAAGGTGTAGTGCTCCTGGTCGGTCAGCACGATCAGCGGCCACATGAAGTCGTTCCACGCGGCCATGAAGGTGAAGATGGTCAGCGTCACCAGCACCGGCTTGAGCATCGGCAGCACGATCTGGAAGAAGATGCGCAGTTCGCCGGCGCCGTCGATGCGCGCCGCCTCCAGCAGCTCGTCCGGGATCGAGCGCGCGTACTGGCGCACCAGGAAGATGCCGAACACCGTCGCCAGCGCCGGCACCACCACGCCGCCGAAGTTGTTGACCAGATGCAGCTGCTTCATCAGCAGGAACAGCGGCAGCATCGCCACCTGCGCCGGGATCACCAGCGCCGCCAGCAGGATCTGGAAGATCCGCTCCTTGCCGACGAAGCGCAGCTTGGCGAAGGCGTAGCCGGCCATGGTGTTGATCAGCAGCGAGCCGAAGGTGATCGCGCACGACACCAGCAGGCTGTTGGCGAAGTTGCGGGCCATGCCGGTGCGCGAGAACAGCTCGCCGTAGTTGGCCAGGGTCGGGCCGGTCGGCAGCATCGGCGGCGGGAAGCGGCTGGCCTGCCCGGCCGGCATGAACGACACCGACACCATCCACAGCAGCGGCGCCAGGCTGACCAGCGCCAACACCAGCAGCCCGCCGTTGACCAGCAGCGTGTTCCAGCGCGAAGCGCCGATCTCGCGGCTCATACCAGGTCCTTCTTGCGGCCGAAGCGCAGCATCACGGACGTCACTCCCAGGATGATCAGGAACAGCAGGAACGCCACCGCCGACGCGCGGCCGAGGTTCCACCACTTGAAGCCTTCCTCGAACATGAAGTACAGCACGCTGACCGTGCTCTGCAGCGGGTCGCCGCGGGTCATCACGTAGGGTTCGGCGAACAGCTGGAAGTAGCCCGACACGGTGATCACCCCAACCACCAGCAACACCGGCCCCAGCATCGGCAGGGTGATGTGCAGGAACTGCCGCCACTTCGATGCGCCGTCGATGCGCGCGGCTTCGTACAGGTCTTGCGGGATGCCCTGCAGGCCGGCCAGGAAGATCACCATGTTGTAGCCGAAGTTCTTCCACACCGCGAACAGCATGATCGTCGGCATCGCCCAATGCGGGTCGCCGAGCCAGTCGACCGGGCCGATGCCCAGGTGGCTCAGGCCGTAGTTGACCAAGCCGTAGCTGGTGTGGAACAGATAGCGCCAGATCACCGCCACCGCCACCAGCGTGGTCACCACCGGCGCGAACAGCGCGGTGCGGAACAGCGGCTTGAACCGCGCCACCGGCGCGTTGAGCAGCAGCGCCGCGCCCAGCGAGGCGCCGATCGACAGCGGCACGCCGACGATGACGAAGTAGGTGGTGTTCCACAGCGACTTCCAGAACATCTGCGTCTGCAGCAGCTCGATGTAGTTGCCGAAGCCGACGAAGCGCAGGTGGTTGCTGTCGGCCAGCGCGTACAGGTCGAAGTCGGTGACGCTCAGCGCCAGCGCCGACAGCACCGGCAGGCCGAAGAACACGCCGATCACGATCAGCGCCGGGCCGGCGAACAGCCAGCCGGCCAGGGACCCGCGCTTCATGGCGCCGCTCCCGCGGCCGGCGCCGCCGCTGCCTGCGGATGCTGCTGCTGGTAGATCCAGCGCCGCTTCTCCAGGATCTCGTCCACGCGCTTGTCCAGGTCCTGCACCGCCTTCTCCTGGCTTTCGCCGCCGCGCACCACGCGCTCGGTGACCAGCCGCATTTCCTGCACGATGCGCTCCCATTCCAGCACCTTCGGCGCCGGCTTGACCCGCTCCAGCTGGTCGCGGAACGCATGCGCCAGCGGATCGTTGGCCAGCGACGGGTACTCCCAGGTGCTGCGCCGCGGCGGCATGTCGCCGATCAGCGCGTGGAAGCGCGCCTGGGTCTGCGGCCGCGACAGGAACTCGATCAGCTTCCACGCCGCGTCCTTCTGCTGCGACTTGCGGAAGATCACCAGGCTGGTGCCGCCGGCGATGCCGGCGCCCGGGCCGTCCGGACCCGGCAGCGGCATCGTGCCCCACTGCCCTTTCAGCGCCGCCGGTTCCAGCTTGCGGAACTCGCGGATGTTCCACGGCCCGGAGATGTAGAACGCATAGAAGCCGTTGAAGAACTCGTCCCACACGTTGGAGATCTGGGTCTCGGACATCTTCGGCGCCCAGTCCTGCTCGAACATGTTGGCGTAGAAGCCCAGCGCCTTGCGGAAGCCGGGGCTGCGGAAGTTGCCGTAGTTGTTGTGGTCGCGCAGCAGCGGATCGTCCAGCTGCAGGCCCAGCGACAGCTGCTGCTCGAATTCGTTGATCGGCATCAGGATCGCGTAGCGCTTGGGCCCCACGTGTTTCTTCACCGCGGCCATGGCCTGTTCCCACTCGGCCCAGGTCTGCGGCAGCGTCTCCACGCCGGCGTCGCGGAGCATGTCCTTGCGGTAGAACAGCAGGCGCGTGTCCACGTACCACGGCACCCCGTACAGCTGGCCGTCGATGACGCTGGTGTCCCAGATGCCGGCGAAGTAGTCCTTCGGATCCACCACCTTGGAGCTGTCCACATAGGGCTGCAGCGGCTGCAGCGTGTCCAGCGCGGCGAACTCGGGGATCCAGGTGTTGCCGAGCTGGCACACGTCCGGCAGCCCGTCGGCGGCGAACGCGGTCAGCAGCTTCTCGTGCGCGGCGGTCCACGGGATGTTCTGGATGTCCACGCGGATGCCGGGATTCTCCTTCTCGAATTCCGGGATCAGCTCGGCCACCACCTCGGCCTCGCGGCCCATCGCCCAGAACCGTACCACCTCGCCCTGCGGCGTACGCGCGCAGCCGCACACGGCCACCATCAGCGCGCCCAGCGCCAGCCAGCGACGGGTTGTCCGCAGTGCGCTCATTCGGGCTTCTGCGGTTGGCGCTGCGCGGGATTCTGCTGCGCCTCGGCGGACGCGGCGCGCGACTCGGCGATGCCGATCGCGCGCGCGGCGGCGGCCTGCTCGTCCTTCTTCGGCACCGGTTGCGCCTCGCCTTCCGGGGTCAGCCAGCCGCCGCTGAAGCCGGCGCGTTCCAGGCCGGTGCGCACGTACTTGTTCTTCTTCATCACGTTCCAGACGAACTCGTTGCGGTAGTTGGCGATCATGGTCAGGATCGGGCCCTGGTCGATGCCGATGTAGTCGCTGGACACCCAGCCGCGGTCCGGCACCACGCGCCCGGTCTTCAGCGGAATATCGTAGTTGAAGCTGGGGTTGAACGAATCCAGGAAGCCGTAGCTGGAATAGATGTAGTCGCCGTAGCGCTTGTGCATCTCCACCGTGGCCGGGATCACCACTTCCGGGGCGAACACGATCGAGGCCACCGCCGCGGTCGGCGCCAGCGTGCCGTCGTCGAAGTTCTCGCGCAGGCCGGCGCCGCGCGAGGAATAGTGGCGGAACTGGCGCTGCTCGCCGCGGTAGTCCTGCGCGGTGTTCTGCGGGCCGTCGCTGGCGGTCAGGCCCCACACGTCCTCGCTGTAGTCCTTCCACTTCATCGGGTTGGCGATCGCGTACTCGCGCTGCGCCAGTACCGCGCGGCGGCTGTTGAGGAAGTAGTCGATGCCGCGCTCGCGCATGTACTGGTCCTGCAGGTCGCGGAAGTCGATCCACACATGGCTGTACTGGTGCGCGAACATCGGCCCGAACGACAGGTATTCCTGGCCGTAGTACACGCCCCAGTCGTTGTTGTAGGTACGCGTCCACACCGTCCATGCGTCCGGACTGACCGCGTGGGTCGGCGACCCCAGGGCGAGGATGTACAGCATCATCGCCTCGTTGTAGCCCATCCAGTCGTGGCTGATGAAGCCGCTCTCGGGGAACCAGCCCATCGAGATCAGCGGCTCGCGCTGCTGCAGCCAGGTCCAGTCCACGCGCTTGTACAGGGTGTCGGCGATCTCGCGGATCTGCTTCTCGCGCGGGTCGTCGCCGTCGTAGTACGACTGCGCGAACAACACGCCCATCATCAGCAGCGCGGTGTCCACGCTGGACAGTTCCACCCAGCTGTCGTAGCGGTGGCCGTTCTGCATGTCCAGGAAATGGTAGTAGAAGCCCTTGTAGCCGGCCTTGCCGGTGCGCTGCGGGCCGACCGGCGCGCCCTCGAAGAATTTCAGCGTGGTCAGGGTGCGGTCGATCGCCTGGTTGCGGCTGATCCAGCCGTTCTCGATGCCGATCGGGTACGCGGTGAGCGCGAACCCCACCGAGGCGATGCTGGCGAACGGCCGCGACGGGAAGCGGTCGGGGGTCAGCCCGTTGGTCTCGTTGGTGGTATCCCAGAAGAACTGGAAGGTGCGCCGTTCGATGTCGCCGAACAGCGGCGGCAGTTCCGGCTTCAGCGGCTTGGGCGGCAGCTCGGCCTCGATCAGGATCACCTGCACCGGCTTCTTTTCGCTCACCGCGGGTTCCTCGGTTTTCTTGCACGACGTCAACAACACGCCGACCGCGATCGTCAGGACCAGCGAAAAGCGTACGAAAGCGCGCTGCTTCATCATCGTGCCACCCCTGTGAAATCGTTTACATCCACACCCGAAAATATACCCCACTCTGCGACCGCCGCGGCTCCCGATCGTTCGGGAGCCGCGGCAGCAGGACTTACCAGTTCAAGCCGAAGGACAGCTTGAACGTGCGCATCGGCGAGGCCAGCACCCCATTCGGCGTGCCGTACGACGTGTTCAGATCGTCGAAGGTGCCGGTGGCGGTGTTGTAGTCCGCATAGTTGGTCCAGTTGAACAGGTTGATGACGTCGGCACGCACGTTGAACTTGATGCCGGCGCCGGTATCCCATTCCTTGTTCGCCGCCAGGCTGAATTCCTTGTAGCCCAACGTGGAATCCGGCTTGTACTGAATGATATAGCACTGCTCGTTGCCTGCCAGGCAATTGGTGCCGTAACGCGGCGTCTGGCTGGCCAGCGACAGCTTGCCGGACAGGGTGATGGCGTACGGCAGGTCGTAGATGCCGGTCACCACCAGGCGGTTCTTGGGGATGCCGCCGGCCTCGCGCCAGCCGTAGCCGGCCATCGACTCCTGGTCCAGCGCGTAGTGCTCGCCGTACTGGCGGTTCTCCTTGGCGTCGGAGAAGGTGTAGGCCACGGTCAGGCCCCAGCCCGATTCCTTGTCGTACGGCTTGTCCAGCTTCAGCGCCAGCTGGTTGTTGCGCGTCTCCAGGCCGTTGGTGCCCAGCACGATCGCGCTGTAGCCGTCCGGCGACTCGGTCGGCACGCCGGAGGTGGTGCCGGGCAGGAAGAACGAACCGTCGGCACGGCGGTTGCCGCGCAGGAACACGAAGCCGTCCTTGCTCACGATCCGGCTCAGGGTCACGTCGGTGTACCAGTCGTTGCCCCAGAAGTGCAGCATGTTGCGCATGCCGATGCTGAACTGGTCGGAGTACGGCACCTTGATGTTGTTGTCGATCAGGTAGATCTCGCGACCACCGCCACCGGTGTTGCTGGTGGCCAGCCCGTCCAGGCCGGCCTGGGTGGCATAGCTCTCGTTCCAGGCCACGCAGGGGTCGCCCAGGCAGGGATTGTTGGCGCTGTTGAAGTAGTAGCTGTACGACTTGAAGCTGTTGTTGAGCTGCTCCAGCGCCAGGTAGTCGAAGATGTTGCGGTCGTAGGCACGGCCGGCGCCGCCGTAGATCACGTGCGCCTGATCGCCGGCCAGGTCGTAGGAGAAGCCCAGGCGCGGCTGCCAGGCGTCCTTGAACGCCTTGCGGTTGTTGCCGGTGCTGATGTAGTTGGAGATGTCGTAGTTGGCGTTATTGAGGTTGCTCCAGTTCTGCAGCGCGCCGGCCACGTCGGCCGGGGTCACGAAATCGAGGAACGACGGGGTCTTCTCGTAGTCGTAGCGCACGCCCAGGTTCAACGTCAGGTGCTCGTTGACCTCCCAGTCGTCCTGCAGGTAGATGCCGTACTGCTTGTTCTTGGACACCACCGAGCCGCCGCTGTTGGTGTCGCCCCAGCGAACCCGGTACGGCGTGTCGGTATCGGTCAGGATGTTGTAGTAGTACTGCGGATTGGCCGGATTGATCTGGGTCGAATCCAGCTCGATGTCCTTGTACTTGAAGCCCATCTTGACCGTATGGCTGCCGTGCCAGTCCATGCTGTTCAAGGTCAGGTCGTCCTGCAGGGTCCAGCCTTCCTGGCCCTTGTTCTGGAAGCTGCTGCCGGCGCCGGCGGTGAGGATGGTGGTCTCGTTGCCGGCCTGCGGCACGTACGACAGCACATAGCCGCTGCCGTTGGTCAGCGGATCCTGGGTCCAGTAGGCGCTTTCGTAGCTCAGGTTCAGATCGTTGAGGAACGCCGCGCCGGTGTACTGCCAGCGCAGGTTGGCGCGCTTCTCTTCCTGGCCGTTGGTGCTGCCGTGCTGGTAGGTGGTGGTGTCGCCGATGTCCGACAGCTCATCTTCCTTGCGGTACTTGCCGGACAGTTCGAACAGGTGGTTGTCGCCGATCGTCCAGTCGATCTTGCCGAAATACAGGTCTTCCTTGAACGGGGTGCTGTAGGTGGCGACCAGCGGTTGCAGTTCGCCCGGCAACTGGTCGACGCGATCGGCATAGATGCCGCCCGGGATCACCGTGTTGGGCGTGGTGTATTCCTTGGCCTCGTAGGCGACGAAGAAGTGCGCGCGGTCCTGCAGGATCGGGCCGCTGAACGTGGCGCCGTACTGGGTTTCGGAGAAATCGTCGCGCTTGCCGGCCTCGCGCTCCAGCGGGCTCTCGGCGCGCCAGTCGTCGTTGGTGGTATCCCAGAAGAAGCTGCCGTGGAAATCGTTGCCGCCGGACTTGGTCGAGGCGACGATCGCCGCACTGCTGACCTGGTCGAACTCGGCCTTGTAGTTGGAGGTGATGACCTTGTACTCGCCGATCGCCGACTGCGGGAACGGGTTGCCGCGGCTGGAATCCTGGCCGCTGACGCCGCCGGTCAGCACGTAGTTCTTCTGGCTGATGCCGTCGATGTAGACGTTGGTGCCGTTGGCCGAGGTCGCGCCGGAGCGCACCGAGGTGTTGCCCTTGGCGTCGCGCTGGAACTGCACGCTGGGCACGCTGTCGGCCAGCTCGAGGAAGTTGCGCGTGGCCTGCGGCAGCTTCTCGATCTGCACGTTGGAGATGTAGGTGGCGTTCTCGGAGGTGCGGGTCTCCACCAGCACCGGCGGCGCGGTGACCTGCACCGCGTCGAGCGTGGTGGCGCCTTCGCCGTTGGCGGTGGCGGCCGGCGCGGCGGCGCCGAGGTTCAGCGTGGCGGTCTGGCCGACCTGCACGGTGACGTTCTGGGTGGTGGTCTGGCCGTTGGCGGTCAGGTCGATGCGGTACGCGCCCGGCGGCAGGCCGCCGACCGAGTAGCTGCCGTTGTTGACCTGCACGGTGCGCGACAGGCCGGTCGCCAGGTTGGTGGCGGTGACCTGGGCCTGTGCCGCCGCGTCGCTCGCGACCTGGCCACGGATCGTGGCGGCGGTGCTCTGCGCGAACGCCGGCGCGGCGCTCAGCAGCAGGCAGCTGGCCAACGCTGCGCTGAGCAGCTTGCGGACCGGCTTGGCTGCCGTGTGAGTACGATGATTCATGAAACCCTCCAGGGTGGTTCTTGGTTGTTGTAGTGACTGCGTAAACAAGGGAGAAAAGTGCAACAAGTGAAGCGTTATGAACGACAGCGACGAACAGGCGGCGACGACGTTGCGCCGCCTATTGTTTCCTTGCGTTGATGCTCGAATCGCGCACGACCAGCAGCGGCGTCAGCGTTTGCCGATGCCCCGCGTCGCTTCCCGGCTGGTCGATCAGGTGCAGCAAACGCCGCATCGCCTGTTCGCCAAGGCCGGCGATACTCACCTGCATCGTGGTGAGAGAGGGGTGAACGAAACGCGCCAGCGGGATGTCGTCGAAACCGGCCAGGGCGACGTCGTCGGGCACGCGCACGCCGGCCTGGGCGAAGGCGTACAGACAGCCGAGCGCGGTCATGTCGTTGGCGGCGAACACCGCGTCCGGCAGCGCGCCGGCCTGCAGCATCGCCTGCCCCGCGCGATGGCCCGAGGCTTCGTCGAAGTCGCCCGGAAACTCCTGGCCTTCGGCCACGCCCGGATGGGCGGCGATGACGTCGCGGAACCCGCGCAGGCGCTCGCGCGCATCGAAGTTCAGTTCCGGGCCGGCGACGAAGGCGATGCGGCGATGGCCCATCGCCAGCAGGTGCTCGGTCATCGCCACCGCGCCGGCGTGGTCGTCGATGCTCAGCACCGGGTAGTCGGCATCGGGCAGATGGGTGTTGATCAACACCGTCGGCAACGCCTGCGGCAGGTTGTCGGTGAGGAAGCCGGGGCGTTCGGCGTACGGCGACAGCACCAGCAGGCCGTCCACGCGCCCGCGCATCGCGCGCAGCGCGCGGCCCTGCTCTTCCGGATCGCCGTGGTAGCTGGACACCAGCAGGTGCTGGCGGCGCGCGCGGGCGGCGCCGTCGATGCCGCGGATCAGCTCGGAGAAGAACTCGCCGTACAGGTCCGGCAGCACCACGCCGATGGTCTGGGTCGAGCGGCTGCTGAGGCTGCGCGCGGCCGCGTGCGGGCTGTAGCGCAACCGCTCGGCCACCTCGAGCACCAGCTTGCGCACCGGCTCGGCGACGTTCTCGTGGCCGTTGAGCGCACGCGACACCGTGGCCACGGATACCCGGGCCTCGCGTGCGACATCTTTGATGGTGACCGCGCTCTTCGCCATCGTGCCGCCCTCCGCGGCAGTGACTAGTGAGAAACTGGCGCGGACTGTAATCGTTTTCAGCGCGAGGCAGAAGCCTTTTGTTATTTTTCCAATAAAATCTTTTGGATTCAGCTAGTTGGGCAAACGGGAAATCGGCCGAATTATGATGCGACGCAGCATAATCGACGCATGCATCCCGGATTTTTTGCCCCTGTTCCGGCGCATCGGCAGGCCAGGCCGCGCCGTTTGCGCCGGAATGCGACGGCCTGTCAGGCAGCGTCGCGAGGCACTTCGGCTTGGATCGACAGCGCGTGGATGTCGGTCTGCATCATCTCGCCGAGCGCGGCATAGACCGCGCGGTGCCGGGCCAGCGGCGCCATCCCGGCGAAGGCGGCGCTGACGATGCGGACATTGAAATGCCCGCGCCCGTCGCGCGCACCGGCGTGGCCGGCATGGCGATGGCTGTCGTCCTCGACCTCCAGCGCCTGCGGCGCGAACGCCGCCTGCAGCGCCGTGCGGATGCGCTCGACCCGGCCTGCGGCGGCCTCGCTCGGGGCTGGCGCGCTCATGGCAAGGTCTTCCGGAACGGCCGCACTTCGACCCGCGCATACACGCCGGCGGCCACGTAAGGGTCGGCCTCTGCCCACGCCCGGGCCTGCGCCAGCGAGTCGAATTCGGCCACCACCAGGCTGCCGCTGAAGCCGGCCGGGCCCGGATCCTCGGCGTCGATCGCCGGGCACGGACCGGCCAGCAGCAGGCGTCCGGCCTCCTGCAGCGCCACCAGCCGGGCCAGGTGCGGCGGCCGCGCCGCCGCCCGCCGCGGCAGCGCATCGGCGCCGTCGTATCCCTCGATCACGTACCACATCGCGCCACCTGCCCTTCGCTTCGCATATGAACCCCGCACAATTCTAGCGCCACAGCGCTGGACACCGACCCGGCAGGCGCATTACCCTTGGTTCCATTGCACGCGGCCGGATGCAGCGGCCCGTCGGTGATTGGCGCCCCAGCCCCTTCCGACGACCGATTCGCTGCCCGATACCCGCCCGCGCAGACGTCATCCTCGAGCTGTTCCGTCGCCGCGACTCGTGCGGCGTACGCCTTGTGTCCTGTTGAAGTGTGGATCGCGTTGCGGGGATGACGCGACGTGAACCGCAGTACTGCAGGCAAGGCGCCGAGCCGGATCGCCCCTGCCCGGCCCTTCGCTACCGCAACACCTGATGTCCAATCGATGACCTCCGAACTCGCGCTCGCCGCGAACCCGCCAATCCAGCCGACCGCGCCACAGCAGCAGGAAATGCCGCTGGCGGTGGTGCATGGGCAACCGGTGCTGCAGATCCCGCAGGACCTGTACATCCCGCCGGATGCGCTGGAAGTGATCCTGGATGCGTTCGAAGGCCCGCTGGACCTGCTGCTGTACCTGATCCGCCGGCAGAACCTGGACATCCTGGACATCCCCGTCGCCGAGATCACCCGGCAGTACGTGGACTACATCAACGTGATGCAGGAGCTGCGCTTCGAACTGGCGGCCGAATACCTGGTGATGGCCGCGATCCTGGCCGAGATCAAGTCGCGCATGCTGCTGCCGCGGCCGCCGGCGCAGGAAGGCGAGGAAGCCGATCCGCGCGCCGAGCTGGTGCGCCGCCTGCAGGAGTACGAACGCTTCAAGCAGGCTGCCGAGGACATCGACGCGCTGCCGCGGCAGGACCGCGACACCACGCCGGTGCAGGCGCACGTGCCGGACCGCGCCGCGGTGAAGCTGCCGCCGCCGGTGGAGCTGAAAGAGATGCTGCTGGCGCTGTACGACGTGCTCAAGCGCGCCGAGCTGTTCAGCGGCCACGCGATCAAGCGCGAGGCGCTGAGCGTGCGGCAGCGGATGGGCGATGTGCTGAGCCGGCTGGACGACGGCCGGTTCTACCGCTTCGAATCGCTGTTCAACGCCGAGGAAGGCAAGCTCGGCGTGCTGGTCACCTTCCTGGCCTTGCTGGAACTGGCCAAGGAACAGCTGCTGGACATCGTCCAGGAGCCGATGGAGCACGTCGTGCGCAACGGCGAACGGCTGCCGCTGGCGCCGATCTACGTCAAGTCGCTGGCGCTGGGCAACACCAACGAACCGCTGCAGTTCAACAGCGAGTTCGACGACACCGACGCCGCCAACGACCCTACCTGAGTCCACGAAGACCCACTTACGCATGGATCAAGCGCTGATCAACCGCATCGTCGAGGCCGCCCTGCTCGCCGCCAACCAGCCGCTGCCGCTGGCCCAGCTGCACGGCCTGTTCCCCGAGGACGAGCCGGCGCCGCCGGGCAGCATCGAGCGCGCGCTGGAGCAGCTGCGCGAGGCCTGCGCCGGGCGCGGCGTGGAACTGGTGGAAGTGGCCTCCGGCTTCCGCTACCAGGTCAACAGCGAGGTGCACCCATGGGTGGCGCGGCTGTGGACCGAGCGCAAGACCCGCTACACCCGCGCCACCCTGGAGACGCTGGCGCTGATCGCCTATCGCCAGCCGATCACCCGCGGCGAGATCGAGCAGGTGCGCGGCGTGGCGGTCAGCAGCAACATCATCCAGGCGCTGGAAGAGCGCGAGTGGATCCGCGTGGTCGGGCACCGCGACGTGCCCGGCAAGCCGGCGCTGTTCGGCACCACCAAGGGATTCCTGGACTACTTCGGGCTCAAGCGCCTGGACGAACTGCCGCCGCTGTCAGAACTGAAGGACATCGGCGAACTGGAACCGCAGCTGCAGCTGGACCGCGACACCCTGCCGGTCGGCGACATGGCCCAGGCCGGAGCGGCCGATGGCGACGGCGACGCCGACGCGGCCAAGTCGGCAGCGGATGCCGGCGCAGTTGACGCGCCGCCCGCCGCGGCGAGCGGCGACAGCGACACCACATCCGATCCGGATACTGCACCCGATCCAGATGCTCAGGCCGAAGCCGACAGCGCTGCCGATCCCCGCGCGGCGGACGACACGGCCGCCGCGCACAGCGATGGCGATACCGACACCGAAAGCGACACCGATGCAGACGCCACCACGGCCGATGCCTCGTTTCCCGATACCGCCCCGACGGGCGAACCCGAAGCCGCGCCGGGCGAGCGCGCGGCGGATGCGAACGAAGCCGAAGACAACGCCGTCGCGACGACGACCGTGGCTGTTGACGATGCCGATTCCGAACCACAGGCCGACGCACCGCGCGCCGGCCGGAGCCAAGTAAATGAGTGACACCTCCCGCAAGCCGTCGTTGAACAAGCTCTCGCTCAAGCGTGATGCCGCCGAGCAGCCGAAACTGGAAGAACGCCTGCACAAGGTCCTGGCGCAGGCCGGCCTGGGTTCGCGCCGCGCGCTGGAACAGCGCATCGCCGACGGCCTGGTCAAGGTCAACGGCGAGGTCGCGCAGACCGGCATGTCGGTCAAGAGCGGCGACAAGATCGAGCTGGACGGCCGCAGCTTCGTCGCCAGCGCGCTGACCGAGCCGGCGCGCGTGCTGATCTACAACAAGCCCGAAGGCGAAGTGACCACCCGCGAGGATCCCGAAGGCCGCCCGACCATCTTCGAGGCGCTGCCGGCATTGAAGGGCGCGCGCTGGATCGCGATCGGCCGCCTGGACATCAACACCACCGGGCTGCTGCTGCTGACCACCGATGGCGAGATGGCCAACGCGATGATGCATCCGTCCTACGAGATCGAGCGCGAGTACGTGGTGCGCGTGCGCGCCCCGGAAGGCGAGGACAAGGTCCCCGACAGCATGGTCGAGCGCCTCTCGCGCGGCGTGCTGCTGGAAGACGGCGGCGCCAAGTTCGACGAGATCGAACGCATCGGCGGCACCGATTCGCACGACTGGTTCCGCGTCGTGGTCAAGGAAGGCCGCAACCGCGAGGTGCGCCGGCTGTGGGAATCGCAGGGCTGCCAGGTCAGCCGCCTCAAGCGCACCCGCTACGGCAAGGTGGCGCTGCCGCGCGAACTGCTGCGCGGGCAGTCGCTGGAGCTGGCGCAGGACAAGGTCGAGGCGCTGCGCGCCGAACTGAAGCTGGAGGAAGGCACGCCGTCGGCGCTGACCCTGCAGCCGGTGATCGGCCAGCGCAAGGCGGCCAAGGCCACCGTGCAGGTCGGCCGCGGCGGCAACGCCTACGTCAACGGCCACAACGTCGCCGACGAAGGCCGCGAGCTGCGCCGCTTCGACAACTTCCGCGAGGACCGCGGCCGCGGCCGCGGCGGCAAGAAGCCGCACGGCGGGCTCACCGTCAGCGGCGAGATGGCCGCCCAGCAGGCGCAGAAGCCGTTCAAGCAGCGCAACCCGAAGGGTCCCAAGCCGCTGCCGGACGGCAACCCGGCCGCGTTCCGCACCTGGTACGTGCCCGACGGCGTCAGCACCGGCCCGACCGGCCACCGCAATGCCGGTCCCGGCCCGGGCCGTGGCGGCCAGGGCCAGGGACAGGGCCGGCCCTATGGCAAGCCGCGCCCCGCCGGCGCCGGTGCCGGCCAGGGCGCAGGCCCGGGCCGCGGTGGCCAGGGCCAGGGACAAGGCCAGCGCAAGGCGCACCCGTACGGGCACCCGGGCAATGCACCTAGCTTCCCGTCCGACCATGCCAACCCCGGTTTCAGCCCCTACGGCGCCGCCCCGCGCTCGGCGCGACCGGCCGGCCCGCGCGCCGACGGGCAGAAGCGCGGCCCGGGCGGCCCCGGCGGTCGTCCGGGCGGCAACCGCCCCGGCGGCGGGCGTCCGGGTGGCGGCGGCCGCCCCGGCGGCGGCAACCGCGGTCCGCGCGGCGGCGGCTGAGCGACAGCACCGGCGTCCGCGCCGGCACGTCGGCCAAGATCAAGGGCGCCTGCGCAAGCGGCGCCCTTTTTGCTGGGCGCGGATACGGTTGATCGCAACGGATGGCCTGATCCCGAGCAATACGACCGGCCGGACGCGGACCATGCGCCACGCCGATCGCGGTGCCCATCGCGGCTCGGGCTAGCGACCGCGTGCAGGCCGCCGCACGCGAGCAGCGCGCGTGCCGCGCCCGGCTGCGAACCACGTGGCAAGGACACGTGCGCCTCGCGGGATACGCGCGGCGAACCCCCCATCGAGTTCGCGATACCCACTGCGGCTCGGGCAAGTGCTCGTGTACAGGCCGTTGCCCGTGAACAGGTTGCGCGCCGCTCCCGGCCGCGAACCGCATGGTCCAGGCATTGAGGAACTCGTGAGCCACGCGCGGCGAAACCGTCCCCCAGCCTGCGGCATAGGCGCGTCGGCAGCCCGGTGGCGGCATCCGTCGATGAGGACGGTCTCTGGCCCGGTCGCCCCTTGGCAGATCGGCAGGTGCGCGCCCATGCGCGCGCGGCGCGAAGCCGATATCCTAGCCGGCCTCGCTGCCGCTCCTCGGCGGCGCACTCACCTATCGGGATATCTCCATGTCACGGAAGATACTGCTGCCGTTGTTGATCGCCGCCGTGCTGAGCCTGGGCGCCTGCAAGAAAGTGCAGGAAGAAGTCGCCGCGGCGCAGAATCCCTACCCCAAGAGCTCGCCGCTGCACGAGCCGTTCGACCGCATGCTGCGCAAGCTGGTCAACGACCCACGCTACGTGGCGCTGCTCAAGCAGGGCGACAAGACGCAGGCGCAGCGTGCCGGCTTCGAACTGGCGCAGAAAGGCATCGCGCGGCTGGACCACGCCACGCTCGAACAGCGCCTGGAGATCCTGGCCGCGGTCAGCGAGAAGGTGGACGTACCCAAGTGCGCGCTGCTGGCGCGCGGCGGCAATCCCAACGATGCGCAGGCGATGAGCGCGGCGATGCTGCAGGGCCTGGAGACGCTGCCGCCGGCGCAGATCGATCGCTGGTTCGAGGTGTCGCTCAAGGCCACCGATGCGCAGCTGAGCAATACGCCGCCGCAGACAGTGGCCCCGGCCGACGTGGAAGCGGCGATGAGCAGCCTGATCGGCGGCCTGCCCTCCGATGAGCAGCAGCGCCTGGTGAAGGTGTTGCCGCAGATGGCGCAGGCCAGCGACGAAGACGCCTGCTGGGCAGCGCGCACGCTGTACAGGCAGGCGCTGGCCGCCAAGGAACCGGTCCGCGGCCAGCTGGCCTGGGTTTTCGCCCAGCAGTAAGCGCAACTGCCGGCGCAGCGGGGCTTTTTAAGCTAGCCGCTGCGCCCTGGCGCCGCTGCGATCGCAGACGGCGCCGCGCGGCTCAGCGACGCTCGATGGTGAAGCCGCCGACCGCCACGCCCAGGTCCCAACCCTTGCCGGTGCCGGCAAGGGCCAGCGAGATATCGCCCTTGGTCATCACCTGCGCGTCGGAGGACTTGGCCGCGCCGGCGTGCGCCTCGGCGGTTGCGTAGGTGCCGAACAGGTCGTTGAGGGTGTAGGCGCCGGTGAAGCGGCCGCGACCGTCGACGATCTTCGACTTGCCCACGCTCAGCCCGCCGCCCTTGGCGCTGATCTTGACCGGGATCTTGGAGCCGTTGTCGCAGGTGATGGTGCCGGTGCCGGACGCGGTCTTGTAGAACACCGACCAGCCGGACAGGTTGAAGCGCAGCTGGCAATCGATGTTGCCGGCGGCATGCGCCTGCGGCATGAAGGCGATGCCGGCGAGCAGCGCGGCGGTGGTCAACAGCTTGTTCATGGCACGCTCCGTGGATGTGAAAACGACGCCGAGCCTAGCAGCGCGCGGTCCAAGGCGGCGTGGTGGAAACCGGGTCCGGCACGGCGCCGTTCAGCGATCGGCGTTGGCCGCGCCCAGGCTGAAGGCGTCGGCATCGAGCATCGCCGGGAAGCGTTCGCGGTGCGCGGCCAGCGCCGCCGCCGAGATCGTGGTGGTGGCCACCTGTTCGCGCTCGCGGATCTCCAGCTGCGGCTGGCCGAGGAAATCGATCACCGCGCTGTCGCCGGCATAGTGCAGGCCGTTGCCGTCCTCGCCCACCCGGTTGACCGCGGCCACGAAGCACAGGTTCTCGATCGCGCGCGCGCGCAGCAGCGTGCGCCACGGGTAAGCGCGCGCCGACGGCCAGTTGGCGACGAAGAGTTGCAGGTCGAAGTCCAGCTGGCCCGGGCGTTCGACGTCGTAGCGGTTGCGGCAGAACACCGGGAAGCGCAGGTCGTAGCAGACCTGCGGATTGATCCGCCAGCCCTTCCAGTCCACGCACAGCCGCTCGCGCCCGGCGGCATAGCGCTGGTGCTCGTTGGCGTAGCGGAACAGATGGCGCTTGTCGTAGTGCTGCAGCGCGCCGTCGGGCGTGGCCCACAGCAGGCGATTGAAGACCTGGGTCGCCCCATCCTCGCCGGGCACGCGCAACTGCACGCTGCCGGTCACCGCCGCGCCCAGCCGCGCCGCCTGCTCGCGGATCCAGGCCACGGTCGGCCCGTCCATGCCCTCGGCCTGGTCCAGCGCCTCGTTGGAGAAGCCGCTGGTGAAGGTCTCCGGCAGGATCACCAGGTCGGTGGTGCCGACCAGCGGCGCCAGCAGTTCGGCGTAGTGCGCGCGATTGCCGGCCGGATCGTGCCAGCGGGTGTCGCCTTGGACCAGGGAGATGCGGAGGTCGATGGGGTGCATGCAGAGTGTCCGGAGGTTTGAAGGATCGGGACCAGGGACCAGGGACCGGGGACCCGGAAAATCAAGAGCGAGCGGCTTTTGCTCTTCCGGGTCCCGGGTCCCCGGTCCCTGGTCCCGGCGGCTCGTCAGAGCCGCCGCAATCGCTCGATCGCCGCATCCAGCGTCGCTTCGTTCTTGGCGAAGCACAGCCGCGCCAGGCGCTGGCCGGGCGGCGGGGTCTGGTAGAACGGCGACAGCGGGATCGCGGCCACGCCCTTCTCGATGGTCAGCCACTTCACGAACTCGGTGTCGGGCAGGTCGCTGACCGCCGAATAGTCGACCAGCTGGAAATAGCCGCCCGGCACCGGCAACGGCTTCAGCCGGGTGGTCAGCAGCTGTTCGCGGAAGCGGTCGCGCTTGGCCTGGTAGAACGCGCCCAGCTGCTCGTCGTGCTCGGGTTCGTCGCGGATCATCGCGGCGAAGGCGTACTGGGCCGGGCCGAAGCTGGTGAAGGTGTTGTACTGGTGGACCTTGCGGAACTCGGCGCTGAGCGCCGGCGGCGCGATCGCGTAGCCGATCTTCCAGCCGGTGCAGTGGTAGGTCTTGCCGAAGCTGGAGATAACGAAGGCGCGCTCGCGCAGTTCCGGCCAGCGCAGCACCGATTCGTGGCGGCGGCCGTCGAACACGATGTGTTCGTAGACCTCGTCGGAGATCAGGAAGATGTCGCTGCCGCGCAGCAGCTCGGCGACCGCCTGCAGGTCGTCGGCGCCGAGCATCGCGCCGGACGGGTTGTGCGGGCTGTTGAGGATCAGCAGCCGCGTGCGCGGGGTGATCGCCGCGCGGACCCGCTCCCAGTCCACCGCGAAGGTCTGCGGGTCCAGCGGCACGTGCACCGCGCGCGCGCCGGCCAGGTCGATGGCCGGCTCGTAGCTGTCGTAGGCCGGATCCAGCACGATCACTTCCTCGCCCGGCCGCACCACCGCGTGGATCGCGTTGAACAGCGCCTCGGTGGCGCCGCTGGTCACGGTGACCTCGGTGTCCGGGTCGACCTGCGCGCCGTAGCAGCGCAGTGCCTTGCCGGCGATCGCCTGGCGCAGCGCCGGCACTCCGGTCATCGGCGGGTACTGGTTGTGGCCGTCGCGCATCGCCTGGGCGAGCGTGTCGATCAGCCGCGCCGGCGCGGCGAAGTCGGGAAAGCCCTGGCCCAGGTTGACCGCGCCGTGCTCGGCGGCCAGTTGCGACATCACGGTGAAGATGGTGGTGCCCACCTTGGGCAGCTTGGTCTGCGGGTGCATGCGTCCGGGTACGGGAGCGGGAAAGCGCCGAGTGTACGCAAAGCCGCTTGCCGGCGATGCGCCGCCGCCACGCAAAACAGCGTTCCCTGCACGGCGTGCGCCGCCGCGCCACGCCACAGGCGCCGCACGCCGTGCAGCGGCGCCCGCGGCGGGCGGCCGCATGCCGATACAATGCGCGCCTCCCGCACCCACCGCCTGCCGCCGCGCCGTCCGCTGCGGCCCTTCGCCAATGACCGATCCGTTGCATTCCCCGCCGCCGCTGCTGGCCGCGCACGGGCTCACCTTCGCCCGCGACGACGCCGCCGTGTTCGGCCCGCTGGACTTCCACCTGGACGCCGGCGAAGCGCTGCTGGTGCAGGGCGACAACGGCGCCGGCAAGACCACGCTGCTGCGCGTGCTGGTCGGGCTGCTGCGCGCCGAGGCCGGGAGCATCGAGATCGACGGCCATCCCGTGCGCCGCGGCGACCGCGCGCGCTACATGGCCTACCTCGGCCACCTGGGCGCGCTGAAGGCGGACCTGAGCACGCTGGAGAACCTGCACTACCTGTGCGGCCTGCAGGGCCGCCGCGCCAAGCAGATGCCGGGCAGCGCGCTGGCCATCGTCGGCCTGGCCGGCTACGAGGACACCCTGGTGCGGCAGCTGTCGGCCGGGCAGAAGAAGCGTCTGGCGCTGGCCCGGGTGTGGCTGTCGCCGGCGCCGCTGTGGCTGCTCGACGAGCCCTACGCCAACCTCGACCTGGACGGCATCACCCTGGTCAACCGGATGATCGCCGCGCACCTGCGCAGCGGCGGCGCGGCGCTGGTCACCACCCATGGCGCCTACGCCGCGCCGCCGGTGCGTACGCGCATGCTGAGCCTGAGCGGGGTGGCGGCATGAGCCTGGCCGCGCCGGTGCCCTCGTTGTGGCAGGCCACCCGCGCGCTGCTGCTGCGCGACCTGCGCCTGCTGTGGCGGCGCCGCGGCGACGCGCTGCAGCCGGCGCTGTTCGCGCTGCTGATCGTGGCCCTGTTCGCGCTGGCGCTGGGCAACCAGCCGCGCCTGCTCGGCGAGGTCGCCGGCGCCGCGCTGTGGCTGGCGGCGCTGCTGGCCGGGCTGCTGGCGCTGGACAGCCTGTTCCGCGGCGACGCCGAGGACGGCTCGCTGGAACAGTGGCTGCTGGCGCCGGTGCCGCTGGCCTGGCTGGTGCTGGTGCGGGTGCTGCTGCACTGGCTGACCACCGCGCTGCCGCTGATCGTGGCGACCCCGCTGCTCGGCGAATTGCTGCACCTGCCGCATGACCGAATGCCGGTGCTGCTGGCATCGTTGGCGCTGGGCACGCCGCTGCTGAGCCTGATCGGCGCAGTGGTGGCGGCGTTGACGGTGAGCATGAAGCGCGCCGGGATCCTGGTCGCGCTGCTGGCGCTGCCGCTGTACGTGCCGGTGCTGGTGTTCGGCGCCGGCAGCGTGGCGGCCGCCGCGCAGGGCCTGGATCCCAGCGGCGGCCTGCTGCTGCTGGCGGCCGGATTGGTGCTGGGACTGGTGCTGGCGCCGCTGGCGGCGGCGGCGGCGATCCGCATCTCGTTGAGCTGAGCGCACGTGGCGCAGCGCCAACGCGTCGCGGGCCGCACCATCGCCTTGTCCTGCGCTATCGTCGCACCGTTGTCGCCGCACCGTAGCAAGCCCTCCGCCCGCTAGAATCGACCGCATGTCCTCCGTCGTCCGCTGGTTCCACCAACTCGGCTCGCCCCCCGCCTTCGACCGCTTCGCCGCGCGCTGGACGCCGTGGTGCTACCTGGCCGCGCTGCTGCTGGGCGGGCTGGGCATCTGGCAGGCGCTGTTCGTGGTGCCGGCCGACCGCCTGCAGAGCGACGCCTTCCGCATCCTCTACATCCACGTGCCCAGCGCGTGGATGAGCCTGTTCGTGTTCGGGCTGATGGCGCTGTACGCGGCGATCGCGGCGGTGTGGCGGATCAAGCTGTGCGAAGTGCTGGCGATGGCGTGCGCGCCGATCGGCGCCGCCTTCACCGTGATCACCCTGCTGACCGGCAGCATCTGGGGCAAGCCGATGTGGGGCGCCTGGTGGGACTGGGACCCGCGCCTGACCACCGAACTGATCCTGCTGTTCCTGTACATCGGGGTGATGGGCCTGTACCTGGCGATCGAGGACGGCCGCAACGCCGCGCGCGCCGCCGGGCTGCTGGCCATCGTCGGCGTGGTGCTGCTGCCGGTGATCCGCTATTCGGTGGTGTGGTGGAATTCGCTGCACCAGGGCCAGACCATCCGCCTGTTCGGCGAGTCGAGCATGGATGCGAGCATGCTGCCGCCGCTGTGGCTGATGGTGGCGGCGACCAAGTTCTGGTTCGCCGGCTCGCTGCTGGCGCGCGCGCGCGCCGACAACCTGCGCCGCGAGTCCGGCAAGGACTGGGTGGCGAAACTGGCGGAGGCGCGCGCATGAACTACCTGCCCTACGTGATCGGCGCCTATGCGGTGTTCGTCGGCGTGCTGCTGGCCGACTTCGTGCTGGCGCGGCTGCAGCTGCGCGGCGCCCTGCGCGCGGTGCGGCTGCGCGCGCAGCGCAAGCAGCAACCCAAGCCCGACCCGGCCACGCTGGACCTGAGCCGATGAACCCGCAGCGCAAGCGCCGCCTGCTGCTGCTGATGGTGCTGGTGCTGGCCGCCGGCCTGACCACCACGCTGGTGGCGATGGCCCTGCAGCGCAATACCGCCTACCTGTACACCCCGGCCGAAGTGCTGGCCGGCAAGACCGGCGAGCACGCGCGCTTCCGTCTCGGCGGCATGGTCGAGAAAGGCTCGTTCCAGCGCGCGCCAGGTTCGCTGCTGGCGCGGTTCCGGGTCACCGACGGCGACGCGCAGCTGACCGTCAGCTACGACCGGATCCTGCCCGACCTGTTCCGCGAGGGCCAGGCGGTGGTGGCCACCGGGCGCATGCGCGACGGCGTGTTCGTGGCCGAGGACGTGCTGGCCAAGCACGACGAGACCTACATGCCCAAGGAACTGGAAGACAAGATGGGCAGTGCGCATCGCAAGCACGATGTGCCGGAGACGGCGCAGTGACGGGAGTGTTTTGCGGGACTCGGGACTCGGGACTCGGGACTCGTAACAGCAAGACCGCGCGCGGCCTGAGCGTTGGCTTTTCCGGGCACCGAGTCCCGAGTCCCGAGTCCCGGCCACACCATGCTCCCTGAACTCGGCCAAGTCCTGCTGATCCTGGCCCTGCTCGCCGCGCTGCTGCAGGCGGTGGTGCCGTTGGCCGGCGCGCAGCGCGGCGACGCGCGCTGGATGGCGGTGGCGCGGCCGGCCGCGTTCGCGCAGCTGGCGCTGGTCGCCGGCGCCTTCGCGGTGCTGACCCATGCATTCCTGGTGCAGGACTTTTCGGTGCGCTACGTGGCCGAGAACTCCAATTCGCTGCTGCCGCTGATGTACCGCTATTCGGCGGTGTGGGGCGCGCACGAAGGCTCGCTGCTGCTGTGGACGCTGATCCTGGCGCTGTGGACCGGCGCGGTGGCGCTGTTCTCGCGCAGCCTGCCGACGCCGGTGATGGCGCGGGTGATCGGCACGCTGGCACTGGTCAGCCTGGGCTTCCTAGCGTTCCTGCTGTTCACCTCCAACCCGTTCGCGCGGCTGCTGCCGGCGCCGCTGGAAGGCCGCGACCTCAATCCGCTGCTGCAGGACCCGGGCCTGGTGATCCACCCGCCGCTGCTGTACGCCGGCTACGTCGGCTTCGCGGTGCCGTTCGCGTTCGCGATCGCCGCGCTGCTCGACGGCCATGTCGACGCGCGCTGGCTGCGCTGGACGCGGCCGTGGACCAACGTGGCCTGGGGCTTCCTGACCATCGGCATCGCGCTGGGCAGTTGGTGGGCGTACTACGAGCTGGGCTGGGGCGGCTGGTGGTTCTGGGACCCGGTGGAGAACGCCAGCTTCATGCCGTGGCTGGCCGGCGCGGCGCTGCTGCATTCGCAGGCGGTGACCGAAAAGCGCGGCAGCTTCACCGCCTGGACGCTGCTGCTGGCGATCGCCGCGTTCTCGCTGTCGCTGCTGGGCACGTTCCTGGTGCGCTCGGGGGTGCTGACCAGCGTGCACTCGTTCGCCGCCGATCCCAGCCGCGGGCTGTTCATCCTGGTGTTCCTGAGCCTGGTCTGCGGCGGCGCGCTGCTGCTGTACGCGCTGCGCGGCGGGCGCATCGGCGCCACGGCCGGCGACGAGCGCCAGCGCTTCGCCGCGTCCTCGCGCGAGACCCTGCTGCTGGCCAACAACCTGCTGCTGACCTGCGCCTGCGCGATGGTGCTGCTGGGCACGCTGTATCCGCTGCTGGCCGACGCGCTGGGGCTGGGCAAGCTGTCGGTCGGCCCGCCCTACTTCGGCACCCTGTTCGTGGTGCTGATGGCGCCGCTGGTGGTGCTGCTGCCGTTCGGGCCGCTGACCCGCTGGCAGCGCGAACAGCCGTCGCGGCCGCTGGCGCTGCTGGCGCCGTGGGCCGGGCTTGCCCTGCTGGCCGGCGTGCTCGGCTTCTTCCTGGCGCAGCAGGGCCCGTGGAAGACCGCCGCCGGCGTCGCCGGCGCGGCCTGGGTGCTGCTCGGCACCGCGCGCTTCGTGTGGAGCCGGTTCCAGCTCAAGGGCAGCCGCTTCACCGCCGAGATGCTGGGCATGACCCTGGCCCACGCCGGCATCGCGGTGTTCCTGACCGGCGCGCTGCTGGTCGAAGCGCTGGACCAGCAACGCGAAGTGGCGCTGGCGCCGGGGCAGAGCCTGCAGATGGGCCGCTACCGCTTCGAGTTCCAGAGCCTGGACGAGATCCGCGGCCCCAACTACGTGTCCGAACGCGCACACGTGCAGGTGCTGCGCGACGACCATCCGCTGGCGCTGCTGCATCCGGAGAAGCGTGTGTACGCCAGCGGTGGCCAGAGCCTGAGCGAGGCCGGCATCCACCCAGGCCTGTTCGGCGATGTCTATATCGCCCTGGGCGAACCGCTGGGCGGCAACGCCTGGGCGATGCGCCTGCATGTCAAACCGTTCGTTCGCTGGATCTGGCTCGGCGCGGCGCTGATGGCGCTGGGTGGCTTCGTCACCGCCGGCGACCGGCGCTTCCGTCGTTCCCCGGAGAAATCCTGATGTCCGCCCCTGCTCCCCGCCGCCGCCTGCCGCTTGCCGCCATCGTGCTCGGCGCCCTGTTCTTCCTCGGCCTGCTGGCGCTGATGTTCTATGCGGTACAGCGTTCTGGCATGGCCGATCGCGACGCGCTGCCGTCGGCGCTGATCGGCAAGCCGGCGCCGGCGTTCGAGCTGCCGGTGCTGCACGATGCGTCGATCCGCGTGCGCAGCACCGAGCTGCGCGGCGCGCCGTACGTGCTCAACGTGTGGGGCAGCTGGTGCCCGGCGTGCCGCGAGGAACATCCGGTGCTGACCCGCTTCGCGCTGACCAAGCGCGTGCGGGTGATCGGCTACGACTGGAAGGACACGCGCGAAGACGCGCTGCACTGGCTGGAGCAGTTGGGCAACCCGTTCTTCGTGGTGCTGTTCGACCCGGACGGGCGCACCGCGATCGACTGGGGCGTGGCCGCCGCGCCGGAGACGTTCCTGGTCGACGCGCACGGCGTGGTGCGCTGGAAGCATTCCGGCGCGCTGACCGACCAGATCGTCCAGGACGAACTGCTGCCGGCGCTGCTCAAGGCCGAACGCGATGCGCCGACTTCCAAGCAGGGCCGGGCTGCGCCGTGAACTGCCGCTGGCTCGTGCTGCTGGTACTGCTGGCCTGCGCCGCGCACGCAGGCGCGCAGCCGGCGTCCGACCCCACGCCGCTGGCCTATCGCTCGGCGGCCGAGGAAGCGCGCTTCCATGCGCTGACCGCCGAACTGCGTTGCGTGCAGTGCCAGAACCAGTCGCTGGCCGACTCGCATGCGCAGATCGCGCTGGACCTGCGCCGCGAAGTGCTGCAATTGATGCAGCAGGGGCAATCGGACGCGCAGATCAAGCGCTTCCTGGTCGATCGCTACGGCGAATTCGTGCTGTACCGGCCGCAGGTGGAGTCGCGCACCTGGCTGCTGTGGTTCGGACCGCTGGCGCTGCTCGGTGCGGGCGCGCTGCTGCTGGTGTGGGTGGTGCGCCGCCGCGCGCCGGTCGACGCGGCGCCGCCGGCGCAGGACGAACAGGAATGGTGAGCCGATGCTGAGCTGGGGCATGCATGCCGCCGCGGCGGTCCTGGCCGCGCTGGTCTTCGCCGCGGTGCTGTGGCCGTTGCGGCGCGGCCGTGGCGGGATGGCGCTGCTGGTCGTGGCGGTGCTGGCGCTGGGCGTGGCGTCGGCCGCGCTGTACGCGCTGGTCGGCACGCCGCGCGCGCTGCAGGCGCAGAACCGCGAGGCGCCGCGCACCTTGGAAGACGGCGTGGCGCAACTAAAGGCGGCGCTGGCCAAGGACCCCAATCGCGCCGACGGCTGGGCGCTGCTGGCGCGCTCGCAGATGTCGCTGGGCCGCCCCGCCGAGGCCGCCGCCGCGTTCGCGCGCGCGGTGCAGTTGGCGCCGGACGAAGCGCAATGGCTGGTGCCGGCGGCCGAAGCGCGTGCGCTGGCCGATCCGCAGCGCCAGTTCGACGACCAGGGCATCGCCTGGCTGCGGCACGCCTTGCAGGTGGCGCCGGACAGCGAGCGCGCCGCGTGGTTCCTGGGCATCGCGCAGCGCCAGCGCGGCCGGAACGCCGAGGCCGCCGCCACCTGGGAAGCGCTGCTGCCACGCGTGGATGCGGCCACCGCCGCCGCGCTGCGCCCGCAGATCGATGCGGCGCGCGCCGATGCCGGGTTGCCGGCGCTGCCGGCCGCTGCGCCAGGCGCGGCGGCAACGGCCACGGCTAGCGCAACGTCCGCGCCGAATGCCGCAGCCTCATCTGCAGCCGCCGCTGCCGGCACGCTCAGCGTTGCGGTAGCGCTGGACCCGGAATTCGTCGCACGCGCGCGCCTGCGCGGCGACGCCAGCGTGTTCGTGATCGCGCGCGTGCCCGGCGGCCCGCCGATGCCGGTCGCGGTGCAGAAGCATCCGCTGCAAGCGCTGCCGCTGCGCGTGACCCTGAGCGACGCCGACAGCCCGATGCCGACGCAGAAGCTCTCGCAACTGAAGCAGGTGCAGGTCCTGGCGCGGCTCTCGACTAGCGGCAACGCGATGCGCCAGGAAGGCGACCTGGAATCGGCACCGGTCACGGTGACACTGCCGACGGCGACGCCGGTGGAACTGGTGATCGGAAAGCGCTGACGGATGCTCCTGTAGGAGCGGCTTCAGCCGCGACAGCAAGTTTCCGCAGCGGCATCTTTTCGGCACCAATGTCGCGGCTGAAGCCGCTCCTACAGGGAGCAGTCACCTTGCGCGTCGCCGCCGCATCGTCCTTCGCCACACCGTACGCAGATCCTGCCGCGGCTCTCGGCCAGCGGCAACGCGATGCGCCAGGAAGGCGACCTAAAATCTGTGCCGGTCACGGTAACGCTCCCCGCGGCGGCGCCAGTGGAGTTAGTGATCGGAGAGCCTGACGGATGCTCCTGTAGGAGCGGCTTCAGCCGCGACAGAGATTTTCCGTAGCCGACATCCTTCCGGCGCCGATGTCGCGGCTGAAGCCGCTCCTACAGGGGTGCATCGGCCGTGTTCCCGTCGTTCCGCACCTTCCTTCGCAACGCCGCGCCCGCCGCCGCACGGCTAGAATCGGCGCATGACCGAATTCATCCCTCCCGGCAGCCGCTTCCTCGCCCTGCCCTCGCCGTTCCCGATGAAACGTGGCGGCCAGCTGCGCGATGCGCGCGTCGCCTACGAAACCTGGGGCACGCTGGCGCCGGACCGCGGCAACGCGATCCTGATCGTCACCGGGCTGTCGCCGGACGCGCACGCCGCCGCGCATGCCGACGATCCCAGCCCCGGCTGGTGGGAGGCGATGCTCGGCGCCGGCAAGCCGATCGACACCCAGCACTGGTTCGTGATCTGCGTGAATTCGCTGGGCAGCTGCAAGGGCTCGACCGGCCCGTCCTCGCCGCATCCGGACGACGCGCAACCGTATCGCCTGCGCTTCCCGGAGCTGTCGATCGAGGATGTCGCCGACGCCGCCGCGCACGTGGTGCGCACGCTGGGCATCGAACGGCTGGCGTGCCTGATCGGCAACTCGATGGGCGGCATGACCGCGCTGGCGCTGTTGCGCCGGCATCCGCGGCTGGCGCGCAGCCACATCAACATCTCCGGCAGCGCGCAGGCGTTGCCGTTCTCGATCGCGATCCGCTCCCTGCAGCGCGAAGCGATCCGTCTGGATCCGAACTGGAACGGCGGCGACTACGACGAAGCCACCTATCCCGAGTCGGGCATGCGCATGGCGCGCAAGCTGGGCGTCATCACCTACCGCTCGGCGCTGGAATGGGACGGCCGCTTCGGCCGCGTGCGGCTGGACTCGGATCAGGCGCATGACGACCCGTTCGGCCTGGAATTCCAGGTCGAAAGCTATCTGGAAGGCCATGCGCGGCGCTTCGTGCGCCGCTTCGATCCGAACTGCTACTTGTACCTGAGCCGTTCGATGGACTGGTTCGACCTGGCCGAATACGCCGATGGCGACGTGCTCGCCGGACTGGCGACGATCCGCGTCGAGCGCGCGCTGGCGATCGGCGCCAACACCGACATCCTGTTCCCGGTGCAGCAACAGCAGCAGATCGCCGACGGCCTGCGCGCCGGCGGCGCCGACGCGCAGTTCCTGGGCCTGGACTCGCCGCAGGGCCACGATGCGTTCCTGGTGGATTTCGCGCGCTTCGGGCCGGCGGTGAAGGGGTTTCTGGACGCGCTGTAGCGGGCGGATGTGTGCCCCGGCCGCAATGGCAGGCGGATGATTCAACGCTCTGCTCGTCGCGACTGAAGTCGCTCCCACAAGGATTTCCGGCAACGTAGAGGCCCGAGGCCTCTTGTGGGAGGGACTTCAGTCCCGACTGCATCCTGTCTCGGAAAGTTCGCTGCTGCCTGTTGCGTTGGTCGCGGCTGAAGCCGCTCCTACATGGAGCTTCTTGCGATCGCAGGAATCTGCTGCTTTCTGTAGGAGGGGCTTCAGCCCCGACATGTAGTTCGGCCCCGAGATGTGCTCGCTGACGGATGGCTCGCGGTTTCTCGTCATGGTTGATGGCGCCAGGCTACGCGGCACCGCTCGCGCGACGAGGCAACGGCATGCTGCTGCCCTTGCAGGAGAGACTTCAGTCCCGACTGCATCCACCCTCAGCCCATGCGCCGATCTGATCATCGCGGCCGATTCCGGGCGCTACGGCTCGGCCTGCAATCGCCCCTGCTGCATGCGATAGCGCGTATGCACCACGCCTTCGGGCAGCGCGTCGTGGCTGATCAGCAGCAGGCTGCGTTGGCCCAGCGCCTGGGTCAGGTCGCGTAGCAAGGCCTGCGCGGTGTCCACATCGAGGCCTTCGGTGGGTTCGTCCAGCACCAGCAGCGGCGCGTTGCGCAGCAGCGCGCGGGCCAGGGCCAGGCGCCGGGCCTGGCCGGCGGACATGGTCGCGCCGTTCTCGCCCAGCCAGGCGTCCAGGCCGCCGACTTCGAGCAGCCATGCGTCCAGGCGTACGTCGGCGAGCGCGCGTTGCAGTGTGGCGTCGTCGGCGTCGGCCGCACCCAGGCGCAGGTTGTCGCGCACGCTGCCGGCGAACACCGGGGCGCCCTGCGGCAGCCAGGCGATGCGCTGGTGCCATTGCGCCTGCGCAAGGTCGCGCAGGTCGACGCCGGCGAAACGGATGCTGCCCTGCTGCGGATCCCATAGCCGCAGCAGCAGCGCCGATAAGGTGGTCTTGCCGCTGCCGCTGTCGCCGCTGATGGCGATGCGCTCGCCCGGCGCGATGCGCAGGTCGATGCCGTCGAGCACGCGCCGGGTCTCGCCGGGCCAGGCGAAGCCGACCGCGTCGAACCGCACCTCGCCGGCCGCGGGCACCGGCTGCGGCTGCGCACTGTCGGCCACCGGCGGGCGCTGCCCGGCGATCGCCTGCAGCCGTTGCGCGGCCACGCGCCCGGATTGCAGCGCCTGCCAGGCCAAGCCGGCACCGGCCCAGACCTCGAGCAGGGCCACGGTCAGGAACAGCAGGCCGGCCGCCTGTTCGGCGCCGATCCGGTCGGCGCGTGCCGCGCCCAGCGCCAGCCACAGCATCGCCAGCAAGCCGAGCGCAGCGCACAGCGCATGCAGCGCATTGCCGCCGATCAGGCGCTGCCGCTGCTGGCGATCCTGCGCGCGCAGGTCGTGCGCGCTGGCGTCCACGCGCGCGATCCAGTCGGCCTGGGCGTCCAGCGCGGCCAGGTCGGCGGCGCCTTCCAGGCCTTCGTAGGCCAGCGTGCGCAGGGTCTCGCGCCGCTGCGCGCGGCGCTGCTCGCGTATGCGCCCGCCGCGCGCGACCACCCATGGCACGCCGGCGCCGATCGCCACTGCCAGCAGCGCCAACACCAGCGCCGCCGGCCAATAGATCGCGGCCGCCGCGGCCACGCCGACCGCGCCGACGCCGAGCAGGGCCGCCAGCGGTCCCAGTGCGCGCACCACCAGGCCATCGACCTCGCCGATGTCGGACATCAAGCGCGCCAGCAGTTCGCCGGTGCGGCTGGCGCCGAGCCTGGCCGGGGCCAGCGGCAGCGCGCGACGGAAGAACCACACGCGCAGGTCGCGGGCGATGCGCAAGGTGGCGTCGTGGCCGACCAGCTTTTCGCCGTAGCGCGAAGCGATGCGCGCGAAGGTCAGCGCGCGGATGCCGGCCGAGGGCGAGAAGAAGTTGAAGCCGCTGCCCATGCCGGCCACGCCGGCCAGCGCCGCGGCGGTCAGGAAGCCGCCGGACAGGCCGAGCAGGCCGACCCCGGCCAGCATCGTGCACAGCAACAGCAGCGCGGTCAGCAGCAGGCGGCCGTAGTGGCGGCCGAACACGCCGCGCAGGTCGTCGCGCGCGGGACCGCTCATGGCGCCGCTCCGATCGCGGCGTCGGCCGCGGCGCGCGCCGGCAGCCGCAGCACGCTGTCGGCCCAGCGCATCGCCGCCTCGCTGTGGGTAGCGACGATCACGCTGCGGCCGTGGCTGAAGGCGGCCAGCGTGCGCAGCAGTTCGGCCTCGGTCTGCGGATCGAGGAAGGCGGTGGGTTCGTCCAGCAGCAGCAGGTCCGGATCGCGCAGCAGCAACCGCGCCAGACCGATGCGCCGCGCCTCGCCACCGGACAGGCCGAAGCCGCGTTCGCCGATCACCGTGTCCAGGCCCAGCGGCAGGCGCGCGGCGAAACGCATGACCTGCGCCGCCTCGGCCGCGGCCTGCAATTGCGCGGCACTGGCCTGCGGATCGGCCAGGCGCAGGTTGTCGGCGATGCTGCCGTGGAACAGGTACGGGCGCTGCCCGGCATAACCGACGCGCAACCCAGGACGCAGCTGCAGGCGGCCGGCGCGCGGCGGCAGCCAGCCGGCCAGCGCTTCGAGCAGCGTGCTCTTGCCGCTGCCGCTGGGCCCGACCAGGGCCAGACGCTGGCCAGGCTGCAGGCTGAAGGACAGATCGCGCAGCGCATCGCAGCGCGCGCCCTGCGGCCGCAGCGTCAGATCCTCGACATGCAGCAGCGGCTGCGCTGGCGCTGCCGGCGGCGCCAGCGCCATGGGCACTGCAGGTGCCGAAGGCGTTTCAGGCACTGCGAGCGTTGCATGCACCGCAGGCGTTGGAGGCGTTGGAGGCGTTGGAGGCACTGCAGATGTTGCAGATGCCGCAAGCACCGCGGGTGCTATAGGCGGCGACACTGCAAACTCATCAGGCGCTGCCGGCATCGCCGGAGCAGGTAGCGCCGACACCGGCGGCACCGGCGACGAGAGCGCTGGCGCAGCAACGGCCGCCGACGACACGGACGGCGCCGGCGATGCCGTCGCATCCGGCAGGTCGCCGAGCAGGCGCTCCACCTCGGCCGCGGCCGCCAGCGCGTTGGCGCGGTCGTGGTAGTGCGCGGCCAGGCGCCGCAGCGGCGCGTAGAACTCCGGCGCCAGCAGCAGGCAGAACACGCCCACGCCCAGCGTCGGCACCGCCGCGTGCAGCGCGATCATGCCCAGGTAGCTCAGGCCCAGGTACATCGCCACCATCGCCACGCTGACCGAGGCGAAGAACTCGAGCACGGTCGAGGACAGGAACGCGATGCGCAGCACCTTCAACGTGCGTTCGCGCACGCCCTCGGCGGCGGCGGCGATGCCGCGCAGCTCGTCCTCGCCGCGGCCGTACAGGCGCAGCAGGCCCAGGCCCTTGAGCCGGTCGGCGAAATGCCCGCCCATCCGTGCCAGCTCGCGCAGCTGGCGGCGCCCGGCGGCCTCGGCGCCCCAGCCGACCAGCATCATGAAGATCGGCACCAGTGGCGCGGTGAACAGCAGCAGCAGGCCCACCACCCAATCGCTCCAGCCGACCGCGAGCAGGATCAGCAGCGGCACCACGCTCACTTCCAGCCGCGCCGGCTGGTAGCCGGCGTAGTAGCCGTCCAGCGCGTCGCCGTGCGCCAGCAGCAGTTCGCCCAGCTCGCCGTTGCGCTGGCCGCGCAGCCACAGCGGGCCGCGCTGCAGCAGGCGCCGGTACACGCGCCGACGCAACTCGAACTTGGCCGCGTCGGCGACGTCGCCAGCGGCGCGCTGCGCGCAGGCGCCGAGCAACGCGCGTACAACCAATACCAGCGCCAGCACGGCGAAAGCGGGCAGCGCCTGCTGCAGCTCGCGACGCTCCACCAGCAAGGCCTGCAGCAGCCAGGCGATGGCGCCGGCCTGCACGATCAAAAGCGCCCCGGACAGGCTGATCGCCGCGGCGGCCATCCGTTGCGGCCCACGCGCCGCCGCGGCCAGCGACGCCAGCCAGCGCACGCGCTGCTGCCGCAGGTGCGGCGACTCGGCAGACAGTGCGGCGGACGGCTCGGCGGGATCGGTCAAAACGGGCTCGGCGCGGCGAACGGGCCGCCATTGTAAGGCGGCATCCCGGTCGGGACCGCCGCATGCCGCCACGATGCCGATCCCGGCCGGCACCGGCATTGATCTGGATCAAGGCCGGATCCGCGACGGAAGCGGAACATCGCCCCCAACCTACCGCCACCCGGCCACCCAGATGCACATTCTCCACGAGGTAGCACAGCCATGATCGACACCACTGTCGTAGAGCTGTCGCGGCTGCAGTTCGCCATGACCGCGATGTACCACTTCCTGTTCGTCCCGCTCACTCTCGGCCTGTCCTTCATGATCGCGATCATGGAGAGCGTGTACGTCATGACCCGCAAGGAGGTGTGGCGGCGCATGACCCTGTTCTGGGGCGTGCTGTTCGGCATCAACTTCGCGATGGGCGTGGCCACCGGCATCGTGATGGAGTTCCAGTTCGGCATGAACTGGTCCTACTACAGCCACTACGTCGGCGACATCTTCGGCGCGCCACTGGCGATCGAGGGGCTGATGGCGTTCTTCCTGGAGGCCAGCTTCATCGGCCTGTTCTTCTTCGGCTGGAACAAGCTCTCGCCGGTCAAGCACCTGATGGTGACCTGGCTGGTGGCGCTGGGCACCAACCTGTCGGCGGTGTGGATCCTGATCGCCAACGGCTGGATGCAGAACCCGACCGGCGCGGTGTTCAACCCGGACACGATGCGCATGGAGGTGGTCGACTTCATGGCGGTGCTGTTCAACCCGGTGGCGCAAGCCAAGTTCGTGCACACGGTCAGCGCCGGCTACGTGACCGGCGCGGTGTTCGTGATGTCGATCAGCGCGCTGTACCTGCTGCGCGGCAAGCACCGCGACATGGCGCGGCGCTCGTTCGCGGTCGCCGCCGCGTTCGGCCTGGCGTCCTCGCTGTCGGTGGTGGTGCTCGGCGACGAGAGCGGTTATGCCGCCAACGAACACCAGAAGATGAAGCTGGCCGCGATCGAAGCGATGTGGGAGACCGAGCAGGCCCCGGCCGACTTCACCGCCTTCGGCATCCCCAACCAGACCACCGGCAAGAACGACTACGCGATCAAGGTGCCGTACCTGATGGGCCTGGTCGCCACGCGCTCGTTGAACACGCCGATTCCCGGCATCCTGGAACTGGTCGGCCGCGCCGAGCACCGCATCCGCGGCGGCCAGATCGCCTACGGCGCGCTGGAACGGCTCAAGGCCGACCGCAACGACGCGCAGGCGCGCGAGGTGTTCGACCGCCACTGGCAGGACCTGGGCCACGGCCTGCTGCTCAAGCGCTACCGCGACGACATCCTCAACGCCACTCCCGAGGAGATCTCCAAGGCGGCGCTGGATACCGTGCCGCGCGTGCTGCCGCTGTTCTGGACGTTCCGGGTCATGGCCGGCCTGGGCTTCTACCTGATCGCGTTCTTCATCGCCGCGATGTGGTTCTCGTGCAAGCACAACTTCGAGGAAAAGCGCTGGTTCCTGAAGCTGGCGGTGTGGACCCTGCCGGCGCCATGGATCGCGATCGAATGCGGCTGGTTCGTCGCCGAATACGGCCGCCAGCCGTGGGCGGTGGAAGGCGTGCTGCCGACCTTCTACGCCGCCTCCGGCCTGGCCCTGCACGACATCCTGATCACCCTGGCCGGGTTCGTGGCGATCTACACCGTGCTGCTGGTCATCGAGATCAAACTGATGCTCAAGGCGATCCGCAAGGGTCCCGACGACCTGCCGGCGCTGCTGCAGCCGACCCCGCGCCCCGCCGCGCCCCTTGCCGCCACCGCGGCCGCCGGTCAACTCTGATCCCGGCAGGAGAATGACGATGGACTTCATTGCATTGGACTACACCACGCTGCGCCTGATCTGGTGGCTGCTGCTCGGCATCCTGCTGATCGGTTTCGCGGTGATGGACGGCTTCGACCTGGGCGTCGGCGCGCTGCTGCCGTTCGTGGCCAAAAACGACGCCGAACGGCGGCTGGTGGTCAACACCATCGGCCCGGTCTGGGAAGGCAACCAGGTCTGGCTGGTACTCGGCGGCGGCGCGATCTTCGCCGCCTGGCCGCCGTTGTACGCGGTCAGCTTCTCCGGCTTCTACCTGGCCATGTTCGTGATCCTGTTCGCGCTGATCCTGCGCCCGGTCGGGTTCAAGTTCCGCGGCAAGCTGCCCAGCCAGCGCTGGCGCAACGGCTGGGACTGGGCGCTGTTCATCGGCGGCTTCATCCCGGCGCTGATCATGGGCGTGGCGGTGGGCAACGTGCTGCTCGGCGTGCCGTTCCACTTCGACGACACGCTGCGGGTGTTCTACACCGGCGGCTTCTTCGGCCTGCTGATGCCGTTCGCGCTGCTCGCCGGCCTGCTCAGCGTGAGCATGCTGGTGGCGCACGGCGCGGCGATGCTGGTGCTGAAGACCGACGGCCCGGTGGCCGAGCGCGCCGCCCGCTACGGCAGCGTGGCCGCGCTGGTGGCCTGCGCGCTGTTCGCCGCCGCCGGCGTGTGGGTGGCGATGGGTCTGCCCGGCTATGCGGTGACCTCGCAAGTGGTCACCGACGGCGCCACCAACCCGCTGCTGAAGACCGCGGTGCTGGGCGAGGTCGGCGGCTGGATGCACAACTACCAGACGATGCCGCTGACCGCGCTGGCGCCGGTCGCCGGCCTGCTCGGCCTGCTGCTCAGCGCACTGTTGCTGCACAAGCGCCGCGGCGGGCTGGCGTTCATCGCTTCGGGCACGGCCATCGCCGGCATCATCCTGACCGTGGGCTTTGCGATCTTCCCGTTCCTGCTGCCCTCCTCCAGCCAGCCCGGCTCCAGCCTGACCGTGTGGGACGCCTCCAGCAGCCGCCTGACCCTGTGGATCATGCTGCTGGCCACGGTCGTGTTCCTGCCGATCATCATCGGCTACACCACCTGGGTGTACCGGGTGCTGAAGGGCAAGGTCAGCGCCGCCTCGATGGACGAAAACCCCAACGCGTACTGAGCGCGTTCAACCCGATCGCATAGGAGATTGCACCATGTGGTATTTCGCCTGGATTCTCGGTGTCGGCCTGGCCTCCACCGCCGCCATCCTCAACGGCATGTGGTTCGAGGCCCGCGAGGCCGCCACCACGGACGCCGCGGACTGAAATTTTTTCGCAAAGGATCTTGCCGAATGCGGGCGACCCCCGTATCATGTGCGGCTCCTTCGGGGTGTAGCTCAGTCTGGTAGAGCGCTACGTTCGGGACGTAGAGGTCGCAGGTTCGAATCCTGTCTCCCCGACCAGTTTCAAGGTCACAAGAAGCCTGGAAAACCAACGTTTTCCGGGTTTTTTTGTGTCTGCGGCACGGAGCCGGCGAGGTTGCGCCCCGCGCGCCACGGCTGGCAACCGGCCACGGCAGCCGATGCAACGCCTGCGCCACTCCGGAGCCGGCATAACGCATCCGCGCCGCCGCGCGAACGCCCCACTCCTGTCGGTCGATCTTGCAGCCAGCCTGCGAGCCGCCCACTGACGGATCGCGTGCCACACGATGGCCGTAGCACCCGCAGGTCGCGCGCCGTCGCAAGACGCATCCATGCGCTGCTGCCGCGCCGGCGAAGGCGCCGCACGCATACGTCCCCGGCACGCACTGGCGCGCGCCGAGGACCGCGCTCAGCGCACCGGCAGACTGATGTAGCTGGCCTGCTGCGGCGTATGCCAGATGCGCTGCGTCGCCTTCTGGTAGTCGCCCGGCTTGGCGAAGTAGATGTTGGGCACGTAGGTCTGCGGGTTGCGGTCGTACAGCGGGAACAGGCTGGACTGCACCTGCACCATCACCCGGTGGCCGCGCTGGAAGGTGTGGTTGGCGGTGGGCAGGCCGAAGCGGTAGGCCAGCGGCTGGTTCGGCGCGATCGGCTTGGGCGTTTCGAAACTCTCGCGATAGCGGCCGCGGAAGATCGCCATCGACACCGCCAGTTCGTAGCCGCCCATCTTCGGATCGGACGCCATCTCGTCGGGATACACGTCGATCAGCTTCACCACCCAGTCGCTGTCGCTGCCGCTGGTGGAGGCCTGCAGGTTCACTTCGGGCACGCCGGCGATGCTCAGCGGCGCGTCCAGCGGTTCGCTGACGAAGCTCAGCACGTCCGGGCGGCCGTCGACGAAGCGCTGGTCGTGCACCAGCCAGCTGGTCCACACGTCGCGATCGCCGAAGTCGACCGGGCGCGGCACGAACGGCACCGGCTTGGCCGGGTCGGACACGTACTCCTCGTAGTCGCCCTGCCCGGCCGCCGGCGCGTCGAACGACAGCGTGCCGCCGGCGCCCAGGTACAGCGGCTTGCTGCGCGCCGCGCAGCCCTGCGCGCAGCTGCGCGGCCAGGCCTGCAGGCGATCCCAGTGGTTTTCGCCGGTGTTGTAGATGAACACCGGCGGCGTATCGGCCTTGGGCGCGCCGTCGACCAGGTACTGGTCGAAGAACGGCTTGAGCACGTCGCGGCGGAACTGCAGCGCGGTGTCGCCATCGAACTTCAGCGCGCCCAGCGACGCGCCGTCGTAGTTGACCTGGCTGTGCCGCCACGGCCCCATCACCAGGTAGTTCTTGTCGTTGCCGGCGTCGCGCGGCTCCATCGCCTGGTAGCTGTGGATCGCGCCCCACATGTCCTCCTGGTCCCACAGGCCCTGCAGCCACAGCGTGGGCACCTTGAGCGGCGTGCCCGCCATCACCTTGTCCAGCGCCTGGCCCTGCCAGAACGCGTCGTAGGCCGGATGTTCGGTGAGCTTGCGCCACCACGGCAGCTGTTCCAGGCCGGCGGCCTTGGCGTAGTCGCCGGCCGAGCCGGCGCGCAGGAAGTTGCTGTAGTCGTCGTGGCCCTGGCGCGGAATACCGCTGCCCTTGCCGCGCTGGGTGAGCTGCCCGGTGAAGTAGTCGAAGTTGACCTGGCGGAACGCGCCGTAGTTGAGCCAGTCGTCGCCCATCCAGCCGTCGATCATCGGGCTTTCCGGGGCGGCCACCTTCAGCGCCGGATGCGGATCGGTCAGCGCCATCACCACGGTGAAGCCTTCGTAGGACGAGCCGATCATACCGACCTTGCCGTTGGATTCGCGCACGTTCTTGACCAGCCAGTCGATGGTGTCCCAGGCGTCGGTGGCGTGGTCGACCTTGCTGCCGTTGAGCGGGCCGCGCAGCGGCCGGGTCATCACGTAGTCGCCCTGCGAGCCGTACTTGCCGCGGATGTCCTGGAACACGCGGATGTAGCCGCCATCGACGAACACTTCGTCGCCCTGCGGCAACAGGTCGCGCATGTGCGGCGAGGCCATCCGGCTGGCGCGGCCGCTGGCATCGTAGGGCGTGCGCGTCAGCAGGATCGGCGCGCCATGCGCGCCCTTGGGCAGCACGATCACCGTGTGCAGCTTGACCCCATCGCGCATCGGGATCATCACCTCGCGCTTGACGTAGTCGTTGGCCTCGGTCGGCGCGACGAAGGCCTTGCCGGTGATGTCGGGGGTCATCGGCGCGGTCTGCGCCTGGGCGGCGGTCGCCAGCGCGGCGGCAATGACGGTGACGAGCAAGCGGGCGGCGATGGGGCGCATGGAACCTCCGGGCAGTGAGATCGCGACTGTAGGCGCAACCGCGGCCCGGGCGGAAGTGTCGCTCCGGCCTCGACGCACGTGGCGACTTCGTGGTGAACCTGAAGCGGCGACGGCCGCCGACGCGGAAAACGGCGGCAGGCAACGCACCCCGCCCGTGCCGGAGCAATGGGGGGATAATGGGCGTTTTCCGAGAGGGCCCGCCTGGCTGCCACGCGCCAGCAAGGCCCTTGTTGCCGCCATGGTCGATGTTCCCACGCTGCTCGGCTACACCACCGTGGTGCTGCTGTGCCTGTCGTTGCTGGTGCTGGTCGCCCGCCCGCAGGCGGGCAAGCGCCTGTGGTTGGCGATGCCGTTCTTCGCCGGCGCCTGCGGTTGCGCGTTCCTGATCCAGCCGCAGGCGTTTCCCGGCAGGCTCGGCCTGCAACTGGGCGCGTTCTGCATCACCCTCGCCTATGCGTTCGGCTGGCAGGCGATCCGCGCGTTCTACGACCGTCCGCCGAAATGGGGCTGGCTGCTGCTGCCGGCGCTGCTGTGGCTGGGCTTGGCGATCGCCGTGTTCGACCGCCACGGCTGGGCCATGGCCAACGCGGGCCTGCGCGTCGGGCTGGTCTGCCTCTACAGCGCGCTGCCGGCGAGGGAACTGTGGCGCCGGCGCAACGGCGGCCTTCCGTCGGCCAGGCTGCTGGCCATCGTGTTCGGGGTGGCCGCAGGGTTGGCGGCGCTGGCGGTGGCCTTCGCGCACTGGCTGCCGCAGCCGTTGGGCGCGGCGCCGGCGCAGACCTGGGCGGTGGTCTTCTACAACGTGAGGATCCTGCTGCACGTGCTGCTGGCCAGCGCACTGCTGGTGGCCATGCACAAGGAGCGCGAGGCGCTGCGCTACTACGACGACTCGGTACGCGATCCGATGACCGGCCTGTACAACCGCCGCTTCTTCGAGCAGCGCGCGGAGCAATGGCGCGATCGCGGCGCGCGCCGCCGCTCGGTGCTGTTCTTCGACATCGACCATTTCAAGCGCATCAACGACCGCCATGGCCACAGGCTCGGCGACGCGGTCATCGTGCTGGCCGCGCAGATCGCGCGGCGCAGCCTGCGCAAGGGCGACTGGATCTTCCGCTTCGGCGGCGAAGAGTTCGTCTGCGTGCTGCCGGATACCGATCTGGCGCAGGCCAATGCGATGGCCGAGCGGCTGCGCCTCATGTTCATGGCCGACGCCAGGGAAGTGGAAGGACGCCGCATCGACGCCACCATCAGCATCGGCGTGGCGACCTCGGTCGGCGGCGTGCCGCGGATCGATGTGTTGGTAGCGGAAGCCGACCGCATGCTCTACCGGGCCAAGGCCGCCGGACGCAACCGCGTGGTCTCCAGCATCAACCACGATCCGCTGCCGACCGGATCCTAGGCGCGCCGCCTGCCGCGCCCTTCCCGCAGCGCAGGCAGGAGGCTGCAGCGATCAGTGCCGCACCTGCCCCGCGCCGCGCACCACGAAGCGCTCCACGGTCAGCGCTTCCAGGCCCATCGGGCCGTAGGCGTGCAGGCGCGTGGTGGAGATGCCGATCTCCGCGCCCAGGCCCAGTTCGCCGCCGTCGGAGAAGCGCGAGGAGGCGTTGACCATCACCACCGCCGCGCGCAGCGCCTGCACGAACGCCTCGGCATTGGCCGCGTCGGCGGTGGCGATGACCTCGGTGTGGTCCGAGCCGTAGTGGCGGATGTGCGCGATCGCCGCGTCCAGGTCAGGCACCACGCGGATCGCCAGGATCAGGTCGAGGAATTCGGCGGCGTAGTCGGCATCGCTGGCCGCGTCGATGTCCGGCAGCAGGTCGCGGCTGGCGTCGTCGCCGCGCAGGGCCACGCCGCGCTGCTGCAGCGCCTGCGCCGCCAGCGGCAGGAAGCGCTCAGCGACGTCGGCGTGCACCAGCAGCGTCTCCAGCGAATTGCAGGCGGCCGGGCGCGTGGTCTTGCCGTCCACCAGCAGCTTCACCGCCAGCTCCAGGTCCGCCGAGGCGTCCACGAACAGGTGGCATACGCCCTTGTAGTGCTTGATCACCGGCACCCGCGCGTGCTCGGCGACGAAGCGGATCAGCCCCTCGCCGCCGCGCGGGATCGCCAGGTCGACGATGTCGTTGAGCTGCAGCAGTTCCAACATGGTCTCGCGGCGCAGATCTTCCACCAAGGTCAGCGCGTCCTCGCCGATCCCGGCCTCGCGCAGCGCGCGCCGCAGCGCGGCGGCGATCGCGGTGTTGGAATGGATCGCCTCCGAGCCGCCGCGCAGGATCACGCCGTTGCCGGCCTTGATGCACAGCGCCGCGGCATCGGCGGTGACGTTCGGGCGCGCCTCGTAGATCATCGCAATCACGCCCAGCGGCACCCGCACCTTCTGCACGCGGATGCCGTTCGGGCGCACGTCGTCGCGGGTGACCTGGCCGACCGGATCGGGCAGCGCCGCGACCTCGCGCAGCGCCGCGGCGACACCGGCCAGGCGCGTGCCGTCCAGCGCCAGCCGGTCAAGCATCGCGCTGCCGACGTCCCTGGCCCGCGCCGCCTCCAGATCGCGTGCATTGGCGGCGAGGATCGTCTCCGCATCCGCCTCCAGCGCCGCCGCCATCGCCTCCAGCAAGGCCTGCTTGGCCGCGGACGACAACTGCGCCAACGCCTGCGCGGCGTCGCGGCATTGCAGGGCTTGGGATCGGATGGGGCTCATTGGGTGCTCCAGTGTTGGTCGGGACCGGGGACCGGGGACCAGGGACCCGGAAAAGCAGCGCGCTGCAGAGGAGCCGTGCCTGCGTAGAAAAACCCGTTTGACGTCGTTCGCGATCTTGAGGGAAATGTCGTGCGATGGGGTGCCCGCGCCGCTATACGCTTTCCCCGGGTCCCTGGTCCCCGGTCCCCGGTCCCGACTCACACATCACGCACCACCACCAGATCGTCCCGATGAATCACATTCTCCCCATAGTTGTACCCCAGGATCGATTCGATGTCGCGCGAGTGGCGGCGGGCGATGCGGCGCACGTCGGCGGCCGAGTACTGGCTGACGCCGCGCGCCAGGCAGCGTTCGCCGGCGGCGTCGCGCAGGCGCACTTCGACCATGTCGCCGCGGCGGAAATCGCCTTCGGCGCCGGCCACGCCGCCGGGCAGCAGCGAGGCGCCCCTGTCGGCCAGCGCGGCGGCGGCGCCGGCGTCGACCAGGATCGCGCCGGGTTCGACCGGCACCTGCCGCAGCCAGTACTTGCGCGCGGCGATGCGGGTGCGCGCAGGATGGATGCGGGTGCCGTGCAGGCGGTCCTGGGCCAGGCCGCGCACCACCTCGGCGCTGCGGCCGTTGAACAGGTAGGTCTCGATGCCGGCGGCGCCGGCCCTGGCCGCGGCCTCCAGCTTGGTGCGCATGCCGCCGGTGCCGACGCTGCTGCCGCTGCCGCCGGCCATCGCCAGCACCGCCGCGGTCAGTTCGGTCACCTCGTCCAGCGGCTGCGCATGCGGATCGCTGCGCGGGTCGGCGGTGTACAGACCGTCGATGTCGGTGGCGATGAACAGCGCGTCGGCATCGACCAGCGCGGCGACGATCGCGGCAAGGTTGTCGTTGTCGCCGAGCTTGAGTTCGTCCACCGATACGGTGTCGTTCTCGTTGACCACCGGCAGCGCGCCCAGCCGCAGCAGTTCGCCCAGGGTGGCGCGCGCGTTGAGATAGCGGCGGCGGTTGCGCAGGTCGTCGTGGGTCAGCAGTACCTGCGCCACCGGGCGCTCGAAGAAGCGCTGCCACAGCGCGATCAGCTGCGCCTGGCCGAGCGCGGCCAGCGCCTGCCGCGCGGCGATTGCCGCGCCGGCTTCGGCGGCGCGCGGCAGGATCGCGCGGCCGGCGGCGACCGCGCCGGAGGACACGATCACCAGTTCGCGCCCCGCCGCCAGGTTGGCCGAGACGAACTGCGCCAGCCCCAGCGCGTAGCGCGGCGACAGTCCACCACCGCCATCGGCGGCGAGCAGGCTGCTGCCGACCTTGAGCACCGCGCGCCGCCACGGCGGCAGGCGTTGTTCGGCGAAGGGCGATGGCGTCTGCGGGGTCATGGGATCAGCGCGTGTTCCATTCGTGGACGGTGAGTTCGGAGCAGTCGTGGATCGCCAGCGGATCGGCCGCCACGATCGCCTGCGCCTGGGCCAGGTCGTCCACGCCCTGCAGCAGGTAGGCGCCGCCGCTGCGGTCGCTGAAACCGCCGGTCAGCGCCAGCAGGCCGCGCGCGCGCAGTGCGTCGAGGAAGGCCAGATGCGGGGCGACCACGGTCTCGTCGAAACTCGGCTTGCGCATCGCCAGAACCAGGTAGTGCTTCATCCTACGGTGTTCCTTCTGCATCGGTTCGAATGTTTGGCATCTTCGCAGCACACCGCGGCGAACGCGTTTTGTAAGAGGGGCTTCAGCCCCGACGCCGTACCGGTGGGCGTCGGGGCTGAAGCCCCTCCTACAGGATCACGCGCCCAGCGCCTGCCAGCGC
The DNA here is from genome assembly GCF_035026585.1 of Xanthomonas sp. WHRI 7945. NCBI lineage: Bacteria > Pseudomonadati > Pseudomonadota > Gammaproteobacteria > Lysobacterales > Lysobacteraceae > Xanthomonas > Xanthomonas sp. WHRI 7945. The sequence goes on from NZ_JAYIQP010000014.1 coordinate 59,564, forward strand.
GCTTGCAGGTCGGCCAGGCGCAGGTCGGCGGCGGCGCCGGGCGAAACCCGCGCGGCCAGGCTGCCTTCCGGCGTGCGGCCCTGCCCTGCGCTGTCCGACGCGGCGGCGGCGGCCTGGTAGGCCTCGCGGAACGGCACGCCGGCCAGCGCCGCCTCGACCGCGACGTCGGTGGCGTACATGCCCGAGTCGATCGCCGCGCGCAGCCTGTCTTCGCGCCACTCCAGGTTGGCCAGCAATGCCGGCAGCAGCTCCAGCGCGGCCAGGCCGCGGCCGAAGCCGTGGAAGATCGCGCCCTTGCTGCTCTGCAGGTCGCGGTGGTAGCCGGACGGCAGCGACAGCAACTGCTCGATCTCGGTGCGCGCGGCGGCCACGCTGGCGTGGGTGGCGCGCATCAGTTCGATCACGTCCGGGTTGCGCTTGTTGGGCATGATCGAGCTGCCGGTGGTGTACTGCGCCGGCAACGCGACGAAGCCGAACTCGCCGCTGGTGAACAGCGACAGGTCCCAGGCCAGCCGGCGCAGGTCCAGGGTCGCGCTGCCCAGCGCTTCCAGCGCGGCCATCTCGAACTTGCCGCGCGAGAGCTGCGCGTAGATCGGGCTCACCTGCATGCGCGCGAAGCCGAGCGCGGCGGTGGTGTGTTCGCGATCGAGCTTGAGGTTGACGCCGTAGCCGGCGGCGGTGCCGAGCGGATTGGCGTCGATCAGGCGCAACGTGTCGCTGGCGCGGATCGCATCGTCGATGAAGGCTTCGGCCCAGCCCGCCCACCACATCCCGGCCGAGGACACCACGGCGCGCTGGATATGGGTGTAGCCCGGCAGCGGCAGCGCCTGCTCGGCCTGCGCGCGGTCCAGCGCGACCTTGGCGATCTCGCGGCTCAGCTGCGCCAGTTGCGCCAGCCGTTCCTTCAGCCACAGCCGGGTGGCGACCAGGATCTGATCATTGCGGCTGCGCCCGGTGTGGATCTTGCGGCCGGCATCGCCCAGGCGCTCGGTCAGCCGCGCCTCGATCGCCGAATGGCCGTCCTCGAAGCGCTCGTCGAGCACGAACGCACCGCTGCGGAAGTCCTCGGCGAGGATCGCCAACTCGCGCTGCAGCCCGGCCAGTTCGTCGGCCGACAGGATGCCGATGCGCTGCAGGCCTTCGGCATGCGCGCCGCTGGCGGCGATGTCGTGCAGGAAGAACTCGCGGTCCAGGATCACGTCATCGCCGGCCAGGAAGGCCTGGATCTTGGCGTCGACGGCGACGCCGGGTTTTTGCCAGAGGAGGTTGGTCATTGGGGGTCCTTATGGGGACCAGGGACCCGGGACCGGGGACCCGGAAAAGCAGGAGCGCGTGCTCTTGCTTTTCCGGGTCCCCGGTCCCCGGTCACCGGTCCCGTTGATCACAGCGGGATCGCGGTCAGCTCGTCCAAGCCGAGCGCCAGGTTCAGATTCTGCATCGCCTGCGTCGCCGCGCCCTTGAGCAAGTTGTCCAGGGTCGCCACCAGCACCAGGCGCTTGTTGCCCGGGGCCAGGGTGAAGCCGCCGATCTGCACGCCGTGCCTGCCGGCGATGCGGCTGACCCATGGCGCTTCGTCGAGTACCTCGATCAGCGGTTCGCCGGCGTAGCGCTCGCGGTAGCGACGCTGGATCGCGTCCAGCGCCAGCGGTTGCTGCAGCCACAGGTTCACGGTCATGGTGATGCCGCGGAAATGCGCCGCCACGTGCGGCATGAACTCCACCGGCACGCCGAGTTGCGCGGACACTTCGCGCTCGTGCATGTGGTCGGTCAGCGCGTACGGCATCAGGTTGTCGCGCAGCAGCTCCGGGTTGTTCTTGTCCGACGGCGTGGTGCCGGCGCCGGAATAGCCGGACACGCCGAAGCACTGCGGCGGGCCGGCCAGCTGGTCGAGCAGCGGTGCGATCGCCAGCTGCATCGCCGTGGCGTAGCAGCCGGGATTGCTGATCCGCTTCTGCCCGGCGTAGCGGTCGCGGGTCAGTTCCGGCAGGCCGTAGTACCAGGCCGGGTCGAAGCGGTAGTCGGCCGACAGGTCGACCACGACCGGATCGACCGCGGCCGGATCGGCGACCAGCGCCGCATCCAGCGCGGCGACGTAGGGCGCGGCCTTGCCGTTGGGCAGCGCCAGCACCACCGCGTCGGCCTGCTTGGCCGCGGCCGCGTCGGCGTCCAGGTTCTCGTAGCGCAGCTCGCCCTGGTAGTCGCGGCTGTGCTCGGCCACGCGCTGGCCGGCCAGCTCGCGCGATGAGACGAACGCCAGCTGCAGCTGCGGATGCGCGGCGACCAGCTTGATCAGTTCGGCGCCGGTATGGCCGCGCGCGCCGACGATGCCGACGCCATAGGTCTTGGTAGTCATGTATGCGAGTCCAGGCGGAACTGCAGGTGGCGTTTCACCCCGGCCCATTCCGTGTCGATGATGGAGAACACCACGGTGTCGCGCGGGGTGCCGTCGGCGTGGCGCTTGTGGTTGCGCAGCACGCCGTCCTGCTTGGCGCCGAGCCGGGCGATGGCGGTGCGCGAGGTATGGTTGAACCAACTGGTCTCGAAGCCGACGCTGATGCACTGCAGGGCCTCGAACGCGTACTGCAGCAGCATGCGCTTGACCTCGGTATTGACCCCGCTGCGCTGCACCCGCGGCGCGTACCAGGTGTAGCCGATCAGCAGCGTCGGCACCTCGGCGTCGAGCCCGTAGAAACGCGTGCTGCCGACCACCGTGCCGGCCGCATCGCGCACCACGAACGGCAGCACGCGGCCCTGCGCCTGCGCGTCCAGCGCGGCGGCCACGTAGCCCTCGACCTGGTCCGGCGCCGGCACGCTGGTGTACCACAGCCGCTCCAGGCCGCTGCCGTGCAGCGCCGTGCGCAAGGCGTCGGCATGCGCGGCCTGCAACGGCTCCAGCGACGCATGCAGGCCCTGCAGAGTCGGCACCTCGCGCCACAGCGCAGGCAGCAATTCCAGGCTCATCGCGCTCAGCCCAGCAGGGTTGGCGTGCGAGTGGCGCAATGCGCCACGCAGTGCTGGATCTGCTCGAAGTCCTCCAGTCCGTACCAGAACACCTTCCACTTCTCCTGCTTGAAGCAGCCGTCGGACTCGGCGTAGTAGAAGATGTTGACCTGGTTGTTGTGGCGCGAACGCCAGAACAGCTGCGGGGTCTCCTCGCGCATCACGTTCCACACCGCGCGGCCCAGGCCCTCGCCCTGCGCGTCGTCGAGCACCGCGAACTTGTCCAGGTAGGTGTAGCCATCCTCGTCGGTCAGGATCACCGCGGCGCGGTAGTTCTCGCTGACATAGGCGCGCAGCAGCCGGGTCTTGTCGAAATAGTCCGGCACCAGGGTGCGGCCGAAGCTGGATTCGATCAGCGACTGCAGCCGCGGCGTATCCAGCTCGTTCCACGCCGTGGCGCGCAGCACCTTCTCGCCGCGCCGCACCAGCGTGCCGGAGCCCTTGTGGGTGAACAGCTCCTTGGCCAGGTCGGCCGGGCGCGTGATCGACACCGACGACTCCAGCGGCAGCCGGTCCAGCAGGTCTTTGATCTGCTCGATCTTGACCCGCATGCCGCCGTTGATCCACGGCTGCTGCATCAGGGTGTCGTATTCGGTGGACAGGTTGATCGAGTCGATCACCCTGCCCTGCTCGTCGAGCAGCCCGCCGGTGCCGGTGAGGAAGATGATCTTGTACGGCTGCAGTTCCTGCACCAGTTCGTTGGCGGCGAAGTCGGCGTTGATGTTGAGGATCTGCCCGCTCGGGGTTTCGCCCAGGCTGGTGATCACCGGGATCGAGCCGGCCTGCAGGCTGGCCTCGATCGGCGCCAGGTTGACCGCCTTGACCTCGCCGACCAGGCCGTAGGTGTCGCGGTCCAGGTACTGCGCCTCGAACACCCCGCCGGTGATCGAGGTGGCGCGCGCGCCGTTCTGCTGCAGCGCCTCGACCAGCTTGAGGTTGGAGGCCTGGAACACCTTGCGCACGATCGCCAGCGCTTCGGGCGAGGTCACGCGCAGGCCGTTGACGGTCTGCTTCTCGATCCCGGCCGCCGACAGTTCCGCGTCCAGCTGCGGACCGGCGCCGTGCAGCACGATCGGTGTCAGCCCGACTTCCTGCAGGAACGACAGCGACGAGGTCAGCGCCTCCAGGTCGTCGCGCAGCACCGCACCGCCGACCTTGACCACGGCGAAACGCTTGGCGTCCAGCTGCGAGAAACGCTTGAGGTACTGGCTGATCTCCTTGGCGCTGGCCATGCTCGAGAGCAGGCGGACGATGGTCTGGCGGGTTTGCTTGTTGGCGTGCATGGCGGCGATGGCGGTTCCGAAAGAATCCAGATGAACGGGGTGCGGGCGGCTCGACGGCGCGGGCCGAAACGAAGCGAAGCGCGGCTCAGCGCGCGCCGTTGATGATGCGGTTCACCGACGTCGCGTAACCCTGCAGTTGCTCCAGCGTCACGAATTCGTCAGCCGTGTGCGCCTGGGCGATGTCGCCCGGACCGTAGACCAGGGCGATGTAGCCGCCGGCCGAGAACAGCGAGGCTTCGGTCCAGAAGTCCACCGCATTGCCGATCGGCAGGTGCAGCGCATCGGCGACGTCGCGCGCGGCCAGGCGCTTGTCCTCGGCGTGCGCGATCTCTCCGCTGGGCAGGCTCGGCCCGCGGAAGGTCTCCTCGAACTGCGCGGCGGCCGGATCGGCGAAACCGGCGAAGGTGGCCAGCAGCGCGTCCACGTCCATCGACGGCAGCGGCCGGAAGCCGAAGCGCAGCTCGGCCGCCGGCGCAATCATGTTGGCCTTGATGCCGCCTTCGACCCGGCCGATGTTGAAGCGCAACCCGGTCAGGCCGCCGAAGCGCGCATGCGCCAGCGTCTCGACATGGTCCAGCGCCTGCGCGCCCCAGCGCATCGCCTGGTGCAGCGCGCTGGCCGACGGATCCTGCTTGCCCGATGCATGCCCGGCGCGGCCGGCGAAGCGCATCAGCACCGAACTGATACCGCGATGCGCCAGCACCGCCTCGCCCATGGTCGGTTCGGCCACCAGCACCGCTTCGTAGGGAATGGCGCGCGCCAGGAACGCAGCGATGCAGCGCGGATCGTTGGCCTCCTCGTCGCTGGAGAACAGGAACGCGGCATCGCCGTCGCCGGCATTGGCCGCGGCCAGCAGCGCCGCGGCCGCGCCCTTGATGTCGCACACGCCCAGGCCGACCACGCGGTCGTCGCTGCGACGCATGACGTGCGGGTCGGCGCTCCAGTGCGGCGAATCCGGCACCGTGTCCAGGTGCACGTTGAACAGATACTTCGGCGTGCCGCGCACCGCGTACAGGCTGACCGCACCGGCGCCGTGATCGATGACCTCGACCTGGAACCCGGGCAGCTGCGCGCGCAGGTAGTCGAAGATGCCATCGGTGCCGATCGCGCGCGGCGGATTGCGGGTGTCGAAGGACACCAGCTGCTGCAGGTGCGCGAGGGTGGATTCGAGCAGATCGGTCATGTCGGTTCGATCGATGGGCCGCGGCGACGGCCTGGCAGAAAAAGGCAGAGGAGCCCCTTCTCCCACCGGGAGAAGGTGCCCCGCAGGGGCGGATGAGGGTACGGGCGAAGCCTGGTGAACCGAATCTCGCCTGAGCGGGTGAAGGTGCGGAAAGCTTGCGCGGTCTAAATGTTGCGAGGCTTCGCACGTACCCTCACCCCAACCCCTCTCCCGGAGGGAGAGGGGCTTTAGGCTCAGCGATTGACCTGGGCGTACAACGTCGAGCTCATCCCGAACAGCTTGATGAAGCCTTCCGCCTCGGCCACGCCCCAGTCCGCCGACTGCGCGTAGGTGGCGCCCTTGGCGTTGAGCAGGTGCGGCGACTTCACCGCCACCGCGTCGACGCGGCCGCCGCGGGTCTCCAGCGTCACCTCGCCGTTGACCTTGGCCTGCGAGGAATCCAGGAACGCCTCCAGGTCGGTCTTCAGCGGATCGTGATAGAAGCCTTCGTAGACCAGCTCCACCCACTTGCGCGCCACGTCCGGCTTGAAGCGGTTCTGCTGCTTGGTCAGCACCGCGTCTTCCAGCGCGCGGTGCGCGGCCAGCAGCGCGATCAGGCCCGGCGCCTCGAACACGATGCGGCCCTTCAGCCCGATCACGGTGTCGCCGGTGTACATGCCGCGGCCCACGCCGTACGGGGCGAACAGCTTGTTGAGCTTGGCCAGCAGCTTGGCGCCTTCCAGCGGCTTGCCGTCCACCGCCACCGCTTCGCCGTGCTCGAACTTCACCGTTACCGTCAGCGGCTCGATCGGCCATGCGCTGCGCGGCGCGCACCAGCCGCGGGTGCCCTCGCCCGGCGCTTCCCAGCGGTCGATCTCGCCGCCGGACATGGTCACGCCGAGCAGGTTCTCGTTGATCGTGTAGGCCTTCTGCTTGGCGCGGACGCCGAAGCCGCGCTCTTCCAGGTACTTCTGCTCGTAGGCGCGGGTCTGGGTGTGCTCCTTCTGGATCTCGCGGATCGGCGCCACGATCTCGTAATCGCCCAGCGCCTTGACCGCCAGGTCGAAGCGCACCTGGTCGTTGCCCATGCCGGTGCAGCCGTGCGCGATGACCTTGGTGCCCAGCTCGTCGGCGCGCTTGAGCGCGGCATCGACGATCAGGTAGCGGTCGGACACCAGCAACGGGTACTGGCCCTGGTAGCCCTCGCCGGCCCACACGAACGGTTTGACGAAACCGCTCCAGATCGCCGGGCCGCCATCGACGGTGACGTGGCTGGCCGCGCCCAGTTCGGCGGCGCGCTTCTCGATGAAGTCGCGCTCCTCGTCGTCCACCCCGCCGGTGTCGGCGAACACCGTGTGCACGGCATAGCCCTTGTCCTGCAGATAGGGAATGCAGAAGCTGGTGTCCAGGCCGCCGGAGAAGGCCAGGACGATGTCCTTGGTGCCGGGAGTGGAGATTGGGGATTCGGGATTCGTAGAAGCGGTTTGCTGCGACATGGGGGAGTCTCTCTGCGGTTGACTAAATTAAGAGCGGGAAGGGAGGTCGCCGTTGCGAATCCCCAATCCCGAATCACGAATCCCGGCGGCCCTGGCCCACCAGGGCCGCCATGATCGCCTTCTGCACATGCAGCCGGTTCTCGGCCTCGTCGATGGCGATGCAGTTGGGCGAATCCATCACCGCGTCGGTGGCCTTGACGTTGCGGCGCAGCGGCAGACAGTGCGAGAACACGCCATTGTTGGTCAGCGCCATCTTGCGCTCGTCGACGATGAAGTGCTGGTACTGGTCGCGGATCGGCTTCTCCGGGCCCCAGTTGCCGAAGAACGGCAGCGCGCCCCAGCTCTTGGCGTAGACCACGTCGGCGCCGGCGTAGGCGCTGTCGGTGTCGTGACTGACGGTCAGCGAGCCGCCGCTCTCGGCCACGTTCTGCGCCGCCCAGCCCATGTAGCGCTCGTCCAGCACGTAGTCCGGGGTCGGGCACAGCAGGGTCACGTCCATGCCCAGCCGGGTGGCGATGGTCAGCGCCGAATTGGCCACCGCGGTGTTCAGCGGCTTGGGGTGGTAGGTCCAGGTCAGCACGTACTTCTTGCCGCGCAGGTCCTGGGTGCCGAAATGCTCCTGCAGCGCCAGCGCGTGCGCCAGCTCCTGGCACGGATGGGTGATGGTCTCCATGTTGATCACCGGCACCGGCGAATACTTGGCGAAGCTCTTCAGCACCTGGTCCTCGCGGTCCTTGGACCAGTCCACGAACTTCGGGAACGCGCGCACCCCGATCAGGTCGACATACCGGCCCAGCACCCGCGCCACCTCGGCGATGTGCTCCTCGGTGTCGCCGTCCATCACCGTGCCCAGCTCGAATTCGATCGGCCAGGCGTCCTTGCCCGGCTGCAGCACCACCGCATGCCCACCCAGCTGGAACGCGCCCAACTCGAAACTGGTGCGGGTGCGCATCGACGGGTTGAAGAACACCAGCGCGATCGACTTGCCCTTCAGCTCGCTGCCCAGCCGGTTGCGCTTGAACAGCGCGGCCTGGGTCAACAGCGCATCCAGCTCGGCCCGGCTCCAGTCCTGGGTGTTCAAGAAGTGCTTCAGAGACATCGATCCATCCTTTGCTGCGTGGAGCCACCGGGCGGTGGCGTGCGCGGGACGCGCGGTTAGTTCTTTACGGGTGAAACCTTTCCGGGGCATGAAAACGAAAAAACCCAGCCTCGGGCTGGGTTTTCAGAACGAACGGCACAGCGCTCCGGTTACCCAGCCAGGATGTGGGATTCCGGTCGGCGCGCGCGCGACGTCATGCCCGAGGCCATGCGGGCGGCGCTGAGATCGTGCTGGGGCAGGTTCGCTTTCATCGGCGCGCATCCTCGCACGCGCACGCCGCAGGCGCAAGCGCGCGCTCAGCGCGGCGGCACCACGAGCGCATCGGGCACGTACGGCGCCACCGACACGCGGATGCGCAGCCGGTTGCCCGGATCCTCCGGCAGTCGCGAGCGGTACTTGGTGCCCTTGTACACATAGTCCACGTCGTAGGCGATCGGGCGGCGGAACTCGCGGCCGACCTCGACCATGCGGCAGTTGCGCCCGCTCGACGGCGGCGCCGGCGCCGCGGCCGCCACCGGCGCGGGCGCCTCTTCGTGGCGGCGGCTGAAGATGTCCTTCACCGAATCCATCAACCGGTTCAAGCGGCTGTCGTCCTGCGCCGGCTTGGCCGCGGCCGGGGTCGGCGGTGGCGCCTCCACCGGGTCGCACTGCTGCTCGGTGCGGGTCGCGCGCAAAGTCTGGTAGACCGGCTCCACGTTGAGCACCTGCGCGTAGTCGAGCCTGACGTTCTCGATCACCACCACGCGGTTGCGCGTCTCGCTGTCCTGCGCCCAGACCGGCGCCGCGCCGCATGCGAACAGGCCGACCAGCGGCAACAACAGGTACGGACGCATCGGCACCAGGCTTCGAAGGACAGAACGAGCAGTGTAGGCATGGCGCCTTGCGTCGGGCTGAACGCGAGCCTACGCCCAGGCGGCCTGCCCCGACCGGGGCGCCCGGCCATTCGGGACAGGCGTCGCGTGCGCGGCGCGAGGAAGTGAGAGGCAGCGAATGCGTGCCCGCATGCGTTCGATGCGCCGGTCGGACGCACGACAGGCGGCGGCCGCAGCCGCTGCGCGCTGGCTGTCAGGCGCCTGTCGCACTCTGGCCGCTGGTCGGGGTTGGGGCCGCGCATGCCGACTGGGGCCTGCCGGACACGATTCGGCAGCCACGGCAACGGATGAGACGCCCCGGGCCGCTGCCGGTAGAATCGACCGGCTTCCCCACGCCCGATGCCGATGACCCTGCGCCTGCACAACAACCTGACCCGCCGGGTCGACGCCTTCGAACCGCTCGACCCGGTGGCCGGCCCCACGCTGTATGTCTGCGGCCCCACCGTCTACAACTACGCGCACATCGGCAACGCGCGCGGCCCGGTGGTGTTCGACGTGCTCGCCGCGCTGCTGCGCCGCCGCTACGGCGCGCTGCGCTATGCGCGCAACATCACCGACGTGGACGACAAGATCAACGCCGCCGCGCAGGCGCAGGGCGTGCCGATCGCCACCATCACCGACCGCTTCGCCGCCATCTACCGGCAGGACATGGCCGCGCTGGGCGTGACCCCGCCGGACCTGGAGCCGGAGGCCACCGCGCACATCCCGCAGATCGTGGCGATGATCGAACGGCTGGTCGGCAGCGGCCACGCCTACGCCGCGCAGGGCCACGTGCTGTTCGCGGTGGCCAGCTTCGCCGGCTACGGCAAGCTGTCGCGGCGCGACCCGGAGGAGATGCTGGCCGGCGCCCGCGTCGAGGTCGCCCCATACAAGCGCGACCCGGGCGACTTCGTGCTGTGGAAGCCATCCAGCGACGACCTGCCCGGCTGGGATTCGCCGTGGGGCCGCGGCCGCCCGGGCTGGCACATCGAGTGCTCGGCGATGGCCGCCGCGCACCTGGGGCCGACCATCGACATCCATGCCGGCGGCGTGGACCTGCAGTTCCCGCACCACGAGAACGAGATCGCGCAGAGCGAGTGCGCGCACGGCGGCGCCACCTTCGCCCGGTTCTGGCTGCACAACGGCATGCTCAACTTCGGCGGCGCCAAGATGAGCAAGTCGCTGGGCAACATCGAGACCGTGCACGCCCTGATCGCCAGGCACCCGCCCGAAGCGCTGCGCTACGCGCTGCTCAGCGCGCACTACCGGCAGCCGCTGGACTGGTCCGATGCGCTGATCGAGCAATCGGTGCGCACCTTGGACCGGCTGTACGGGACGTTGCGCGACCTGGACGGCATCCAGGCCGCCGCCGCGATTCCGGCGGCCATCGAGGAAGCGCTGGACGACGACCTCAACACGCCGCAGGCGTTGGCCGAAGTGTCGCGGATCGCCGCTGCCGCGCGGCAACTGCTCGCCCCGGCCGGTCCCGATGCAACGCGCGACGCCGCGCTGGAAGCGCAATTGCAGCAGGCCAAGTCCGACCTGCTCGGCGCCGGCCTGGCGCTGGGTCTGCTGCAGCAGACACCGACGGCCTGGTTCAACCGCGGCGCCGAGGACGGCGACGATGCGCGCATCCAGGCCTTGATCGACGAACGCACCGCCGCCAAGAAGAGCCGCGACTTCGCCCGCGCCGACGCGATCCGCCAGCAGCTGGCCACGGAAGGCGTGGTACTGGAAGACACCGCGCAAGGCGTGCGCTGGAAGCGTGGCTGAGCGCTTCCTTCTCCCATCGGGACCACGGCCCCCTTTTCGGGGGAAGGCGGCGCGCAGCGCCGGATGAGGGTACGGGCGAAGCACCTGGCGTCGATTTTTCACGAGGCTGCGCCCGTACCCTCACCCCAACCCCTCTCCCGGAGGGAGAGGGGCTTTACCGCTTGATCTTGGATTTGCGATGACCGATACCGATTTCCCGCTCGATCCCAGTCCTCGAAAAGGCGCGTGCTGGAATCGCAGCCGAGCTCTTTCCTTCTCCCACCGGGAGAAGGTGCCCCGAAGGGGCGGATGAGGGTACGGCAGCGCCGATGAGGCTACGGGGCGTAGCACCTGGCGTCAATTTTTCGCGAGGCTGCGCCCGTACCCTCACCCCAACCCCTCTCCCGGAGGGAGAGGGGCTTTACCGATTGATCTTGGATTTGCGATGACCGATACCGATTTCCCGCTCGAACCCACGCCCGCCGACGCCCAGGCCGCCATCGCCGAAGAATTCGGCTTCTTCGGCGACTGGTCCGAGCGCTACCAATACCTGATCGATCTGGGCCGCAAGCTGCCCGCGTTCCCCGAGGAATGGAAAATCGAGGAGCATCGCCTGCACGGCTGCCAGTCGATGGTCTGGATCGTGCCCGAGGGCGACGCGCAGCGCCTGGTGTTCCATGCGATCAGCGATTCGGCGATCGTCTCCGGGCTGATCTACCTCGCGCTGCGGGTCTACTCCGGGCGCAGCGCCGCCGACATCCTCGCCACCGCGCCGGACTTCGTTGCCGCCATCGGCCTGGGCAAGCACCTGTCGCCGACCCGCAGCAACGGCCTGGCCGCGATCCTGGCGTTCATCCAGGACAGCGCGCGCGCGCAGGCATGAGCGCCCCGCTCCCTCCTGCACAAAGTCTGCGCACGCTGCTGGCGCATCCCGGCTTCGCGCTGGTGCTGGCCTACCGCATCTGCACGATGCTGTCCTACCAGATCGTCGCGGTCACGGTCGGTTGGCACATCTACGAGATCACCCGCAATCCGTTCTCGCTGGGGCTGATCGGGCTGGCCGAGATCCTGCCGTTCTTCTGCATCGCGCCGTTCGCCGGCTACCTGGTCGATCACCTGCCGCGGCGCCGGCTGGGCATGCTCGCCAGCCTGGGCCTGGTCGCGACCGCAGGGGTGCTGACCGCGCTGACCCGTGGCTGGCTGCCGATGCACGGCGTATGGCCGATCTACGCCGCGATCGCGCTGACCGGCGCCGCGCGCGCGTTCCTGTCGCCGGTGTACAACGCGCTGTTCGCGCGCGCCCTGCCGCGCGAGGCCTATGCGCGTGGCGCCAGCATCGGCAGCGTGGTGTTCCAGACCGGCATGGTGATCGGGCCGGCGCTGGGCGGGGTGCTGGTCGGCTGGGGCGGCAAGGGCCTGTCCTACGGCGTGGCGATGGCGGTGGCCTGCGTGGCGATGCTGGCGCTGTTCCTGCTGCGCGTCGCCGAGCCAGTCAACGACGGCCCGCGCGCGCCGATCTTCCGCAGCATCGCCGAAGGCGCGCAGTTCGTGTTCTCCAACCAGATCATGCTCGGCGCGATGGCGCTGGACATGTTCTCGGTGCTGCTCGGCGGCGCGGTGTCGATGCTGCCGGCCTTCATCCACGAGATCCTGCACTACGGTCCCGAGGGCCTGGGCATCCTGCGCGGCGCGCCGGCGCTGGGTTCGGTGCTGGTCGGTCTGTGGCTGGCGCGGCGCCCGCTGCAGCGCAACGCCGGCCGCATCCTGCTGCTGGCGGTGGCCGGTTTCGGCCTGTGCACCATCGCCTTCGGCCTGTCGCGGCATTTCTGGCTGTCGGCGGCGATCCTGCTGGCCTACGGCATGTGCGACGGCGTGTCGGTGATCGTACGCTCGACCATCCTGCAGCTGGCCACGCCGGATGCGATGCGCGGGCGGGTGTCCTCGATCAGCGGCATCTTCATCGGCTCGTCGAACGAGCTGGGCGCGTTCTACGACGGTGTCATGGCGCGACTGGTCGGCCTGGTGCCGGCGGTGGTGATCGGCGGTTGCGTGACCCTGGGCGTGGTCGCGACCACCGCCTGGAAGGCGCCGAAACTGCGCAAGCTGGACCTGCGCGAACTGCAATGACGGCGTGCTAGCGGCGCGCCGCTCAGCGCGCCGCCGCCGCCGCGTCCGCGCGCTCGTCGGCAGCCCATGCCGCGGCGCAGTCGGGCAGGTCCGCCGGCTGGGTCAGCCCGCCCTTGCCGGCCAGGAACCGGCACGTCGCCGCGAACACCGCCGGCACCGCCCTGGAGCGGATCGGCGAGGCCAGCACGTGGTTGCCGGCCTCCGGAAAATCCACCGCCTGGCGCAGCGCCTTCGGCGTGCCCAGCTGCGCGAACATCGCCTGCATCGCCGCCACCGATACCGTCGCGTCCTGCTGCTGCGCGTCGCGATAGTAGTAGCCGAGGAACACCGGCACATGGATCCGCGCATAGGTCGCCGGCAGCATGCCGCCGCGGGTCAGCGCGGCCAGCGCGCGGTAGCCGTCGACGTGGGTGGCGTCGGCCCAGTAGCCGCTGTCGACCGGATAGCGCATGACCGGATCGCCGCCGTTGCGCGACCACAGCAGCAACTGCGCGCCCCACGGCCACAGCAGCGGCTGCAGTTGCTCGCCGTGCTCGCGCACCAGCGGCGACCACAGCACCAGGGCCTGCACCTGCTGCGGATGCGCAGCCACGATCTGCAGCGCCAGCGCGCCGCCCATCGAATTGCCGATCACCACCACCCGCCGGCCCAGTACCCGCGCCACCGCCAGCGCCTCGGCCGCGCCGCCGAGCAGGCGCGGCGCATCTACGCCGCGCAAGGCGTCGGCGGCGGCCAGGCCGTGCCCCGGCAACCGCGGCAGGTACAGATTGCAGCCGAAGCTGCGCGCCAGGCGCAGATGGGTGGGGGCGCCCTCGCCCTGGCTGGCGGTGAAGCCGTGCAGGTAGACGATGGCGCAATCGCGCTGCCCCGGATGCGCCGGGTCGGCCCAGACGATACGCGCCTGGTTGTCCTTGCGCAGGCCCGGGGTAGCCCGTTCGCGCGCGTCCAGCCAGGCCTGCAGCGCAAGCGGATCCTGCGGCACGCTCGGCATCGCGACCTGCGGCAGCGCCGAATCGACCCGCGGCCCGAGCGCCAGCGCCGCCAGCAGCACCAGCACGATCAGCAGCGGCCAGCGCAGCCTGCGCCATTTGCCGCCGCGCCCCTCGCGCGTGCCAGGCCGCCGCGCAGCGCGCACGGATGCACGGCTCATGCGCATGCTCCCGCGGCCCGACGCGGACAGCGCCGCGCCCACGTCGGCGTCCCCGTCCGCTGGTGCTGCGCCGCGCGTCCCCTACGCGCGACGATGCAGCACGCCGTTGCAGGCGCGTGCGCGATCGTCACGGCCACGCACTGCGGCATCCGGGAAAGGCTACTGAAAAGCATCGAGAGGCGGCGGCCACGTGGCCATGCGCCACGCGTCCAGTCTGCGGCGGCGGCATGACAGGCGGATTTAAGGCACGGCACCTGCCCGGCATGCACCGCGTCACCCAGGACCGAGCCTAGTGATCGGACAGATGATCATGGGCAACCGGTTATTGCTGCAGCTGCCGGGGTCGGACCTCGGCCAGGTCGCCATGCAACACAACGCGCGCGGCGTGCGGCGCCGCATCTGCAACGCCGCAGATGGCCACCGCGCGCGGCGTCGCATGCGCGCGGCGTGGCACGAGCGCGACCGTATCTTCGGTCGTCGCATACGCCGGTATCGCCGGCATTGCAGCGCGCCGGCTATTTGCCGAGCGTTTCCAGCAACCCGCGCAGGCGTTCGGCCTCCCCCGCATCGCGGCTCGCCGCCAGCAGGCCCTCCAGGCTCATGCGGTAGGCCGTCTGCAACGCCTGCGCCGCCGGCACCGCGACATCCGGCGCCACCCCGTCGCCCTCCCAGTTGCCGCCGGTGATCGGGCTCACCGATTTCGCATACGGCACGCTGATGGCGAAATGCTCGGTGAGCCTGAAGGCGCGGCTGGGATGCGCGCCGCCGCCGGTGGCTTCGCCGACCACGGTGGCGCGCTTGAGTTGCTTCAGCGCGTAGGCGAAATCCTCGGCCGCGGAGAACGTCTGCTTGCTGGTCAGGACGTACACCGGCTTGCTGCCGCCGAACGCGCGCCCGGGCACCGTCGGCGTGGTCCAGAACTGCTCGGTCGCGCCGTCCTCGCGGGTGTAGATGTCGTTCAAGTGCACGCGGCCATCGAACAGATAGCTGGCGATGAACGCCACCATCGCCGGATCGCCGCCGAAATTCTCGCGCAGGTCGATGATCAGCGCATCGGTGTTGGCGACGAAGTCCATCGCCGAGCTGGCGGTCGCCGCCGCTAGGTAGGGATAGGCGAAGATGCGGAACTTGACGTAGCCGACGTTGCCCTGCATCCGCTCGACCTTGTCGAACGCGAAGTTGTCCCTGGCGACCGCCGGCCGCGCCGCATCCAGGTCGGCGCGGCTGGGATACAGCGGTTCGTCGCGGGCGCCCTCCGGGTGGTATTCCAGCCACAGGTGCCCGTCGTGGCTGACCGCGCGCAGGTCCTCGGTCAGGCGGCGGGTCAGTGCGGCGGGGTCGTCGATACGTTCGTAGTCGCCGCGCGCGGCGTGACGCTGCACCGCCTTGCCCATTTTCCTGGCCAGCGGTGGATCGATGTACTCCGCTTCCAACTTGACCGCCACCGCATGGATCAGTGCATCCCGCTCGGCAGAAGTCACCGCTGCGGTTTGCGCCTGTGCCGGCGTCTGCAGGCAGAGAAATGCCCACGCCGCCGCCCCGTAAATCGCCATCCGCCACATGATCGGCCTCCTCGCGCCCGGACACTACCGCCCTGGCGCATGCTAGCGATTGCAGGCGATAGGCGCACCACCGCCGAAAGCGCGAGGCATGACCGACCGGACACGCCGCAATGCACCGCGGCCGACCGCGCTGGATCGACGCCAATGCCATGGTTAGACACGCCGGCAGTTGCTCTGCCGACGTGCGCGATCGGCAATGCTGCAAGCGGATGCGGCGCGCCCTTTCCGCTGTCCTAGGTGCGTTCGGCGAACTGGGATGAACATCCATCACCGGGTTCGCAGCTCGCGCTTACTCTGCGGACAAGGACGACGGCGTGCGGCAGTGCTCACTGCAAACGCGCACCCTGGATATGGGAGATCTCACGATGAGAAGTACGCCCCTGTTGGCCATTGCCTTGGCAGTCGCCTGCAGCCTGGTCGCCGTGCTCGGCTATCAGAACCGCCAGTGGCAAGCGCTTCAGGACCAAGCCTTTTACCGAAGCCTGCGGCCGCAGCCGGGCACATGGCTGCCCCCGCTCGAAATGGTGGATGTGCAGGGGCGAGCGTTGACCGTGGCCGGCGGGAGCGGACAGTTGATCTACTTCTTTCAACCCGGCTGCCCTGTCTGCGAGCGCTCCAATGCTGCCGTCAGGTCGTTGCAGCAAACCCTGCAACAGGCACGGACCGCAGCGCCGTCGATGATCGGGATGGGCAGTGGCGCAGCGCAGGCGCTTCGGCATTACGCCCAGAGCAATGCGTTCGCGTTCCCGGTGGCGCAGCTTTCCGGCAAATCCCAGCACTTGCTGGGGGCAAAACAGGTACCTCTCCTGGTGCTGATCGATGACGACGGCAAGGTTCTCTATTCCCATGTCGGGCTGATCACCAACAAGAACAAGGACGACGTGACCCACCTGATGATCAAGGCCGCGCGCAAGGAGGCGTCGGTCGCGATCCAATGACGGAGCTCCAACCATGAAGACGGCAGCACAGCGAATCAAGGGTGCCCTGGTGGCATTGGCAGTGATCGGATCCCTGAGCTTCGGCGCAGCACAGGCGGTGAGCTCCCACGGCTCCGGCAGCAAGTGCGTCAACCCCGATACAGGGTGCCCGTGCAAGCCCGGATGTCAGTATGGCGGTCAGAGAATCGGGTGTTGTCTGCTGCCCTAACCTCAATCAGCAACGAAAAAGGGCCGGTCATTCGACCGGCCCTTGATGTTGTCGCCAGGCAGACGGCTCAGTCGCCCTGCTGCTTCTGCAGGTGTTCCCAGCGTTCCTGCGCGTCGATGGTGCGCTCTGCGGTCAGGCGCGCCTCCAGGCGCTCCAGGCCGATTTCTTCGCCGGTATCGACGCAGTAGCCGTAGTCGCCGGCATCCAGGCGCTTGAGCGTGCTGTCGATCTTGCCGATCAGCTTGCGGTAGCGGTCGCGGGTGCGCAGTTCCAGCGAGTTCTCGGTCTCGCGGGTGGCGCGCTCGGCCTCGTCGCCGATGTCGCGGACTTCGTCGCGCAGGTTCTCGATGGTCTGCTTGGACTCCTCCACCAGATCGGCGCGCCAGTTGAGCAGGCGCTGGCGGAAGTACTCCTGCTGCAGCGTGCTCATGTACTCCTCGTCGCCGGCCGGCTTGTAGCCCTTGGGCAGGATCGGGCGGCCCGTGGCTTCGTCGGTCTTGTACTCGACCACTTTGTACTTGGCCGGCTTGGCGGGCGTGTTGGACTTGGCGGTCACGGCGACGGCAACCTTGCCGGTCGGCTTGGCGATCGGCGCCTTGGGGGTGGATTCGGATTTGGTGGGGGTTTTCGCGGAGGATTTCGAAACGGACACGGGATTCTTATGTGGCGGGGCCGAGGGCGTAGCGGGCTTGGCGGCGACCGGCTGGGAAACCGGGGCTGCGGCGGGCGTGGCGGCCTTGGCCGGGACAGACTTGGCCGGCGCCGGCTTGGCAGCCGGCTTCGGTACGGATTTGGACACCGCCGGGGCGACCGGGGCGGTAGCCGATTTCTGCTTTGCTGCGGGCACGGCCTGCTTCGCCGCCGGCGTGGCCGACTTTGCTGCGGGCGCGGCCTGCTTCGGCGCGGCGGCGGGCTTGGCCGCGGGCTTGGCTGGCTTGGCGGGCGGCTTGGCCTGGGCCTTCTTGGCGGGCGCGGCGGCCGGCTTGGGCGCCGGCTTCTTCGCCGCCGCCTTGGCCGGGGCCTTCTTTGCCGGCGCAGGCTTGGCTGCCGGCTTCGCCACCGGTTTCTTCAGCGGCTTGGCAGCAGCGGACGCCGTCGCCTTCTTGGCAACGGGCGGGACGGGCTTCTTGGCGGCCTTGACGGCCTTCTTTGCAGGTTTTTTAGCAGCCACGAATCGCTCTTCCTTGGTTTCCCCGGGGCCCGGGAAAGCGGGCCTTTATAGCCTACCCGCCCCCCAGCGGCAACCACACCGCCTACACGCCGGTGAACGGCGGCCCGTCGCGCAACTGGCATATCATGGCCGGGTGATCGCCCGCGCTCTTATCGCCTTGCTGCGCCTGTACCAGCGCTTCATCAGCCCCCTGCTGGGTCCGCGCTGCCGTTTCGTGCCCAGTTGCTCGGCCTATGCGGTCACCGCCCTTGCCCGCTACGGCGCGCTGCGCGGGGGCTGGATGGCCGCCCGCCGCGTCGGCCGTTGCCATCCCTTCCATCCCGGCGGGTTCGACCCGGTGCCCGATCCCGCGGCGCCGCCGGCCTGCCGCTGCCCAGGAAAACACTGAATGCCCGCCTCCTCCACCCTCATCGTCAACGCCCGCCTGGTCAATGAAGGCCGGGAAACCCAGGGCGACCTGCGCATCGCCGACGGCCGCATCGCCGCGATCGCCCCGCAGCTGGCCGCCCGCGACGGCGAGACCGTGGTCGACGCCGCCGGGCGCTGGCTGTTGCCCGGCATGATCGACGACCAGGTGCACTTCCGCGAACCCGGCCTGACCCACAAGGGCGACATCGCCAGCGAGTCGGCGGCCGCGGTGGCCGGCGGCCTGACCAGCTTCATGGACATGCCCAACACCAACCCGCCGACCCTGAATGCGGCCGCGCTACAGGCCAAGTACGACGCCGCCGGCGGCCGCGCCTGGGGCAACTACGGCTTCTACCTGGGCGCCAGCAACGACAACCTGGCCGCGATCCAGACCCTGGACCCGAAGACCGCGCCCGGGATCAAGGTGTTCATGGGCGCCTCCACCGGCAACATGCTGGTGGACAACCCGCAGACGCTGGACGCGATCTTCCGCGACGCGCCGACCCCGATCATCACCCACTGCGAAGACACCCCGACCATCGACGCGACCCTGGCCGCGTTCAAGGAAAAGTACGGCGAGGCGCTGACCCCGGAGATGCACCCGGACATCCGCTCGCGCGAGGCCTGCCTGAAGTCCTCGCAGCTGGCGGTGTCGCTGGCCAAGAAGCACGGCACCCGCCTGCACGTGCTGCACATCTCCACCGCCGACGAACTGGCGCTGTTCGCGCCCGGCCCGATCCAGGGCAAGCGCATCACCGCAGAGACCTGCATCCACTTCCTGCGCTTCGACCGCGCCGACTACGCGACGCTGGGCAACCTGATCAAGTGCAACCCGGCGATCAAGGACGCCAGCGACCGCGAGGCGCTGATCCGCGCGCTGGCCGAGGACGTGATCGACGTGCTCGCCACCGACCACGCGCCGCACACCTGGGAAGAGAAGAGCAAGCCGTATGCGCAGGCGCCGTCGGGCCTGCCGCTGGTGCAGTACGCGCTGGTCGCGGCGCTGGAACTGGTGCACGAGGGCCGGCTCAGCGTGGCCCAGGTGGTGCACAAATTCGCGCATGCGCCGGCGCTGCTGTTCGACGTGCACGAGCGCGGCTTCCTGCGCGAGGGCTACCACGCCGACCTGGTGCTGATCGACGACGTCTCCTTCACCGTGCGCCGCGAGGACATCCTGTCCAAGTGCGGCTGGTCGCCGTTCGAGGGCCGCAGCTTCCGCTCCAGGATCGCGGCGACCTGGGTCAACGGCGAGCTGGCCTGGGACGGCGCCCGTCTGGTCGGCAGCCCCAACGGGCAGCGCCTGGCGTTCGACCGCTGATGCGGCGCACGATGCTGCCGGGCGCCGCGCTGGCGCTCGGCCTGCTGGCGTGGGGCGCGGCGATGCCGCCGCTGCAGGCGCAGGCCGCGCCCGCCGCCAGCGCCGACACGCGCAGCGTATTCCCCGCCAGCGCCTCGCAGGGCGCGCTGGTGATCGGCAAGGTGCCGCCGGGCAGCCGCGTGCAGTACGCCGGGCGCACGCTGCGGGTCAGCGGCTACGGCAGCGTGGTGTTCGGCATCGGCCGCGACGAACGCGGCCCGCTGCGGCTCCTGGTGCAGCGCGCCGATGGCGGCAGCGAGACCATCGACATCGCGGTGACCCCGCGCGACTGGCCGCTCGAACGCGTCAACGGCGTGCCGCCGAAGACGGTCAACCCGCCGCCGGCGGTCGCCGAGCGGATCAAGCGCGAACAGGCCCAGGTCACCGCCGCGCGCGACCGCGACGACGACCGCACCGACTTCGCCGCGCCCTTCATCTGGCCGGTGCAGGGCCGCATCAGCGGCCGCTTCGGCAACGCCCGCGTGTACAACGGGCAAGCCGGCGCCGGCCACTCCGGCATGGACATCGCCGTGCCCACCGGCACCCCGGTCAAGGCGCCGGCGGCCGGGGTGGTCACCTTCGCCGCGCCGGACCTGTACCTGACCGGCGGCACCGTGCTGCTCGACCACGGCTACGGGGTCAGCTCCAATTTCCTGCACCTGTCGCGGATCGACGTGAAGGTCGGCGACCGCATCGCCCAGGGCCAGGTGCTCGGCGCAGTCGGCGCCACCGGCCGCGCGACCGGGCCGCACCTGCATTGGGGGATGAACTGGTTCGACGTCCGTGTCGATCCTCTGTTGGTGCTGGAGCGGACCAAGTAACAGCCTGGTGATTCACCTGCAGCGGCGCGCAGCGGCGCGTTCTTCATCTCCACAGCCGAAGCGTTTGTCTTGCGCGGTTCGACGTGCGTGTGGATCCGCTGCTGGTACTGGAGCAGACCAAGTAACAGCAACTGTTTTTTGTGGGAGCGACTTCAGTCGCGACGGGCCTTACCGGTAGAGCCCGTCGCGACTGCAGTCGCGACGGGCATTACCGGTAAAGCCCGTCGCGACTGAAGTCGCTCCCACAGAACGCTTCAACGGCTCTGGAAACCAGCTAAGTCGGTAGTGCCGCTCCGCGTATCCACCATGTCGCGGCTGAAGCCGCTCCTACAGGTAGGCGCCGCAACTGTAGGAACGCGCTAGCCGACAACGCCGCCCGACGCGTCCGCCACTCGTTCCGCACCACCCTGCCACGGTGCCGCCGACCACCCGAACAACCCGAACGCGCGCACGAACTCGGCATCCAGCGGCGCGCTCACCTCGATCCGGCGCCCGTCCGGATGCGGGAACGCCAGCCGCTCGGCGTGCAGCAGCATGCGGTGCACGCCCTGCATGCGGAAGATGCGGTTGTGGCGGCCGTCGCCATGGCTGGTGTCGCCGATCAGGTGATGCGACAGGTGCTTGAGGTGGCGGCGAATCTGGCGGAACCGTCCGGTCACCGGGCTGCAGCGCAGCAGCGCGTAGCGCGAGGTGCCGAACTCGCCCGACGGCACCTGCAGCTCGCCGCAGGCCAGGCGCTGGAACCGGGTCTGCGCCGGCTTCTTCAGCGGTTTGCCGGGGCCGCCGTCGAGGTCGTGGTCGACGCCGAAGCGCTCCTCGGCCGGCCAACCGCGGCAGATCGCCAGATAGTCCTTGTCCACCTCCCCGCCCATCAGCGCCTTGCCCAGCGCGCTGGCGGTGTCGCGGTCGAACGCCAGCAGCAGGCAACCGCTGGTGGCGCGGTCGAGCCGGTGCACCAGAAAGATCGGCCGCCCCAGTTGCGCGCGCAGGCGATCGGCAAGGAAATCGTCCTCGCCGCGGGCGAGCTTGCTGTCGTGGACCATCAGCCTGGCCGGCTTGTCGACCACGGCCAGGAAGGGGTCCAGATAGAGGATCTGCAGGGAATCGGGGGAGGTGCTCACTACCGGATTATCCGTGCCCGGCGGCCCCGACCACAACGCATGCGTCACGCTGCGTCCCATGCCGGGCCGTTGACGCCGCCGTGCCGCGGTTCGACGATGGCCTTCCCCCACGTTGCGGAGTGCCTCCATGAAACGCTGGTTGCTGGTCTCGCTGCTGACCGTCGTTCCACTGGCGCATGCGCTGGAATTGCCCTACGACGCCGCCGCCGACGCCAAGGCGCAGGTGCGACAGGCGCTGGCCGCCGGCAAGAAGGCGCACAAGCCGACCCTGCTGATCTTCGGCGCCAACTGGTGCGGCGACTGCCGCGCGCTCGACGCCTCGCTGCACACGGCCAGGAACGCCGCCTTGGTGAACGCGCACTTCGAAGTGGTCAAGATCGATGTCGGCAATTTCGACCACAACCTGGAGCTGAGCCAGGCCTACGGCGATCCGATCCAGAAAGGGATCCCGGCCGCGGTGGTGATCGGCGCCGACGGCAAACCGGTCTACACCACCAAGGCCGGCGAACTGGCCAATGCGCGCAAGATGAGCGATCAGGGCATCTACGACTTCTTCGCCAAAGCGGCCGGGGCGCCGGCAGGACACTGAGCCTCGCGCGCCCGTAGGGAGGCGATCAGGCAGCTCAATCAGCCCGGTCGCCTTGGCGCGGCCGACGTCGCTAGCGCCGCAGCCACGCCGAAAGCAGGCTGGCCGCGCCGAGGCCGCCGGCGATCCAGGCCCAGACCGAGGCGCCGCCGAGTTGCGGGCCGCCGGCGTCGAGCGCGTACAGCAGCGCCGCGACCGTGAGCAGGCCCACGCCGGTGATCGCGGTGACCACGCGGCGCTGCATGCGCAGCAGGATCACGTTGAGCTCGAACAGGTCGCGCGAACGCATCGACAGTTCGTGGCGGCCTTCCACCTGCTGGCGCAGCCAGCCGTGGATCAGGCGCGGCATGTCCGGCGCGTGGGTCATGATTTCCGGCAGCCGCTTGCGCAGTTCGTGCAGCGCGCGCTGCGGGCTGTAGCGCTCGATCAGGATCCGCTCGAGCACCGGCCGCGCCACCGCCCAGATGTCCAGTTCCGGATCCAGCTGGCGGCCCACGCCTTCGATGTTGAGCAGGGTCTTCTGCAGCAGGATCAGCTGCGGCTGCAGGGTCAGCTGGTAGCGCTGGGCGACGCGGAACAGCTTGATCAGCACCTCGGCCAGCGAGATCTGCGACAGCGGCCGGGTGAAGTACGGCTCGCACACCGAGCGCGCCGCCGCTTCCAGTTCGTCGATGCGCACGTTGGCCGGCATCCAGCCCGCCTCCACGTGCAGCTCGGCCATGCGCCGATAGTCCTTGTTGAAGATGGCCATGAAGTTCTCGGCCAGGTAGTACTGATCTTCCTGCGACAGCTGGCCCATGATGCCGAAGTCCAGCGCGATGAAGCGCGGGTTGATCCGCCGCGCCGGATCGCTGTCGACCCAGATGTTGCCGGCGTGCGCATCGGCGTGGAAGAAATTGTCGCGGAACACCTGCGTGTAGAACACGCGCACGCCCTTGGCCGCCAGCGCCTTGCGGTCGATGCCGGCGGCGTCGAGCGAGGCGATGTCGTCCGATGGGATGCCGCGCACCCGTTCCAGGGTCAGCGCGCGCTCGGCGGTGTGGCTCCAGATCACCACCGGCACGTACAGGTCGTCCGAATGCAGCCAGAAGCGGCGCAGCACGCTGGCGTTGGCGCCTTCGCGCTGCAGGTCCAGTTCCGCGGCCAGGGTGGTCTCGATCTCGGCGACCACCTCGCGCGGGCGGATCTTGTCGGCGCGCGGATGCGCGCGGTCGACCAGCGCCGCGGCGGACTTGAGCAGCGCGATGTCCGCGCCGATCTGCCGCTCGATGTCCGGGCGCAGCACCTTGACCACCACCTCGCGGCCGTCGTGCAGCGTCGCCGCATGCACCTGCGCGATCGAGGCGGAGGCCAGCGGCGTGGTGTCGAAGCTGGCGAAGGCCACCGCGATCGGCTGCCCCAGCGCCTGCTCGACGATGCGCCGCGCCGCCTCGCCGTCGAACGGGCGCACCCGGTCCTGCAGCAGGGTCAGTTCCTCGGCTACGTCCGGCGGCATCAGGTCGCGGCGGGTGGACAGGATCTGCCCGAACTTGACGAAGATCGGGCCCAGGTCCTGCAGCGCCAGGCGCAGCCGCGCGCCGCGCGACTGCGCGGCGATGTCCGGGCTGGCGCGCGGCACGAACGGTTTGGCCAGGCGCAGCCAGCGCTCGGCCGGGGTGCCGTCGAGCAGGTCGTCCAGGCGGTAGCGCAGGATCACCCGGCCGATGCGGCTGGCGCGGAACATCGCCTTCATGCGCCGCGCTCCGGCGACAGCCTGGCCACGCGCGCGGCCAGGCGCTCGATGTCGTCGCGCACCGCATCGACGTCGTCGTAGAACGCCTCCAACTCGGCGCGCGCGACCACGTCGCGCGATTCCTCGGTGACGAACTCGGCCGCGCTCTGCGCCAGGTCCTGCGCGCCGCGCTGGGCCTGCTGCAACGCCGCGCGCGCCGCGTTGGCGAGTTGCACGCCGAGCACGTCGCCGAACACCTGGGTGAACGGCCGCTGCCAGTCCGGATCGAAACGCCCCGCCAACTGCTGCAGGCGCCGCGCCAGTTCGGCGTCGCCGGACACCCGCACCCGCCCGCCGGGGCTGGCGCCGCGCCGCGCCTGGGCCAGGAACGGCAGTTGCGCGAACAGCCCGCCGAGGGTGCTGCGCACCGCCAGGTCGGGTTCCTGCGCCGTATCCACGGGACCGACCTGCAGGCGCGTGCCGTCCACGCGGATCTGCAGCGCCAGCGCCGGCGCCTCCAGGGTCAGCGCCACGCGTTGGCCGTCGAGGCCGCGCAGCGCCTCGCGGGTATCCGGATCCAGCGCCAGCGCGCGGTTGAGCGCCGCTTCCAGCGCGCGGCCGGCCAGGGGCTTGAGGGCATCGAAGGGAGATTCAGGCATGCCGCGCATTCTAGCGGCAGACACGTCGCAGGACCGTACGCGCGGCGGACGGCGATGCGCGCCGCGCTATTGCGCCTGCGCGCCGCCGAGGTGCTTGCTCAGGAACGCCAGCAGCTGGGTGTAGTACGCGCGGCGGTGCGGCTCGGTGTAGAAGCCATGGCCCTCGTTGGGGAAGTACAGCGACTCCACCGGCACGCCGGCGTTCTTCAGCGCCTTTTCCATGCGTTCGGTGTGCTGCACCGGCGCCCGCTCGTCCTTGCCGCCCGCGGCCAGGAACACCGGTGCGCGAATGCGATCGGCGAGATTGACCGGCGAGCGCGCGGCCAGGGTGCCGCGTTCGCCAAGCCAGTCGCCCGCCCAGTTTTTGGCCCAGCGCGCACGCCGCGACTGATCGCGGTACATCGTCTCCAGGTCGTACACGCCGACATAGCCGGCGGCGCAGCGGTACAGGTCCGGTTCCCTGACTGCGCCCATCAGGGCCGCGTAGGCGCCGTAGCTGGCGCCATAGATGCAGATGCGCGACGCATCGGCGATGCCCTGTGCGGCGGCCCAGCGCGTGGCATCGGTCAGGTCGTCCTGCATGCGCCCGCCCCATTCCTTCGCCCCGGCCTGGGTGAAGGCACGACCGTAGTTGCCCGAACCGCGGTAATTGACCCGCAGCACCGCGTAGCCGGCCGCGGCGAGCAGTTGCGCGTCGTCGTCGAAATCCCAGGCGTCGAACACGCCGAACGGCCCGCCGTGCGGCAACAACACCATCGGCAAGGGCTTGCCGGCCGGGGCCTGCAGCGGCACGGTGAGGTATCCGTGCAGCGGCACCCCATCCCTGGCCTTGAAGCTCACCGCGCGGCTGGGCGGCACCTGGCTTGGCTGGAACCATTCGCGCCGGCTGAACACGCGCTTGGCCGACTTGTCCACGGTATCGAACAGGAAGTAGTCGCCGTTGTTGCGGTCGCTCCAGACGTAGAGCAGCAGCAGCCGGCGATCGGTGGTTGCCGAGGTGATGAACACCGCATCGCCATCGAACGCCTTTTCCAGCGAGCGATACAGCCGCGAAGTCGGCGCGTTGTCGTCGAAGAATCGGTTGCGCACCCGATCGGTCATGAACGACACGCCGATCGGCGTCTTGCCGTCGAGGTCGCGCAACACCCGGTAGGGATCGACCTGCGCGTCGCGCAGCAAGGGCGAATAGCGATCGGTGGCCGGATCCCATGACACCACCGCGTCCGGGCCGCTGGCCTGCTCCACCTGCAGATAGGCGAGCTTGTCGTCGGCGGAGAACCCCAACGGATAGGTGCGCTGGAAACTGCTGGTTTCGTCGTTGATCAGCCGCCACGGCGTGCCGCTGTCGTCGCGGTAGTAGAGCTTGCCGGAATTGCCGCTATCGGCCCCGCTGGCGAAACGCACGCGCCCGCTGTGGTCGGCGACGAAGCTCGCGCGCGAGACCGGCGCGGTCGCCACCGGCACGCGCCGGTGGTTGTAGATATCCAGCTTGTCGATGCGGATGGTGGGATCGCTGCTGGGCGCCACCACCGACACCAGCACGTAGCGCGGATCCTGCGGCAGCGTATCGAGCATGTACACCGACGGATCCAGGCCCGCCTTGAGCGTGGTCGCGTTGACCGCGTCGTTCATCCCATAGGGGCTGGCGAGCAGGCGCGGATTCTTGCCGTCGGCGTCGATGGCGTGCAGCTGGCCGATCGCCACCGGTTCGTCGCGCGCGCCGAGACGCTCGGCCATCGACACCACGATCCGCTCGTCGTTGGCCCACCAGAAATCGTCGACCACCGAGTCGGCGCCGCCGATGACCCTGGCGGACAGCTGCTTGTCGCTGCGGCGCACCACCACCAGGCCGGTCCGGTCCTCCATCGGTTGGGTGACGGCATAGTAGGCGCCTGTCGGCGAGATCTTGACCCGCTCGAACTGGTCGCGCTTCAGATAGGGGGTCAGATCCAGCGGCGCCGGCTCGGCCTGCGCGCATGCCATGCAGGCCAGCGCAAGGCCGGCCACGAACGTCCAATGTCGCATCGCATTTCCCCTATCCCCTGAGTCGCCTATGGTGGCAAGCCGCGCGAACGGCGTCCATCCCTGCCGGCGCCGTCCGCGCGCCACCGCGCGATCCGGGCCCTCACCCGCCGCGCGGGCGATGGCCCAGGCTAGCGGCCCTTCATCGGGCAATGGCGGGAGCGGCGGCGATGCGCAGGACCCGGGTCGGCACCATCTTCGGCGGCACGTCGGCCGCGCACGAGGTCTGGCTGCAGTCGGCGCGCACCATCGTCGATGCGCTGGACCCGCAGCGCGTCGAGGCCACCTGATCGGCATCGACAAGTAGGGCCGCCGGCATGCCAGCGAGCGCGAGGGGTTCCTGCTATATGCCGACGATCCGGCACGGATCGCGCCACGCGCAGGATGCGGCACTGTGCACGCGGTGGACACATCGCGGGGGAACACGGAACAGGCGCCGAAGCGCTGCCGCGGCGCACATTTGCACGTACCGCACGCATCGACACATGCGTCGATGCCTGAATCAAACAAAAAAGCGGCACGCGATTGCATAGCCTATTTGCCAAGGCGGCAATCACTTACCCGCAATGCAAAACGGCCCGCGGTCGCGGAGCATCGCTCCGTGACCGCGGGCCGTTCGCAGGTGCAGCGGAAGGACTAGACCTTGCCGCGACGGAACATCGAGATCACCGCCAGGATCAGGAACACCACGAACAGGATCCAGGCGATGTTGGTCGCCGCACCGGCGATGCCGCTGAAACCCAGTACGGCGGCGATGATGGCGATGACGAAGAAGATGATGGCGTAATGCAGCATGGCAAGGTCCGAAAGTTGTCGTGCCGAATTGGCGCGGAGCCATCTTCGGCAACTGCCGGTCGTCAGGAAGTGACGGAAGTGTCGCGGCGCCATGATGACGCCAGCCGCTGCAGGCCCTGCTCGATCGAAACCTGCGGCACATAGCCGAAATCGCGCCGCGCCGGTTCCATGCTGTACCAGTGCGGCGTGCACAGCTGCTCGGCCAGGAAGCGGGTCAGCGGCGGCTCGCCGCGCAGGCGCAGCAGCGGCCACAGCGTTTCGCAGGCGGCGCCGATGCGGTAGGCCGCCTTGAACGACAGGGTCTTGGTCACCGGCGGCGCGCCAACCGCGGCGAGCAGCTTGTTCAACAGTTCGCGCATCGGCAGCGGCTCGCCGTTGGAAATGAAGTACGCCTTGCCGGCGCAGGCCGCGCCGACGCGCAGGTGCTCGAACGCATCGAAGTGCGCCTGCGCGGCGTTGTCGATGAAGGTCGAATCGACCAGGTTGTCGCCGCGGCCGACCAGGCGCACGCGCCCGGCCTGCGCACGCGCGACCAGCTTGGGCAGGATCTGGTTGTCGCCCGGGCCCCAGATCAGCCGCGGCCGCAGCGCCACCACCGCAAGTTGCGCATCGTTGGCGGCCAGCACCGCGCGTTCGGCGATGGTCTTGGTCGCCGCGTACGGCGCTTGGAAGTTTTCGCCGTACGGCACCTGGTCCGCGCCCAGGCCTTCGACCGGATGGGTGGCGCGGTGGGTCACGCTCGGCGTGGAGGTATAGACCAGGCGCCCCACGCCATGCGCGCGACAGGCGGCCAGCACGTTCTCGGTGCCGACCACATTGGGCTGGTAGTAGCTGTCGTAGCTGCCCCAGGCGCCGGCCTTGGCCGCGTTGTGGAACACCGCATCGGCGCCCGCGACCGCATGGTGCAGCGCCTGCGCGTCGGTCAGGTCGCCACGCACCTGGGCCACGCCCAATGCTTGCAGCTCCGGATAGTGGCCGCGGTTGTAGCTGATCACCTCGTGCCCGCGCGCAACCAGGCCGCGGCACAACGCCTGGCCGAGGAATCCACCACCGCCCGTCACCACAATCTTCATCGCGCCGCACCGATCGCACCAGGGCGCACACGATAGCCGGGGGCGCGCGGGAAGGCGATCCGGACGTGCGCGGATGGCACCGCGGCGCACGCCAAGTCATTGATCCGCTGGAACTTCATAATTCTTCATGAGGACATCAGGCACTTCAGGCACGGCGCTGGCGCAGTGCACGGACCGCATCCTTCCGGAGTTCCACATGTCGCGCTTTTCGTTCCTGTCGTGCGTCCTGCTCGCCCTCGCCGTGCCTCTCGCCTACGCCGCTCCCGCCTCCCCGTCCCAGCCCCCGACCGCACCCGCCACCGCGCCGCCGGTGCTGGACGACGGCTGGCAGGTCGCCGATACCAGGAGCACCGGCTGGAACATGGCCACGCTCGCGGCGCTGGAGCAGACCATCGCCGACGGCAAGGCGCCGCACACCAGTAGCGTGCTGATCGTGCGCGACGGCGCGCTGGTCTACGAGCGCTACTTCGGCGACGCCGACCGCCAGACCCTGCACGACACCCGCTCGGCGACCAAGAGCGTCACCGCACTGCTGGTCGGCGCGGCGATCGACCGCGGCCGCCTGCCCAGCGCACAGGCCAAGGTCTACGATTACTTCGGCGATCGCCGTTGGCAGCAGCCGGATCCGCGCAAGCGCGCGACCACCGTCGAGGATCTGCTGACGATGAGTTCGCAACTGGAATGCGACGACGACAACGCGTTCTCCAGCGGCAACGAGGAACGCATGTACGTGAGCGCCGACTGGACCCAGTTCGCGCTGGACCTGCCGATCAAGGGCTACGCGCCGTGGATGCGCCGCCCCGAGGACAGCCCACACGGCCGCGCCTTTTCCTACTGCACCGCCGGCAGCTTCCTGCTCGGCGCGCTGGTGGAAAAGGCCACCGGCCAGCGCCTGGAGGACTTCGCCGCGCAGGTACTGGAGCGGCCGCTCGGCATCACCAATGTCCGCTGGGGCCGCTCCGCCGAGGGCGTGGGCATGGGCGGCGGCGGCACCCGCTACCGCAGCCGCGACCTGGCCAAGTTCGGCCAGCTGCTGCTCGACCAGGGCCGCTGGCGCGGCCGCCAGGTGCTGTCGGCGCAATGGGTGCGGGCGATGACCACGGTGCACGCGCAGGCGCGCGAGGACGCCGACTACGGCTACCTGCTGTGGCGCTTCCGCTTCCCGGTGCGCGGCACCGAACGCGGGGTGTGGGCGATGTCCGGCAACGGCGGCAACTACGTGTTCGTGCTGCCCGAGGAACGCCTGGTGGTGGTGATCACCCGCAGCGCCTACAACACGCCGAAGATGCATCCGCAGTCGCAGGCGCTGCTCACCGACTACGTGCTCAAGGCGCTGCCGTAGCCGCGCCGGTCTCCTGCGGCAGCAGGCCGGCGCGGCGCACCTGCGCGCGCTCGGCGGCGATGTCGGCCTGGTTGCGCACCAGCAACGCGGCGAAACCGGCCTGCGCGCGCAGCGGCGCCAGCAGCGGCGACACCCGCAGATAGGCCGCATCGCGATAGCCGGCGGCCTGGGCGCGGCGCAACGCGTCCAGCGCCGCAGGCGGGTCGCCGGCCAGTTGCAGCAGCAGCGCCGCGTCCAGCCCATCCAGCGGATCGGCGCCGTGCGCGACGCCCTGCAGCAGGTCCTGCGCCCGTGCGCGCAGCGCCGCCGCGGCAGGCCGTGGTTGTGCGTCCAGCGTCCACGCCACGGTCTGCGCCAGGCTGCCGTGCGGACGCAGCCGCAGCGCCTGCAGGCTGGCCTGCCGCGCACGCGCCGCATCGCCCTGCGCCAGCGCCAGTTCCGCCTGCAGCAGGTACAGGCCGGCATAGTCGGTGCCGCGCCCCAGCGCTTCGTCCAATGCCGCCTGCGCTTCGGCGGTGCGGCCATGCGCGAACAGGAACCCCGGCCAGGCCACGTTGGAAAACGCGCTGTCCGGATACAACTGGAAGCTGTCGCGATAGCGCGCTTCGGCGGCGCTGACGTAGCCGAGCAGGTTGAGGTTGCTGGCGATCTGGATCGGCAGGAAGCGCACCCGCGCCGGATCGCGCACCTGCAGGTTGGCGGCCAGCGCCTGCGCCAGCCGGCCCTTGCGTTCGTACAGATAGGCGGCCGAGCCGCGCACCGCATCGGCGCCGGGATCCAGTTGCAGCGCGCGTTCGTAGGCGGCCAGGGCCGCCGCATAGTCGCCGCGGCAATCGTGCGCGTAACCAAGCGCGGCATGCGCGGCCGCCAGCCGCGGTTGCTCGGCGATCACCTGCGCGGCCAGGCGCTGCGCGAGCGCGGCGTGCTGCGCGTCGCCGCCGTACTGGCAGACCCGCGCGCTGTAGCCGCGGCTGAGTCCGAGCAGCGCGCGCGGCTCGTCCGGCGCCTGCTGCAGGCGCTGCCGGTACAGCGCGATCGCGCGTTCGTTGTCGTCGCGCTGGCCGATGCCGGCGTAGTAGTCGGCGCGTTGCAGCAGCGGCGACGCCTCGGCTTTCTGCGGCGGCGCCCGCCACGGCCAGTCCAGCGCCGCCAGCGTACCGATGCAGAGCACGACGGCCGCCGCGATCGCCACGCGGCGCCAACGCCGCCTTGGCTGTGCTGCTTCGCTGTCGCCTTCGTCTTCGATGCGTACCGGCGCGCACAGCTGATAGCCCTGGCCGCGCACCGAACGCAGGTAGCGCGGCTGCCGCGAGGCATCGCCCAGCGCCTGCCGCAACAGGCGCACGCGCTGGGTCACGGTCTCCTCGTTGACCAGCGCCGGCGCCCACACCTGCGCGATCAGCTCGTCGAACCCGACCACGCGCTGGCCCTGCCGCAGCAGGTAATGCAGCAGGCGGAAACTCAGCCCGCCCAGCTCCAGCGCGATGCCGTCGCGCTCGACTCGCTGTCGCGCCACGTCGATGCGCAGGTCGTCCAGCCGATAGCGCTCGCCCATCGCCGCGGCCTCAGCGCACGCGGTCCTTGGCCCACAGCGCCAGTTTCTCGCGGCCGATCTTGGCGTTGTGGCGGATGTCCACCGGGAAGCCCGGATGGCACAGGAAATCGGCGATGCCGGCGGTGTGCGGATGCGCCTGCGCCAGCGCGCGCAACTCGGCCTGCGGCTGCGCCGGCGACGCCACGCCCGGCTGTAGTTCGTAGCACAGCACCGGCCGCTGCGCGCCCGCCGCGCCGATCCCGACCAGCGCGCTGCGGCGCAGCCACGGCAAGGTGTTGAAGATCGGCTCGGCCTGCTCGGTGTACAGCGGCCCGTGCGCGGTCTCCACGCGCTGGGTCTTGCGCCCGCAGAACCACAGCCGGCCCTGCGCGTCGAAGTAGCCGACGTCGCCCATGCGGTGCACGATGCGCTCGCTGCCGTCGTCCAGGCGCTCGCGGATCTTGGCGATGCGGGTGGCCGCGTCGCGGTTGAAATAGGTATCCGTGGTGGTCGGCCCGGCCACGGTGATCTCGCCGACCATGCCCGCCGGCAGCTCGTGCACGCCCGACCACTCGGGGATCGCCGCATCGTCGATGGCGATGATGCGAACCACGTTCGGCGCCACCACCGCGCCGACGCAGGTGCCGGCGCCGGTTTCGGTGGCCGCGCGCGTGTCCTGCAGTTCGCGGCCTTCGATCGCCGCCACCGGCAGGCACTCGGTGGCGCCGTACGGCGTCCACAGCTTGCCGTCCTCCGGCAGCAGGCTGCAGATCCTGGCGACGATCTCCGGCGGCACCGGCGCGCCGGCCGAGGTCGCGCAGCGCACGCTCGGCAGCGGCCGGCCGTAGTCGGCCAGCACCCGCATCAGCGCCGGCGAGCCGAACAGCTGGGTCACGCCGAAGCGGTCGATCGCATCGTGCAGCTTGCGCGGATCGGCGCTGGCCGGCCGCGTTGGGTCCATGTCCGGGATCACCGAGGTCAGCCCCAGCGCCGGGTCGAACAGGGCGAACGGCGGGAAGGTCGGCAGGTCGATGCCGCCGGGCTGCATGCCGAACGCGTTGCGCATCAGTTCGATCTGGCCGACGAAATGGCGATGCCGGTAGACCACGCCCTTGGGCACGCCGGTGGAGCCGCTGGTGAACAGGATCGCGGCCACGTCGTCGCCCGCGGTGTCGGCCAGTTGGCTGCCGGCGCCACGACCGGCATGTTCGATCTGCGCCAGCGTGGTGCCGCCCCAGGCCCAGCGCCGCCCCACGGTGACGATGCGTCGCGCCGAGCGCGCCCAGCCCAGCAAGCGCCGCGCCAGCTGCGCCAGCGGGATGCCGATGAACGCCTCCGGCTGCGCCTCGTCCAGGCACTGCTTGAGCGCGCGCTTGTCGATGCCCGGATCCACCAGCACCGGCACCGCGCCGGCCTTGAACAGCGCGAACATCAGCAGGAAGAACTCCGGCGACGGCCGCACCATCACCACCGTGCGCGTCCCGCGGCCGATGCCGTAGCCGCCCAGCCCGGCGGCGATCGCGTCGCTGCGCGCATCCAGCTGCGCGTAGCTCAGGGTCACGTCGTAGGCGGCCAGGCCGTTGGCGCCCCGGCGGCCCGGGCAGCGGATGGCGATCTGGTCGGGGCGCTCGCGCGCCAGCGGCGGCAGCGTCGCGGCGATGTTGCAGGGGGTGGTCGTGGTCATCGTTGGATTATCGCCGATGCGCCGGCGCATGCCGTGGCAGGCCAGCGTTGGTCCAACGCGCCGCATCCTGCGAGCGGATCGGCGTCGGGCGTCGGCTCGCCGCTCGCGCGGCGACAGCGCACGGCTGAACGCCACCGCGCTTGCAGCGCGCGTCGGTTCGGTCAGAATGCCGCGCCCCCCACGCTCTTTGCCGCGCAAGGCCCGGCCTCCCATGGCACATCCCTGCCTCACCTGCGGCGCTTGCTGCGCCTACTTCCGCGTCAGTTTCCACTGGAGCGAAGCCGATCCCGAGCTGGGCGGCAGGGTCCCGTTCGATCTCACCGAGCCCCTGCGCACCCACGAACGGGTGATGCGCGGCACCTCGCAAGCGCAGCCGCGCTGCGTGGCGCTGGACGCGGAGATCGGCCGCTACAGCCGCTGCACGATCCACGACCGGCGGCCGTCGGTGTGCGCCGCGGTACCGGCGTCGCTGGAGTTCGGCGAACGCAGCGCGCAGTGCGACAAGTCGCGACTGGCGCATGGGCTGCACATGCTGACTGCAAGCGACTGGAGCGGCGTCGGCGACGCCGAGCGCAATCCGCTACCGGACGACGCCTGAGCCGCCGGCACGCCGCCGCGGCCTAGAGCGGATGCGTGTCCAGGAACCGGCGGATCGCCGGCACCAGCACCTCGTGCTTGTCTTCGAGCACGTAATGGTTGGCATCCTCGAACGCCATGACCTCGGCCTGTGGCAGCGCCTGGCGGAAACCGGCGAGGAAGTGATGGTCGAAACAGATGTCGCGCAGGCCCCAGGCGATGAAGGCCGGGCGGTCGGCGAACGATGGCAGCGCCTGCGCCGAACGTTCCAGCAGCGACCACGCCTTGTCAGCGGGCGACAGCGGGATGTCCTGCATGAAGCGGATCGTGGAGATGCGGTTGGCCCAGCTGTCGTACGGCGCCACGTAGGCGCGGCGCACGTCGGCAGGCATGCGCCGCGACACGCCCAGCCACGAGGCGCCGGCGGAGAACGCGTTGAAGGTGCGGATGAACCACTCGCCGGGACGCCAGTGCCGGCCCATCGCGATCTGCCACGGCATCGGCTTGGCCGCCGGCAAC
Source organism: Xanthomonas sp. WHRI 7945 (assembly GCF_035026585.1). Lineage (NCBI taxonomy): Bacteria > Pseudomonadati > Pseudomonadota > Gammaproteobacteria > Lysobacterales > Lysobacteraceae > Xanthomonas > Xanthomonas sp. WHRI 7945. The sequence goes on from NZ_JAYIQP010000014.1 coordinate 93,571, forward strand.
GGGAACGCGGCGGTGTTGGTGATCACCAACCGCTTGACCTGGGCATGGTGCGACAGCGCCCAGCCGAAGCCGATCATGCCGCCCCAGTCGTGCACCGCCAGCGTCACCGGCCCATCGATGCCCAGGTGGCGCAGCAGCGCGTCGAGATCGTCCACGCGCGACTGCAACGTGTAGTCGTAGCCCGGTTGCGCGCCTGGCGCATCGTCCGGCTTGTCCGACAGGCCCATGCCGATATGGTCGGGCACGATGCAGCGGTAGCGGTCCGACAGGCCGGCCACCAGCGTGCGCCACAGATAGCTCCACGACGGATTGCCGTGCAGCATCACCACCACCTCGCCATCGCGCGGGCCTTCGTCGAGATAGGACATGCTCAGCCCTGGACGCACCTGGAAGCGCTGCGGAGTGAAGGGGTAGCCGGGGTAGTTCATGTGAATCGCATCCGATCAGATATCTAAGGAGCCTGCGTCGTAGGCATCCGCCCAACTCCCGCAGGTAGAAGAATCGCACTCGTCGAGCTCAAGTCCTACGATGAATGCTGCGCCATCGTCTCAGCGAGACGTCGCATATTTGCTGGTCACCAATGGATTTCATGTCACGCAGATCTGCGGTAGGCAGGCAGTTGATTGTCGTCGTTGGAAAGCAGGCGCAGGAATGCAGGGTGTAGGAACAGTTTTTCCTTGCCCAGACGCTGCTCCTGCAACACGCCAATCTCCACCAACTCTTTCAGCTGACGCGCAGCGGTCTGCCTGGTCACGCTCACCATGTCCACGACGTTCTGGATACGACAGTAGGGCTGGTTGAAAATCACCTCCACCAGCTCTCGGCTGTAGGCTTTTGGCGCATGATTGCGGATGTAGTCGCGCGCCTGTGCCTCCAGTCCACGGATCGCCTGGATCTTGGCCGTGGTCCATGCAGCCGTCTCGGCCACGGCACTGAGCATGTAGTGGATCCACTCGGCCCAGTGACCGTGCCGGGTCACGTCCAGCAGCAGACGGTAATAGTCGCTGCGGTGGCGGATGATGTAGCGCGACAGATACAGCACAGGCAGGTCGAGCAGCCCCTGCTCGATGAGCATCAGCAGGTTCAGCACGCGTCCGGTGCGGCCGTTGCCGTCGGTGAAGGGATGGATGGCTTCGAACTGATAGTGCGCGACCGCCATGCGGATCAATGGATCGATGTCGGTGTGCTCGTGGATGAAGCGCTCCCAGTTGGACAGCTTGTCGCGCAGCAGTGCCTCGCCCACTGGCGGGGTATAGATGACCTGCTGGGTCTGGTCGTTGGCCAGTGCCGTACCGGGAACGCGGCGGATCTGCATCTGCACCGCCTTGATGCGGCTGCAGACGACCACCGCGGTGTCCGTGCACAGAGGGCGCTGCCGCAAGGACTGGAAGCCTTCGTAGAGCGCGCTGCGATAGCGCAACGCTTCCTTGGTGGCAGGCTTCTGGGCCTTGTCCTGATCCTCGGCGTAGCGGAACAGATCGTCCGTGGTGGTCACGATGTTCTCGATCTCCGAACTGGCCTGAGCCTCGAGGATCGGGATCGTGTTGATCAGCACCGTGGGATTCGGCAACAGCGCGGTAGCCTGTTTCAACTCGGCCAACGCGGTTCTGGCGCCGATGCAGGCCTTGAGCAGGCTGCGTGTCTCGATATCTCCCGTTGGGGGTAGCAACGGGAGATCGTTGTAGGGGAACTCTGCCTTGAACTTCGACACATCTTCCATGGCTGCGTCAAACATGTTCGGAGAACGAACATGATGCAATAACGTGTACTAAAAATCCATTTTTTTTAACACGTCCATGTTCAGGAGAGTCGGTCCCAGCTACCAGACCACCTCGGCCATCGAGCAGTTCAGGCCCGAACCGATGCCCATCAGCGCAATGCGGTCGCCCTTCTTCAGGCGCCCCAGTTCGCGCAGCTTGCTCAACACGATCGGCACGCTGGCCGGGCCGATGTTGCCGTGCTCGCCGAAGATGGTCATCACCTTCTTCGGGTCGATGCCGAAGTTCTTGATGAAGGCCTGGGTGTGCGGCAGGCTGACCTGGTGGATCACGAACTGGTCCAGCTCGTCCACCGCCCAACCCAGCGCCTGCCTGGCGGCGATGAAGGTCTTCTGCGCCAGCTTGATGCCCTCGATCAGCAGCATGCGGGTATCGGTGACCATGCGGTCCAGGTTGCCCCGGCACAGGGTGTTCCACTCGGTGGCCGAGCGGGTCACGCCGCCGCGGTAGCTCGGCGCGTCCGGGACCAGCTCGGCACGCGCCAGCACCATCGCCGCGGCGCCGCAGCCCAGGGTCAGCGTGGCCAGCTCGTCGCGGAACGCCTGCGCGGTCACGTCCGGGGAGGTCATCCGCTCCAGGGTCTTCTCATACACCAGGTTGGCGGTCTCGCCATCCACCACCAGCGCGTAGTCGATCTCGCCGCGCTCGATCATGCGCGCCGCGATGTCCATGCCGTTGATGAAGGCCAGGCAGGCATTGGCGACGTCGAAGGTCATGCATTCCTCGCCCACGCCCAGGTTGCCGGAGACGATGCTGGCGGTGGACGGCTCCAGGAAGTCGCGGCTGACCGAGGTGTTGACCAGCAGCCCAACCTGGCCGGCGTCGATGCCCGCATCCGCCATCGCCTTGCGTGCCGCCAGCGTGGCCGCGTCGGACGCCTGCATGTCGTGGTCCCACATGCGCCGCGCATGGATGCCGGCGATGTCGCCGAGCACGTCGGTACGGATGCCGAGGCGGTCGTAGGTGGGTTGCAGACGTTCGTTGATCTGCTTGGAGGTCAGCGTGTGCGGCGCATCGATATGCGCCAGTCCCGCGATGGAGACGTTGTTGAAGAGCATCGAGATGTACGCCGGGATAAGGCGAAGGGGCGCCAATTCTAGCGGTTGCCCGGTTTTACCGCATCTTTAACAAATTGGAACAGAGCGTATGGCTTAACCGGTTCAGCGAACGCTGCACTGGTAGGCGGCATAGCGCTGGTCGCCCTCGACCGGCTCGCCCATCGCCTGCACCGTGTTGGCACCGACGCCCGGCGCCTCGTTGCGGGCCAGGGTCTCCAGTTCCTCGCGCACCCGCAGCGGGTTGCGCTGGTAGAAGCCGACGTTGCTCTTCACCGACACCACCACCTCGCCGCGCTTGTCGCAGCCTGCCGCTGCCTGGCCTGGCGGCAGCACGCGCACGGTCTTGCCTTCCGGCGCCATCGGCACCCAGGTGCAGGCGGCGAGACTGGCGAGCAGCAACAACGCGATCGGTAGGCGCATGGACAGGGACCGCAGATGGAAGGAACCGGGATTGTGCCGCAGATCGCTGAATTGGCAATGACGCCGCCGGATCCGGCGGCCCCGCCAGGCGTGGAAGCCTACTTGCGCGGGGCTCCTCATGCACTCATCGGGCGCTGCGCGCCAGCTTCTCCCATGGGGGGAAGGAATAGCCGCAATGCAAAGCCCCTCTCCCGCCGGGAGAGGGGTTGGGGTGAGGGTTGGCGCGAAGCGTCTCGTGGATTGGGAACACGAGGCTTCGCCCGTACCCTCATCCGGCCCTGCGGGCCACCTTCCCCCGAAAAGGGGGCCATGGTCCCGACGGGAGAAGGGAACAACCTAGCCCCTAGCCCCTCTCCTATCGGGAGAGGGGTTGGGGTGAGGGTACGGCGCGAAGCGTCTCGCGGATCCTGGGTACGCGAAGCTTCGCACGCACCTTCATCCGCCCCCCCACAGGCCGCCACCTCAGCGCTTGGGCGCCGCCGGCGCGGCCGCGGCCTGCGGCTTGCCGTCGGCGTCGATCACCGTCACCTCGCCCAGCTTCAGCGCGCGCACCGGGCGCTCGATCTGCTTCAGGTCGCCCACCACCACCCAGGTCAGCGCGTTGGCATCGAGCGTCGCCGCCGCCTCGCGCACCTGCGCCGGGGTCATCGTCTCGATCTCGGCCTTGCGCTTGAACACGTAGTCGTCAGGGCGCCCATTGCGGACGATGCCGACGATGGTGCCGAGCACCGACCCGGCGGTCTCGTAGGCGCCGGGCAGGCTCAGGGTCTGGATATTGCGGATGCGCGCCACTTCCTCGGTCGACGGCGGCGTCTTGCCGCTGGCGAAGGCGCTGATCTCCTTGTGCATCTCCTGCAGCGCCGGCGCGGTCTTGTCGATCTGCACCGGCGCCATCGCCGCCCACGGCCGCTGGCCGAGCGCGTTGGACGCACTGCTGCGCGCGCCGTAGGACCAGTGCTTGTTCTCGCGCAGGTTCATGTTCAACCGCGAGGTGAAGTCGCCGCCGAGCACGCCGTTGGCGATGTCGAAACGGATCGAGGCCGGATCGGTGGACGGCGGCACCAGTTCGGCGGCGAACAGGTTGGCCTGCACCGCGCCCGGCTGGTCGATCAGGTACACGCGCGGCTTGGCCGGGCGCGGCACCTTCGCCAGCGTCGGCAGCGCCGGCGCGGCGCCCTCGCCCTTCCAGTCGCCGAACTGCGCGTCCAGCAGCGGCACGATCTCGGCCAGGGTGGTATCGCCGACCACCACCAGGGTGGCCTGCTCGGGACGGATCCAGTCGCGCTGGAAGCCGACCAGGTCCTCGCGCTGCAGCGCGGCGATCGCCGGCTCGGTGCCGCTGCCGCTGAACGGGATCGCATACGGATGGCCGTCGCCGTACAGCAGCGGCGGCAGCACCCGCATCGCCACTGCGTTGGGCTGCGCCTTTTCCTGGCGGATGGCGGCGATCCGGGTCGCCTTGATCCGCTCGATCTCCTTCGGCTCGAAACGCGGGCGCCGCAGCATGTCGGCATACAGCGCCAGCGACGGCGCCAGGTTCTCCTTCAATGCCGACAGCTGCGCGCTGCTGCCGTCCAGCGAGGCGCCGGCGCTGAGCGATGCGCCCAGCGTGTCGGCGGCATCGGCGAAGCCCAGCGAGTCGTAGTCGCCGGCGCCCTCGTCGAGCATGCCCATGGTGAAGTTGGCGGTGCCCGACTTGCGCCCCTGGTCGGCACTGAAGCCGCCCGGGAATTCGTAGCTGAACTGCACCACTGGCACGTCGTGGCGCTCGGCCAGGATCAGGCGGGTACCGTTCTTCAACGTGGCGCGCTGCAACGCCGGGAACTTCAGTTCCGGGAACTGCGCGGTCTTGGGCGGGCCGGCGCTGCGGTCGACGACGCTGGGCAGCGCGCGGTACTTCGGATCGACCGGCGGCGGGTTCAGCGGCGCCGGCTCTACCGCCGGTTCCTCGGCCAGCGCCACGCGCTCGCCCGGCTCCACCACCAGGGTATGGTCGCCCTTGCCCAGCCATTTGCGGCCCACCGCCTTCAGGTCGCGCGCGCGGGTGGACTCGATGGTGGCCAGCGAGGTGCGGAAGCAGCCCGGGTCGCCGGTGAACACCGCGCACTCGGCCAGCGCGTCGGCCTTGCCGCCGAAACCGCCGATGCGTTCGATGCCGCGGATGAAGCCGGCCCGGAACGCGGTCTTGGCGCGCAGCAGTTCGTCCTTGTCCGGGCCCTTGTCGAGCAGCCGGCGCAGCTCTTCGTCGATCACCGCCTCGACCTTGGCCGGATCCACGCCCTGTTTCACCGTGGCGATGATGCCGAAGCCGGAGCCCAGCTGCGACGGCCAGGCGCCGGCGCTGATCTGGTCGACCAGCTTGTCCTCGTGCACCAGGCGCCGGTCCAGCCGCGACGACTTGGCCCCGCCCAGCACCTGCGCCAGCAGCTGCAGGCGGTCGATGTCCTCGGTGCCGGTCTGGGCCACGTTCCACACCCGGTAGATGCGCGCCTGCGGCACCTTGTCGGTCATCGTCTCGCGGGTGGACTGCGGGCGCCGGGCCACGTCGACCTGCGGCTGCGCCATGCTCGGCCCGGCCGGGATATCGCCGAAGTAGCGGGCCACCTTCTCTTTCGCGGTGGCCACGTCGATGTCGCCGGCCAGCACCAGCACCGCGTTGTTCGGGCCGTACCAGGTGCGGAACCACTGCTTCACGTCGGCCAGCGAGGCGGCGTTGAGGTCGTTCATCGAGCCGATCACGCTGTGGTGATACGGATGGCCCTTCGGATACAGCGCGCGGCTCAGCTTGTCCCAGGCCTGGCCGTAGGGCTGGTTTTCGCCCTGGCGCTTCTCGTTCTGGACCACGCCGCGCTGCTCGTCGAGCGCGGCCTGATCGATGGCGCCGAGCAGGTGGCCCATGCGGTCGGACTCCATCCACAGCGCCATGTCCAGCGCGGTGGTCGGCACGTTCTCGAAATAGTTGGTGCGGTCGCTGTTGGTGGTGCCGTTCTGGTCGGTGGCGCCGACCTGCTTGAACGGTTCGAAGAACTCGCCGCGGTGGTTCTCGCTGGCCTGGAACATCAGGTGCTCGAACAGGTGCGCGAAGCCGGTGCGCCCGGCCGGTTCGTCCTTGGCGCCGACGTGGTACCAGAGGTTGACCGCCACGATCGGCGCCTTGCGATCGGTGTGCACGATCACCCGCAGGCCATTGGGCAGGGTGAACTGCTCGTAGGCGATATCCACCTTCGCCGCGGCCGGTTGCTTGGCCGCGCTCGACGGCGGCGCATAGCTCAGCGCGCCGAGCGCGGTGGACAGGGCGATGGCCAGCAGGGCCCCACGCGGGCGGATCGATACGGTCATGCAAGTTCCTTTTAGCAATGGGTGGAAAGACGACGAGACCTGGATCGTAACGGGCCTCGCCGGCGCCCGCGTATGCCGTTCGGCCCGGTCGGGCCGTCGCCGGCACGCCCGATCCTGAACGTATTGCCTCAACGCCCGCCCTGCAGCGGGCAATCCCCGGACGACGGACGTACGCAGGCGACCGTGTGTCCGCCCGCGGACACTGGGCAATTCAAAAAATCATTCAAGAACAAAGGCTTGGACTTGGCACAGGATCTGCTTTGTAGTCCTGCACCAGGATCGGCCCAAGCAAATAATGAACAAATGCTTAATGAAAAGAAAAAACAGCAGAAAGTGCTTGCAGCCCCTGATTAGGTGTACTACCTTACTACCACACCACTGCTCAACAACACCAACGAGGCCCGCCATGAAAACCGCTTCCTTCGCCCTGACCTTCGCCATCGCCGCCCTGCTCGCCGCGCCGGCCATCGCCGCTCCCACCACCACCACCCTGGGCAGCATGCAGGTGCGTCCGTCCGCCGAGCAGATCGCCCAGCGCACGTTCGAGCGCAACAGCGGCATCGCCACCCTGGCCGCGGTGCAGGTCCGCCCCTCCGCCGAGCAGCTGGCGCAGCGCGATGCCGAACTGTCCAGCCGCATCGCCACGCTGGCCTCGGTGCAAGTGCGTCCGTCCGCCGACCAGCTCGCCCTGCGCGATGCCGAGCAGGCCGCGAGCCAGCGCGTGGTCACCCTGGCGACGCTGCAGGTGCGCCCGAGCGCCGACACCAAGAGCATGTTCGCGATCGGCAGCGCGGTCAGCGGCGCCCTGGACAGCGCGATGCTGCAGTTGCAGCCGAGCCTGCAGAACCTGAGCCAGGACCTGACCACCAGCCTGACCCGCTGAGCCTGCGCACGCTTCGCCGGCGCAGGCCGGAGCCGGCGCGTAAACTGCGCCGATGACCGCCACGCCCACGCTCCACGTCCTGCTGTTCCAACCCGAAATACCGCCCAACACGGGCAATGCGATCCGCCTTTGCGCCAATACCGGCGCGCAGCTGCACCTGATCGAGCCGCTCGGCTTCGACCTCGGCGACAAGCAGCTCAAACGCGCCGGCCTGGACTACCACGAGTACGCACGCCTGCAGGTGCATGCCTCGTTGGAGGCCGCGCTGCAGTCCATCGCCCCGCGCCGCCTGTTCGCCCTCAGTACCCGCAGCACGACCCGCTACGATGCGCCCGCCTTCGCCGACGGCGATGCGTTCCTGTTCGGCCCGGAGACCCGCGGCCTGCCCGCCGAGGTGCTGGAACAGGTGCCGCCGGCGCAACGCCTGCGCCTGCCGATGCGCCCGCACAACCGCAGCCTGAACCTGTCCAACGCGGTCGCGGTGGTGGTGTTCGAAGCCTGGCGGCAGCTGGGCTTCCCCGGCGCGGACTGAGCGCACGGCGCGCTTGCAAGGGTAGCCAATGGCATCGAGCACCCGCAAAACCACCAGCGACGACTGGGTCAGGATCCGCCGCGATCAGGAAACCGGCATCGAGAGCGTGCACGCGCATTTCCGCGGGCACGCCTACGACCCCCACGATCACGACGAAGTGCTGGTCGGCGTGACCCTGCAGGGCGTGCAGCGGTTCCACTGCCACCGATCGCTCCATACCAGCACGCCCGGGCGCGCCATCCTCATCGAGCCCGGAGCGGTCCATGACGGGCATGCGCCCGCGGAAGACGGCTTCACCTACGCGATGCTCTACCTCCCGCAGTCCTGGGTGGCGGAGATGCTGCAGCGGCTCGGCCAATGGGACATCTGCGCGATCCAGCCGGCGTTCCGGAGCACCTTGACCGCGGACACGGCGCTGAGCGCAGCGATACGACAGGCGTTCCTTGCGGTCCACCACGGGGAAGGCCGGCTGGCGCGGGACCAGAGCCTGGACCGCATGATGGGCCTGCTGTCCCGGCATCTGTCGGCAGACGCGCAGGGCGCGTGCGATTCGGCGGCGAGGATGGCGCGCGCCAGGGACTTTCTTCACGACCAGATGGAACGCGACGTCGGCCTCGACGAACTCGCCGGCTACGCCGGCATGGACCGGTTTCGCCTCACCCGGCAATTCCAGCGCAGCTTCGGCCTGTCGCCGCATGCCTACCTCATCCGGCTGCGGCTGCGCGTCGCCCGCGCGCTGCTGGCCAATGGGCAGGAACCGGCAGACGTGGCGATCAAGGTCGGCTTTGCCGACCAGAGCCATCTGGGCCGCTGGTTCAAGCGCGCCTATCGGCTCACCCCGGCCGCCTACAAGCGGCTGTGCGCCAGCGACGCTGCACAAGCGTTCTAGATCCGATCCGGCAACTCCGAGCATGGCCGCACGTCCAGACAGCGGAGTTCCCCGTGTTCGATACCAAAGTGGCCCTCATCGTCCGCAACGACCTGGCGACTTGGCAACGGTTGAACGTCGTCGCCTTCCTGGCGACCGGCATCGCCGCGGCCGCCCCCGACGCCATGGGCGACCCCTACGTCGATGCGAACGGCCACCGCTACGGCAACATGCTCGGGCAGCCGATGCTGGTGTTCGAGGCCGATCTCGCTGGACTCCAGGCCGCGCACCGCGTTGGGCTCGCACGCGAGATCACCGTGCTGCCGTATGTGTTCGCCATGTTTTCGACCGGGCATGACGAGGCCAACCGCCAGGCATTCGCTGCCGAAGACCCCGGCAACTTGAACCTCGTGGGGATCGGGCTGCGCGGACCGAAGAAGGCCATCGAAAAGGCCACCAAGGGCCTGTCGCTGCATCGATGAGCAGCATGCAGCGGCGCGGACATGCGCCGCTGCGCAATCCCTCTCCGGGCGTCGCCAGGAGAGAGCCCCACCATCGCCTCGATGATCGTTACCGCACGGTTCCAGGACCGGCGGCGATGTCTGCCCGTCATCGGCCACGCCGCGAAAACCGGGTTGCCTTGTAGCAAGAGGACTCCAGTCGGCTGCGGTGGGCCTCTGGCGAAACACCCTGCAGACCAGAGCGCTGTCTTGCGCGGATCGATGCGGCAAGCCGTCGGCCGAGGCGGCACTGCGGTCGTCTCGATCTATCACGCGCATCGCATAGAGATGCTTCGAGACCGAATCGACGCGCCGCTTTTGCGAATCCCGAATCCCCAATCCCGCCCCCGACGACCCGGGGCGACGAGCCGCTGGGTCAACGGTCTGGCGGAGCTGGTTGTTCCAGAGCCGCGACCTTCAGGTACCACGGCCTGAGCGTCTCAAATTCGATACGACTTGTCTATTTATTGTGGCTTTGTTTTGAATGTGGGACCACCTATCGTTTGGCCACACGCAGACCGAACCAGCGAAACACCGTCCCCAACCAGTTGCAGCAACCCACCTCAACCCAAGGAATCATCATGACCATTCTCGTTACCGGTGCCACCGGCACTGTCGGCCGCCAGGTCGTCGAACAACTCGTCAAGCGCGGCGCCGATGTCCGCGCGCTGGTCCGCGACCCCGCCAAGGCCAAGCTGCCGGCGAGCGTCGATATCGTCCAGGGCGACCTGCTCGATGTCGACTCGCTGCGCGGCGCCTTTTCCGGCGTCTCCACGCTGTTTCTGCTCAATGCCGTGGTGGCCGACGAATACACCCAGGCGCTGATCGCACTGAACGTCGCCCGCACCGCCGGCATCGAGCGCATCGTCTACCTGTCGGTGATCCACAGCGACGTGTACGTCAACGTGCCGCACTTCGCCGGCAAGTTCGGCGTGGAACGCATGATCGAGCAGATGGGCCTGCACGCCACGATCCTGCGCCCGGCCTATTTCATCGACAACGATCTGTCGATCAAGGATGTGGTGAGCGGATACGGCATCTATCCGATGCCGATCGGCAACAAAGCCCTGGCCATGGTCGACACGCGCGACATTGCCGAGGTGGCGGCCATCGAACTGATCCGCCGCGAACAGTCGGCCGTGCCGCTGCCGCTGGACCGGATCAACGTGGTCGGCCCCGACACCCTGACCGGTGCGGACGTCGCGGCGATCTGGACCGACGCGCTGGGCCGTCCGATCGCCTACCCGGGCGACGACACCGCCGGATTCGAGCAGAACCTGCGCCAGTTCATGCCGAGCTGGATGGCCTACGACATGCGCCTGATGAGCGAACGTTTCCTCAGCGACGGCATGATCCCCAAGGCCGGCGACGTCGAACGGCTGACCGCGCTGCTGGGTCGCCCGCTGTACTCCTACCGCGAGTTCGCCACCCGGGTCGCGACCTCCTCCTGACCTCGCGCCCATCCACCCTTCGGCGCTCCGCGCTGAGCAGCGCCGCAGGGTTCGATCGTCAGCTTCACAACGGGGCGGAAGGCTACATCGACTACCCGGCAATCGGCGCCGCTTGAAGTTCTTGCATGGGGCGCCGCCCTCCGGCATGGCGGACGGCACCCCCATTGCGCGCGGCGATCCGGCAACAGCGCCCCGCAACCTGCCAGCCAGGGGCATCCCTCGCTGATCCGACATTGGCACTGCCGACCGACCGAAGATCCTGGTGCTCGGCGCGACCGGCGGTACCGGGCGGCACATCGTCAGCCTAGCGGTGGCGCCCTTAGTGGTAGTTGTAGGCCTTCCATACAACTCCGCGGGTCAAGACCCACCCTACGGTTCCTCGACAAGCGTTCCCAAATCGAAATTCCTGCTGTACGAGCCGCGACTACTGATGGTGACCTCATCCGAGCGAAATTTGCGGCCCTCGCCACATTCGGCCACGAAGTAATAGGGTTTCGGCTTCGGGCCAGCAACAACCATCATGGTAGTAGAGAAGTCAGCCGGAACGTCCCGTATGGGCGACTGCTCTCCGGCCTCAGCGGAGATCATGCCAAGCTGGCAAGGCTCGCTCGATTTATCGTTATCCGCTAGCCCGGACACTGGCACAGATCCGGACACCCGAATGATCATGTCGCCGCCGAAAGTAGTGCATCCCGTAGTTATCAAGGCCCCCAAGAGAACTGGCAGCGCCATCTTCATGTTTTGCACTCCTCGGCCTGCTTCAGGCATTCCTTGATCGTGTCGGCATGGCTCTTGGCAAACGCATTTGCGGGATCCTCGAAGCGATGTCCGTCGGCTGATCCATCCGCATGACCTTTGCTGCATAAGATCGGATTCCCTCCCATATAGACATAGGCATCAGAAAACGGGCTCTAACACCCAATCTATCGCGCTTTTCTATAAGCTGGGAAGAAAGCAAGGATTGCGAGAGCCAAGAGCAATATTCCTAACGACAGCCCTGCACCGCCACAGAACGTCGTTGTACGCCAAAATTCCAGCATTAAAGGCATCCGTTGATTTTGGCAACCCTGTTTTTTTGGCTACAACCCTTATCAGGGCATTCATATAGAACGTGAGCAGGAATGCTCCCATCCCAACACTCCAAAAGCAAAGTAGATTCTGGAGAATCAGGTACTCGACCTTGCCTACGGGTAAAAAGAACTCCAGATATCGCCAGCACCGCCTTGCCACGGACTTAGCTCTGTCAACGCGCGCCTGGATAGCTTGCAGGTGAAATGAAGTTCAAACTCCTTCTTCTCCCGCCTGTAGGAATTTTCCGCACTAACTAGGCCGACAACCTCAACGAGCCCTTCACGCCCAGGTAGCGGATTTATGTCCACTGATATTTCGTCGGACGCCCAGAAGTCGGCTTTGTACGCAAAGCCAGACCAACCACTAGAAAAATAGCCGTGCTCAAGCTTTTTTGCCCCCAGCGTCCCGCCGTCACTTAGAAACCCCGTTATCTTTGTAAAGTATTGCGAGTCAGCAACGCCGTCCTTCTCAGAGAATATTCTTAAGGACAGAACAGAGCTTGAGCCGGACCGGAGCTGGTGACCGCTATTCGCTGCCCACAGATTCGACTCGAGTTCGTTCAACCCGCTAGGGGGCGACGCCACAATTTCTGCGTCATCTACGATGATGCATTCATGAATCTCACTCGCCTTGACGCTCCCTTGAGTTGAGCAAGAGGCCGCAAGGAGAACCAGTAACGGGATCCTAGCTAGCGAGATCATTGGTCACACCCGCACTGCGACTTCCGCTCGTTGTTGAAGTCGTAGACCTGCTCACGCGCTCGCCGAGTTGCCTCAGGGCTAATGTATCGGTGGTCGTAGTTGTTTGACATCTCTTGCAACCCTATCCTATCGGACGAGTAAAGTGCAGTCCTTCGTGAATCATGGTGTCGAGCAAGTTATAGACACCGCTCCAATCAAGCACATTTAAGTACCTTTCGTTGAGGTGGATGTATCCGTCACCTCCCCGCAGTTCCGCCTTCCCCTCAACACCGTCGCGTGGTATGTCGGCCTTTGGGGCGCCCGCTCCAAACTTGATATCTGGATTCATCTTCTTCGCGAAGGCAAATGCAGCATCGATGTCGCACTGCGTTAACCCAAGCGGATCAACGAATGAAATTGGATTTCCCGACACATAGTCATACGTATTCATCCCCCCCCCCGCAAGGCCCAGTGGATCACTCTGCAGATACCGGCCGATGACTGGATCATAGTCTCGATAGCCGTTGTACCAGAGTCCCGATTCGGAGTCGAAATACTGCCCATGCAGGCCCAGCCTGATGCCACCCGTCTGGTCCTGGGTGACGCTACGCCCGTAGGCATAGTTGTAGGCCTTCCATACAACCTGTGCCGAACCATCTGTCGCAAACTCCGGCCTGCCCAGATGGTCTGTTCGCACTGGATATATTGCATCGGGGGCAGTTGACTCCTTGAAGGGAACGCGTATATGGGAGCGAGGCAGCGAAAGTCCGCTTTGGGTCAGAAGCAGACTGACCATCAGCTCCCCCTGGAAATCACTTCCTCGCTGAAGTGTGTCTCGGTGAGCGAGATCTGACCCTAACAATGGCTGGCCGCTGGGGCGCTGATTTCGCTGGACACCATAGTTTGGCAGGGGGGCGAACACCATAGTTCGTCCAAACCTGACCGAACTATGGTGTTCGCCCTAGCGCTGTGCGCACAAGTTCCTGAACACGCCGTTTAATTTATGTACTGGTCAGTTTGATATTCAGGGCAAGTTCGGGTGGCTAACGGATAATTTACATATCGGCAGCGAACGGCCCCACGCCTCAGCGCCGACTAAACCAATAACAAGGGTATCCCGATCATGAAGACCTCTCTGCTCGCTCTTGGCCTCCTGGCCACCCTGCCGTTCGCTGCCTCTGCGGCCGAAGGCCTGTCCTACAACTACGTCGAAGGCGGTTACATCAAGACCGACGCCGACGGTGGCGACGCGGATGGCTGGGCCATCAAGGGCTCCTACGCGATCAACCCGAACTTCAGCGTGTTCGGCGACTTCAACCGCCAGAAGACCGATTTCGGCGACGTCGACGTCGACCAGTGGCGCATCGGCGCCGGCTACAACCACGAGATCTCGACCAGCACCGACCTGGTGACCCGCGTGGCCTACAACCGCTTCGATCCGGAGTTCGGCACCAAGTTCAACGGCTACAGCGCCGAAGTCGGCATCCGCACCGCGTTCAACCCGTACCTCGAGGTGTATGCGCTGGGCGGTTACGAGGACTACACCAAGAAGGACGGCATCAACCCGGACGGCGAGTTCTACGGCCGCCTCGGTGCGCAGGCCAAGCTCAACCAGAACTGGGGCCTGAGCGCCGACCTGAAGATGAACCGCGACGGCGACAAGGAATGGTTCGTCGGCCCGCGTTTCAGCTGGTAAGCAGCACCGCGTAGCACTGCGCGCAGCGTCTCTCTCTCCCGCTGCGCGCGGTTCGAAGCCCGGTCCCAGGACCGGGCTTCTTTTTTTGTGCGCCGCGCAGATCGACGCAGCCGCAGAGACCAAAAAAAAGCCCGGCCGAAGCCGGGCTTTTTCGTCTCTGGAACGGCACACGATCAGCTGAACAGCGTGGTCGGGTACTCGGGCTTCTGCTCGCGGGCCAGCAACTGCTGCAGGCCGACCGCCGGGGTCAGTTCGCCGTGCAGGACCGCGCGCACCGCGTTGGAGATCGGCAGGTCGATGCCGTGGCGTTCGGCCTGGCGCATCACCTCGTCGGCGGTCTGCACCGACTCGACCACCTGGCCGATCGCGCGCACCGCGTCCTGCAGGGTCTGCCCGCGGCCCAGTGCCAGGCCCAGGCGCCGGTTGCGCGACAGGTCGCCGGTGCAGGTCAGCACCAGGTCGCCGAGCCCGGCCAGGCCCATCAGCGTTTCCGGCTTGCCGCCGATCGCCGCGGCCAGCCGCAGCATCTCGTTGAGTCCGCGGGTGATCAGGCCGGCGCGGGCGTTCAGGCCCAGCTCCATGCCGTCGGCCACGCCGGTGGCCACCGCCAGCACGTTCTTCATCGCCCCGCCCAGCTCGGCGCCGACCATGTCGTCGCCGGTGTAGGCGCGGAAGGTGGGGCCGTGCATCGCATCGGCGACCTGCTGCGCGAACGCGGCATCGCCGTGCACGGTCACCGCGGTCGGCAGATCCAGCGCCACTTCCTTGGCGAACGAGGGCCCGGTCACCACTGCCAGCGGCACGTCCTCGCCCAGGATCTGCTGCGCGACTTCGTGCAGGAAGCGCCCGGAACCGGGCTCGAAGCCCTTGGTCGCCCAGGCCACGCCGGCCTGCGGCGGGCGCAGCGGCGCCAGCTGGTGCAAGGTTTCGGTGAAGGCGTGCGACGGCACCACCACCAGGATCCAGTCGGCGCCGTGCACGGCCGCCGCCAGGTCGGTGGTGGCCTGCAGCGACGCCGGCAGCGGGATCTGCGGCAGGTAGCGCGGGTTCTCGTGGCGCTGCCCGATCGCCTCGGCGATGACCGCATCGCGGCCCCACAGCACGGTCGGGAAACCGTGCCGGGCGACGAGCGCGGCCAGGGCGGTGCCCCAGGAACCGGCGCCGAGGACGGCGATCTTCTTCTTCGCGGCGTTATCGCCCATGTGCGACGGCGGACGCGCTCAGGCGTTGCCGGCCGGCTCCGAGTCGGCCAGCGACTGGCCCTCGCCCTGCTGCGCGCGCTGGCGCAGGGTCTCGGCGTACAGCGCCTCGAAGTTGATCGGCTGCAGGAAGAACGGCGGGAAGCCGCCGGCCTGGATCAGGTCGCTGACCAGCGAGCGCACGTACGGGAACAGGATGTTCGGGCACTGCGTGCCGAGCAGCACGTCCACCGCCTGCGGGTCCAGGCCGACCAGGCCGAACACGCCGGCCTGCTGCACTTCGGCCACATACGCGGTCTTGCCGGCGGCGGTGCAGGTCAGGGTCACCGCGAGCACGACTTCGAAGGCCTGCTCGTTCAGGCGCTGCACGCGCTGGTTGAGGTTGAGCTGCAGCTCCGGCTGCACGTTGTCGTTGAACACCGCCGGCGCGTTCGGCGACTCGAAGGAAACGTCCTTGACGTAGATCTTCTCGATGGTGAAAGCGGGGCCAGCCGCAGCTTCGGCCGGCGCCGCGGCGCCGTTGTTGATGACGTCGGACATTTGTTGACTCCGGTGGATTCAGGGAACAGAAAGAATCGGGATTATCACATGCCGGCCGCGGCGCTCGGCGCCGGGCCGGGAAGCGCGATCAGCGGCCCTTGACCAGCGGCAGATCGGCCTGCTGCCAGGCGGCGATGCCGCCGTCGAGCACGTAGACCTGCTCGAAGCCGGCCTTCTTCAGCTGCTTGGCGGCGGCATCGGCCGTGTTGCCGGTGCGGCACACCAGCACCACCGGCGAGGACTTGGCGTTGGCCACCAGCTTGTGCTCGGGGCCGAACTGGCTCGGCGTGGCGTTGCGGCTGCCGGCGATGTGGCCCTTCTCGAAATCGGCCGCGGCCGACAGGTCGACCAGCACCGCGTTGCCGGCGTTGATCAGCAGGGTCAGTTCGGCCGGGCGCAGCGTCTTGAAGCCGCGGAACAGGCGCATGATTTCGGTGACGATCAGTGCGATGGTCAGGCCGACCAGGGCCAGGGCCAGCATCGGGTTGCGGCCGGCGAAGGCCAGCAGTTCTTCGAAGTTCACGGGAATAGGGGGCTGGAAGCGGGCGCCGATTGTCGCACAGCTGGCCGGCGGCGCTACTGGCCGTTCCACAAGTCCGGCAGGCCGTCCAGCAGCCACCAGGTCTTGGCCTGCGCATCCCAGCGCCAGCGTTCGCGGTAGCGCACGATGCGCTCGGCCTGGGTATTGCGGTTGATCACGCCCAGTTCGATGTCGCGCACCACGTCGCCGTCCTGCGCGCCGACCCGGCCGACCTTGTAGGAGGACACCTGCACCTGGCGGTAGCGTTCCAGCTGCAGGTCGGTCAGCGGATGCGCCTGCCGGTAGGCCGGATCCACCACTTCCCACGCCGACTCGAACTCGCTCCAGCGGATTGCCGCGCCGTACGCGGTCTGCAGGTTGTCGAGCTTGTTCTGCTGGCTGCGGCTGCCGGCCAGGGCGGTGGCGGCGAAGCCGAGCACCAGCAACAGCGCCAGGGCGCGGAACATCGAGTGCATGGCGGATCCCCGGATAGGCGCGAGCGGTTGCGCGCATCCTACCCTTTCGCGATGGCGACGAAGCGTCCGCTCAGGGTCGCCGCGGCGGCGGCATCGGCCGGCCCGACCTGCGCCTGGATGCCGATCCGGGCGCGGCCGCGCTGGCGGAAGGTCTGCACGAACGCGCCCCAGTCGGCGTCCGCATCGGCGCTGGCCTGCGCGTGCAGGTCGGCGTACAGCGGCGCCAGGTAGCGCACCTGGGTGTCGGCGACGTAGACGTCGGCCTGCAGACCGGCGCGATGCAGTTCGACGTTGACCAGCGCCCAGCCGGCCAGGGTCATCACCGAGCCGAGGCTGCCGCCGAAGGCGTTGCCCTTGTCGTTGATGTTGGCCGCCAGCGGCGCGGTCAGCTGTAGCCGCTGCGCGGCGTAGCCCTGCAGCGCGACCTGCAGCGCCGCCACCGGCGGCATCGCGTCGAACTGCCGCTGCAACTGCTGCAGGAACGCATCGAAAGGAAGATCCGCTGCCATGGTGCGATTTGTGCTGCCGGTGGGGGCTCGCATAATGCCTGGCATGAGCGCATATGCAACCGCGGCCTGGACCCTGATCTCGCTGCGCCCGCAGGGCGAGCACGCGACGCTGCGGCGTGCCGCGGCGCGGGTCGGCGCGCGGCTGCTGGCGGTGTCGCCATGGCGGCTGCAGGCCTGTGTCGACGATGCCGCGCGCGCGGCGCTGGCGCTGGCGCTGGCCGCGCCGCGGGTGATCTTCAGCAGCCCCGCCGCGGTGCGCGCGGCCGCGGCGCTGCAGCCGCTGGCGGCGCGGCCCGGGCAATGCTGGCTGGCGGTGGGCGCCGGGACGGCGCGCGCGCTGCAGCGCCATGGCATCGCCGAAGTCGCCACACCGGCGCAGATGGACAGCGACGGCCTGCTCGCGCTGCCGCAACTGGCCGCCGTCGACGGTGCCGTCGGCCTGGTCACCGCGCCCGGCGGTCGCGGCCTGATCGCCGCGCAGTTGCAGGCGCGCGGCACCGTGCTGCATCGGGCCGATGTCTACCGCCGGCTGCCGTTGCCGGTGTCCGCGGCATGCATCGCGCGACTGCGCAGCGCGGCGCCGGGCGTGCTGGCGTTGAGCAGCGGCGAGGCATTGCAGCTGGTGCTGCCGCAGCTTCCTGGCGACGTGGTCGCGGCCTGGCGTGCGCAGCCGCTGGTCGCGGCCAGCGCGCGGCTGGCCGCGCAGGCCGCCGACCTCGGCTTCGCCGACGTCGCCCGCGCGGCTGGCCCGCTGCCGCAGCAACTGGCCACGGCCGCCGCCGCGGCCATGACGCGCTCGCCATCTCGCTGAACGCGCGCCGCCCGCCGGCTTGCGGCCGCGGTGCCGCTCACGCCATGCTCCCGCGGTGCCGCGCGTCCGGCCGTCGCCATCGTCGCGACGGAACGCAGGCCGACAAGGATTGCTGCCGATGACCGAAATCCCGTCCACGCCTCGCCGCTCCACGCGCTGGATCTGGCTGCTGCTGGTGCTGGCCATGCTGGCCGCGCTGGCGCTGGCCGGCTGGCGCGGCTGGGAATGGTGGCAGGCGCGCAACGCGCGCGTGCTGGCCGAGCAATCGGAGATCCAGCTGCAGCTGCAGGCCCTGCAGCAGAACCTGGAAACGCTGCGCCGCGATCAGCGCGCCACCGTGCAGCGGGTGCAGGACGCGGCCAGCACCAACCGCGTGCTGCGCGACGAGATGCTCGGCCTGAGCCAGCGCAGCGCGCTGCTCGAGGACAACGTGGCCAAGCTCGCCGATTCCAATCGGCATGGCGCGCAGGCGCTGCGCCTGGACGAGGTGGAACTGCTGCTGAGCCAGGGCCAGCAGCGCCTGTACGTGGCGGGCGATGCGCAAGGCGCGCGCCGTGCCTATGCGCTGGCCAGCGGCGTGCTGGAAGACGTGGACGATCCGCGCTATCTCAACCTGCGCCAGGTGCTGCTGCAGGAACGCACTGCGCTGGACGCGCTCGGCGACGGGCCGCAGGCGCGCCTGTCGGCGCAGCTGGACGCCTTCGCCGACAGCCTGGACGCGCTGCCGACGCAGTTGCCCGAACGCGCGCAGGCGCCGCTGTGGCAGCGGCTGCTGTCGCCGCTGGTCAAGATCCGCCCCGCGCAGGGCGGGGTGCTGGCCGCGCACTCGGAACGGGTCGCCGCGCGCGACGCGCTGCACCTGGACCTGAGCCTGGCCCGCGCCGCAGTGGAACGTGGCGATGCGCGCGGCTACCGCAGCGCGCTGGCCCGCGCCGGCACCTGGTTGCAACGCCTGTGGCCCGATTCGGCACCGTTGCGCGAACGCCGCGCGACCCTGCAGACCCTGCGCAACGCCGCCCTGCGCCCGGCCATTCCCGAGCTGGGCACCACCCTGCAGCAGTTGCGCGGCATGCGCGACGCAAGGAGCCAACCATGAAATCGCTACGTTCCGTGATCGTGCTGCTGGTCGTGATCGCCCTGGGCGTGATCGGTGCGCAATGGCTGGCCCAGGACAAGCTGGGCGACCTCGGCGAAGTGATCGTGCGCGCCGGCGGCAACGACTACATCTCGCCGTTGCCGCAGGCGGCACTGCTGCTGGTGATCGCCTTCCTGGCGCTGTTGCTGCTGTGGAACCTGCTCAGCTTCCCGTTCCGCGCCTGGGGCCGGCATCGCCGCAAGCAGTCGCGCGTGCGCCTGATCGAGGGCCTGACCGCGCTGCACAACGGCCAATGGACGCGCGCCGACAAGCAGCTCGCCGCCGCCGCGGAGGATCCGGAGGTCAGCGCCGTCGCCCTGGTCGCGGCGGTGCGTGCGGCCGATGCGCGCGCCGACGCGGAGGCGGCCAACCGTTACCTGCAGCGCCTGGCCGAGCGCGACGCGAGCGCGTACGCGCTGCTGCAGGCCGAGCGCCACCTGGCCCAGCAGCGTCCGGTCGAAGCGATCAACGCGCTGGACGTGGCCGCGGCGCAGCCGTTGCCGCCGCGCGGGCTGCTGCTGCGCACCGAGGCGCTGGCCAGCATCGGCCGCGCCGGCGAGGCCTACGGGCAGCTCGGCGCGATCCGCCAGCAGCAGGCCTTGCCGCTGGAGGCGGTCGGCGCGCTGGAGGCGCGGCTGGCCGCGGCGTCGCTGCAGCAGGCGGCCGACGCCAACGAGCTGGCCGCGCGCTGGGAAAGCCTGCCCAAGTCGCTGCGCAGCGAGCCGCCCGTGGTCGCGGCCTACGCGACCCGCGCCGCCGCGCTGCACTGGGACGATGCCGCGCTGCGCAGCGTGGAACAGGCGCTGGAGACGCGCTGGGACGAAGGTCTGGCCGCGCTGTACGGGCGCCTGCCGGTGGAGAAATACGATTCGCGCCGCGCCAGCGCGCAGCGCTGGCTGCAGAGCCATCCGGACAGCCCGGGCCTGCTGCTGACCCTGGCACGGCTGGCCCGTCACCAGCAGCAGTGGCCGCAGTCGGAGGAGTTCCTGCATCGCGCGCTGGCGCTGGGCGCCGGTGCCGAGGCCTGGGAAGCGTTCGGCGATGGCTACGCCGAGGCCGGGGACATGCCGATGGCCCAGCGCTGCTACGCCAATGCACTGCGCGTGCAGCGCGGCGAGCCCGTCGAGTCGCTGCCCGGCCCCGCGCCCGTGCTGCCGATCGATCCGGATCCGGCCGCTACCGAACGCCGCGACGACCACGGTTTTCCGCGCCTGCAGGAGTGAGGCAAGCGGCAACCAGACCGGCCTTTCACCGCTGCTGGCCGGTGGACGACCGGCGCCGCGGGCCTATCGGCGCGTTGCAGGCCCTGAGAGCAACACCGGAGAACGGCGCGAATTCCCCGTCAGGTACGCCGGCGAATCGCCCGGCTCAGCCCCGCAACGCGCTCGGCAGCGTCGGCAGTCGCGCCAGGAACGCCGGCGCCACGCCCTTGTAGCGCGCATAGCGCTCGTCCATGCGCCGCGGCACCAGGATGCGCGCGCCGACCATGCCGGCGATCAGCATGACCAGGAACAGGCCCGCGCCCAGCCAGATCCCGGCGTCGTCGCCGATGGCGACGCCCAGCAGCGGCCCGGCGACGAACGCAGCGGCGGTGAGCAGCACGAACCCGTTGCGCCGGCGCCGATGCGCCGCGCACAGCCCGAGCACATGGCTGCTGCGCTTGCGCGCGATCAACGCCGCGATCGCGTAGATCAGCACGCTCACCACGATCAGCACGTACCAGCCCGGCGCATGCCAGTAGAACGTGCGCTTCTTCAGCTCGTCGTTGCGCAGCGCCACGCCGCACTTCACGCAGTGCGCCGGGAACGGCGTATCGCGCAGGCACAGCAGATCGTCGCCGTCGCGCCACAGCGTCTGTCCGGGCAGCGGCGGCATGGCCGCGGCCTGGATGGCGGCGTCGGGCGCCTGGTACGGATTGAAGCTGTCCTGCTGTGTCATGGCATGCGCCCCCTGCGCGCCGTCTCGCCCACGTCATGCAGGCGAACCGGCGGCATGGTACCGCGACGGCGGCACAGCGCTAAGCGGGGCCATCTCGGAAGACAGTAGGGATCTTCGCATCGGCGCGGGGCGGCAGCATGCACGCAACCCGCGCCCGGCGCGCCTGGGCGGGCGCGCAGGATCGTCGCGCTCAGCGCTCGACGATCGCCACCACGCCCATGCCGCCGGCGGTGCAGATCGAGATCAGCGCACGGCCGCCGCCGCGTTCCTGCAACTGCTTGGCGACGGTGGCGACGATGCGCGCGCCGGTCGCGGCGAACGGGTGGCCGGTGGCCAGCGACGAGCCCAGCGGATTGATCTTGGCCGGGTCGATCTGGCCCAGCGGCGCGTCCAGCCCGAGCCGGTTGCGGCAGTAGTCCTCGCTCTCCCAGGCGCGCAGCGTGCACAGCACCTGCGCGGCGAAGGCCTCGTGGATCTCGTAGATGTCGAAGTCCTGCAGGCTCAGGCCGTGGCGCTTGAGCATGTCCGGCACGGCAATGGTCGGCGCCATCAGCAGGCCTTCGCCATGCACGAAGTCAACCGCCGCGACCTGCGCATCGCGCAGATAGGCCATCGGCACGTGGCCATGCGCCTGCGCCCATTCCTCCGAGGCCAGCAGCACCGCGGCGGCGCCGTCGGTCAGCGGGGTGGAGTTGGCGGCGGTCAGGGTGCCGCGGCCGCTGGTCTTGTCGAACGCCGGCTTCAGCGTGGCCAGCTTCTCCAGCGAGGTGTCGGCGCGCAGGATGTTGTCGCGCTCCACGCCGCGGAACGGGGCGATCAGGTCGGCGAAGAAGCCGCGCTCGTAGGCCGCCGCCAGCTTGTGGTGCGAGGACACCGCCCAGGCGTCCTGCGAGTCGCGCGCGATGTTCCACTGCTTGGCCATGTCCTCGCAGTGGTCGCCCATGCTCTTGCCGGTGCGCGGTTCGGCCACGCCGGGGAACTCGGGCTTGAGTTCGGCGAACTTGAAGCTGCGGGTCAGCGCGCGGATCTTGTCGCCGGTGGTCTTGGCGCGGTTGGCCGCCAGCAGCCGCGCGCGCAGCTTCTTGCCATAGACGATCGGCACCTCGGAGGTGGTGTCCGAGCCGCCGCCGATGCCCGACTCGATCTGCCCCAGCGCGATCTTGTTGGCCACGGTGATGATGCTGTCCAGGCTGGTGCCGCAGGCGCGCTGCAGGGTGATGCCAGGCGTGAGCGGCGACAGGCCGGAGGACAGCGCGGCTTCGCGGCCCAGGTTCCAGTCGCTGGAGTGCTTGATCACCGCCCCCATCGCCACCTCGCCCAGCTGCTGCCCGTGCAGGCCGTAGCGCTCGACCAGCGCACCCAGCGTCCGTACCGACATGCCGAGGTTCCCGACATCCGCGTATGCCGTGTTCTGGCGGCAAAACGGAATACGGACGCCGCCGAGAATGGCGACGGGACGGGCTGCTGGCATGGGATTACCTCGCGCGAGGAGAGTCGGGGACATGACCTGCACGTTAGCGCAGGCATAATGAAGCGAGTGTAGCTTTGCGCCCGCGATGGGCCAACCGCCAAGCCATGAGCCAAGCCATTGCCAGCATCAATGCCCACGGCGTGATCGCCCTGGAACTGTCCGCCGGGCTCGCCCCGGCCCACGCCGCGCTGCCGCACGCGCTGGCCGCGGAACTGGCCGAGAAGGTCGGCCGCGACCTGGCGCAACTGGTGCCGGCGGTGCGCGACCTGGAGCTGAGCCTGGCCGGCGCGCATTTCGACCCGGCCGAGGTGCTGCGCCCGGGCTGGCCGATGCACCGGCGCCTGGACGAGCTGCGCGCGCGCGCCCCCGGTCGCGAGACCGGCCCGCGACTGCTGGCGTTCGGCGCCGATGCCGACGGCACCGTGCCGCTGCCGTTCCAGGCCGACGCGGCGCTGCTCGGCGGTGCGCTGCGGGTGGTGCCATTCCTGCTCAGCGGACCGGCGCAGACGCTGCAGCCGGTCGCCGAGGCGCTGGAAGACGTGCTGCTGGCGCAGGGCATGGCGCAGCCGGACACCGCGTTGCTGGCGCAGCAGGCGTTCGGCGCGCAGATCGAGCACGCACGCTACCTGACGGTCAACGACCTGGCCGCGATGATGTCGATGCAGTACGACAACCAGGGCCTGGCGCCGCTGTGGCCGTTGATCGAGACCGCATTGCTGGCGCCGGACCAGGAAGAATGGCTGGCGAGCCCGCCCGAGCCGCTGCTGCGCTACCGCGGCGGCGAAGTGCGCATGGCCCTGTTCGACCCGGCCAGCTGGTGCGCGCACTACGCGCAGGATCGCCAGGACTGCGAACGCCTGCAACGGGTCTACGAACACTACCTGGCCCGGCAGCGGCAGCTGGCCGCGGTGTTGGAAGCGCACGGCCTGCCGGTGCTGTACGTGCATTGCGAGGCCGGGCAGGACGCGAAGCAGGCGCTGCTGGCGGCGTGAGGTGTGCGCTTGGTCGGCAGGCGTGGCCTGACCGGCAATGGCGTCCTCGGTGATTCATGATCTGCGGCGTGCCGGCTCCGTTTGTCGCGGCTGAAGCTGCTCCTACAGAAAGCTAGGGCGCCGGAGCCGCTGAAGCGTCTCGGTTCTGCTCGTCGCGACCGAAGTCGCTCCCACAGAGGTGCAGCGTCCGCCGGGTTGGTGACGGAAGGACTGCGATCGCCGCCGGTTACGGAGCCGGATGCCTTGCCTGGGTCGCAGCCCGCTGACGCCGATCGCCCGCTTCCATATACGTTTGCGACTTGCGTCGCGCTACTACTCGTTCCCGGGCCGGCCGCTTGCTGGCTTCCTCTGTCGCGGCTGAAGCCGCTCCTACAGAAAGCCTAGGGCGCTGGAGCCGCTGAACGCCTTGGTTCCGCTCGTCGCGACTGAAGTCGCTCCCACAGAGGTGCGGCGTCCGCCGGGTTGGTGACGGGAGGACTGCGGCCGCCACCGGTTGCGAAGGACGCTTGCCCGCTTCGCAATTCGCCGCCGTCGATCGCCCGCTTTCATAAGGCGTTTGCGACTTGCGTCGCGCTACTCGTTCCGGGCCGGGCGCTTGCTGACTTCGTCTGTCGCGGCTGAAGCCGCTCCTACAGAAAGCCTGCGGCGCCGGAGCCGCTGAGCTTTTGGCTCGCTCGTCGCGACTGAAGTCGCTCCCACATAGGTGCGGCGTGTCGCTGGGTTGGTGACGGGAGGATTGCGACCCAGCACCGTTCCGAAGCCGCCGTCTTGCCGGCTTCGCAACCCGCTGTCGCCGCACGCCCGCTTCCACGGGCGTGCGGCGATTTGCGTGCGCTTACTGCGCGGCAGGCGCTGCCGGTGCGCCAGACGGGGCCGGGGCCGCCGCGTTCGCGTTGCCCTTGATCACGCCGCAGGCCAGGCGGCCGCCGGCGTTGCCGGTGGGCTGGGTCTTGTAGTCGTCCGGGTCGGCGTGGACGATCACCGCGTGGTTGAGGATGTCGAAGCCGTCGCCCTTGCCGATGTTGACGTTGTTGGACACCGGCGCGTCGATCGTGGCCTTGCCCTCGGCGTCGGCCTTCAGGTTCGGCATGTCGCCGCCGTGGTGCGGGTCGGCACTGACCTGGCCGTGCTCGGACTTGGCCGGGTTGAAGTGGCCACCGGCGCTGCTGCCGTCGGGCGCGCTGCAGTCGCCGAACTCGTGGATGTGGAAGCCGTGCTCGCTGTTGGGCTTGAGCCCGGTGATGGTGCCGGTGACGTGCACGGCGCCGTTGACCACGTTGAAGCTGACCTCGCCGGCCACTTGGTTGCCCTGGGTCGGGCTCAGCGCGGCGCTTGCGGCGGCCTGCGCGCTGGCGGCAGGCGCAGGTTCCGCGACGGGTGCCGGGGTGGCGGCCGGCGGCGTCGCCGCGGCCGGCGCGTCGGTTGCGGGCGCTTCGCGCTTGCAGGCGCCGAGCGCGAGGGTGGTGGCCAGGAACAGGGCGGTGGGAAGGGTACGCATGGAAGGTTCTCCTTGAAGGGGCCGCGCAAGGCGGACGTTCGCCGCGGAGCCAGGCCCCGGGCGGATGTGCGATCAGCGCAGCACGCGGATCACGCCGCAGGCCACGCGCGCGCCGGCGTTGCCGGCAGGTTGACTGCGGTAATCGTCGGCATCGGCGTGCGCGACCAGCGCGCGGCCGGCGATGTCGTTGGGCGCGCCGCCGCCGAGCACCACGCCATGCAACAACACGTCG
The DNA here is from genome assembly GCF_035026585.1 of Xanthomonas sp. WHRI 7945. NCBI lineage: Bacteria > Pseudomonadati > Pseudomonadota > Gammaproteobacteria > Lysobacterales > Lysobacteraceae > Xanthomonas > Xanthomonas sp. WHRI 7945. The sequence goes on from NZ_JAYIQP010000014.1 coordinate 119,168, forward strand.
ACTTGGGCGACGCCGTCGGCGTTGGCGCCGAGGTTGTCCATGTCGCCAGCATGGTGCGGGCCGCTGCCGGCGCGGCCGTGCGGGCCGCCGAGCGGATTGAAATGGCCGCCGGCGCTGCTGGCGTCGGCCGCGCTGCAATCCCCGCGCTCGTGCACGTGGAACGCGAACGGGTGGTTCGGCTGCAGGCCGCCGAGCGTGCCGGTGATGCGCACCCCGCCCGGCGCCGCCACCAGCGACAGCTTGCCGCTGACCAGGCTGCCCGAAGCCGGCGCGAGCACGGCCTGCGCCTGCTGCGCGGTGCCGCTGGTCGGCAGCGGCGGCGCCTTCGGCGGTGGCGGCGCCGGCGGTGCGGGCGGCGTACTGCTGCAGCCGGCCAGTATCAGCAACGCGCTTCCCACGATGGCATGCAACTTGTGACGCATCGACATTGGCTCCTGTGTGCAGCGGAAACTAGAGGTGCGGCCGTTCATAGCTCATGAAGGCTGCTTTCGCGGCAAGTCTAACCGGGGCTGCATGCGTGCCGGGACTCGGGACTCGGAACAGCAGAGCGCGGCAACTGTGGGTTCGCAAGGCTGCGGAGCGATCAGAGCCAAGGCATCGCGCTTTTCGGTCGCGTGACTTACCGGCAGAGCGTGGCGGTTGCCGGTGCACGAGGTGCGGAGCGATAGAACAAGGGCAGCTTTCCGAATCCACATTTACAACGACGGCGGCGGCCAGATCGAGAACCTGGCACGCTCGGTGCAGGCGCGCGCGCAGGGCAAGACCCCCGACAGCCCCCAGCCGGACGCAGCTCAGCATCGACGCCGGCCTGGGCTTGCGCGGGATTCGGAACTCGGAAACAGCAGAACGTGGCAGCTGTCGGCTCACAGGCCTACGGAGCGATCACAGCTGGGCATTACACTTTTTCCGGTCACGAAACTCAGGACCGGCAAAGCATGGCGGTGGCCGCTGCAGGTGTATGGCGCGATCAGAGCAAGCATCTTGCCTTCCGAGTCCCCAGTCCCGAGTCCCGATCAGTTCAGCGCCGGCGTCGGCCCGGGCCAAGCTTGCGGGTCACCGTGTTGCGGCCCACGCCCAGGCGCGCGGCGGCCTCGGCGCGGCGGCCCTGGGTGAAGCGCAGGGCCACTTCCAGCAGCGCCTTGTCGAAGCGGTCGCGCGCTTCGGCATGCAGGCCTTCGGCGCCGTCGGCCAGGCGCTGCTGCGCCCAGGCCGACAACTGCGCATCCCATTCGCCGCCCTCGCCGCTGCGCTCGCGGCGGCTGCCGCGCAGCAGGGCGCTGTCCACGTCGTGCGCGTCGATGACCTCGGCCGGCGCCAGCGCGGCCAGCCGCCAGCATACGTTCTCCAGTTCGCGCACGTTGCCCGGCCAGGCATAGCCGCGCAGCGCGTCCAGCGCCGCTGGCGACAGCCGCTTGGGCGGGGTGTCGAGCTTGCGCGCGGCCATCGCCAGGAAGTTCTCGGCCAGCTGCGGCACGTCGGCGCGGCGTTCGCGCAGTGGCGGCAGCTGCAGCCGCACCACGTCCAGCCGGTGCAGCAGGTCGGCGCGGAAACGGCCCTGTTCGACCAGCGCTTCCAGGTCCTGGTGGGTGGCGGCGATCACCCGTACGTCGACCCGGATCAGCTCGCGGCCGCCGACGCGGAAGAATTCGTTCTCGGCCAGCACGCGCAGCAGCCGGGTCTGCAGCGGCAGCGGCATGTCGCCGATCTCGTCGAGGAACAGGGTGCCGCCGTCGGCCTGTTCGAAGCGGCCGATATGGCGCCGCTGCGCGCCGGTGAAGGCGCCGGCCTCGTGGCCGAACAGTTCGCTCTCGAGCAATTCGGCCGGGATCGCCGCGGTGTTGAGCGCGACGAACGGCTTGCGCGCGCGCGGCGACTCGGTGTGCAGCGCGTGCGCGACCAGTTCCTTGCCGGTGCCGGTCTCGCCGTTGATCAGCACCGACAGCGGCGCCTGCGCCAGGCGGCCGATGGCGCGGAACAGCGCGCGCATCGCCGGGGTGTCGCCGATCAGTTCGGCGCTGCCCTGGCTGGGGACCGGCAGCGCGGCCTCGGCCACGCCGCCGGCCTCCGGCAACGCGCGCGCGGCCAGCGCCACCGCGTCGTCCAGGTCGAACGGCTTGGACAGGAACTCGTGCGCGCCGCCGCGGAACGCGCCGGCGGTGCTGGCCACGTCGGTATAGGCCGACATCACGATCACCGGCAGCTGCGGGTGCGCGGCCTTGAGCTTGTCCAGCAGCACCAGGCCGTCGTCGCCGGGCATGCGCACGTCGGTGAACAGCAGGTCCGGCAGCGGCCGCTGCGCCAGCGCCTGCAGCGCCGAGGCGGCGCTGTCGAAGCCGTCCACGCTGTAGCCGGCGTCGCGCAATGCGGTGGACAGCACGAAGCGGACCGAGCGGTCGTCGTCGACCACCCAGATGCGTTGCGATCCTTCCAGGGATTCGGTCATCGGACTGCTCCTATTCGGGGTCCGCTGCGGCCTGCGGCAGCAGCAGGGTGAAGACGGTATGCCCGGGGCGGGAGCGGAAGGTCAGCGAACCGGTGTGCTCGCGCGCCACCTGCTGCGCCAGCGCCAGGCCCAGGCCGCTGCCTTCGGCGCGGCCGCTGACCAGCGGCAGGAACAGGTGCTCGGCCAGTTCTTCAGGCACGCCGCGGCCGTCGTCGACGATCTCCAGGCGCACGCCGCGCGCATGCACGCGGTCGCGGATGCGCTGGGCGTGCTCGACACGGGTGCGCAGGGTGACCTGCGCGGCACCGGCCTGGATCGCGTTGCGGACCAGGTTCCACACCGCCTGGGTCAGGCGGTCGGCGTCGCCGAGGAATTCGGGGATGCTGGGGTCGTAGTCGCGCTGCAGGCGCACCGACCAGCCGCCCTCGTTCTCGGCCAGGCGCAGCACCCGTTCCAGCACCGCGTGGATGTTGAGCATGGCGTGCGGCCGCGCCGGCGCCGGCGACAGCAGCTGGTCGAGCAGGCTGTTGAGGCGCTCGATCTCCGCGCCGATCAGCTCGATCAGTTCGCGTTCGTCCTCGTCGCGGTGCTGCGCGCGCCGCGCCAGCAGCTGCGCGGCACCCTTGAGCCCGGCCAGCGGATTGCGCAATTCGTGGGCCAGGCCCTTGAGCGCCGCGCCCAGCGCATTGGGCAGCGCCTGGGCCGGGTCCAGGGTGGGAAATTCGTCGACCGGGTGCGCTTCCAGCAGCCAGCCACCGTCGTCCATCCGTGCCAGCCAGCCTTCGGCGAAGCGCGGGGTCTCGCCGGGAATGGCCAGCGCCATGCGGTGCAGGCGCAGCACGTCGCGCTCGTCGTTGCGCAGGAACCGCGCCAGCGCGTCGCCCTGCACTTCCAGCGAGGCCAGCGGCTGGTCGAGCAGGCGCCGCACGCTGACCCCGAGCCAGCGCGCGAAGGCCGGATTGGCGCCGAGCAGGCGGCCGTCGGCGTCGGCCCAGACCACCGGGGTGCCGAGCACGTCGATCGGAGGTGGAGGCGCGGTCATGGACATTGCACCAATGTAGTGCAAAGGCGGCCGGAAGGCGCTGAACGCCCGGCAGTCCGGGGCACCGGCCGGAACCGGCCGGCGACGCGGGCCGCCGCCGAGGCGGTGCCTGTCGCTGCCGTCGCCGCCGTCGCCGCAGGCGGGCACGTGGCGCCGCGGGCAACGGGGAAAGAAATGAGTGGGGGTCTGGCGAGGCTAGCGGCCACGCGGAATACCTCGATCGCTGGAAGAACTGCCGTCGTTCCGCCCCATGGAGCGCCGGCGATGGCCTCTGGCCGCCAGGACCGGTCGCGACCGGTCGCAGGCGGATTGCCGCAGCGGCCCGCGACGCGTGGTCGCGGGCCGGTCTTGCTCAGGACTCGTACGCGGACTCGCCGTGCGAGGTGATGTCCAGGCCCTCGCGCTCGGCTTCTTCCGGCACGCGCAGACCGAACACCAGCTTGGCGACCAGGAAGCCGACCACCGACACCACGCCGATCCACACCAGGGTGATCAGCACGCCTTCGGCCTGGATCAGCACCTGATGGCCGATGCTGTAGTCGCCGCCCTTCTGGCCGCCCAGCGAGGCGGCGGAGAACACGCCGGTCAGGATCGCGCCGATGATGCCGCCCAGGCCATGCACGCCGAACACGTCCAGGCTGTCGTCGGCGCCGAGCAGGCGCTTGAGGCCGGTGACGCCCCACACGCACAGCACGCCGGCGGCCAGGCCGATGGCGATCGCGCCGAACGGGCCGACGGTACCGCAGGCCGGGGTGATGCCGACCAGGCCGGCGACCATGCCCGAGGCCACGCCCAGCGCCGAGGACTTGCCCTTGATGATCTTCTCGGTCAGCGACCAGCCCAGGATCGCCGCGGCGGTGGCCAGCAGCGTGTTGAGGAAGGCCAGCGCCGCACCGGCATTGGCTTCCAGGTTGGAGCCGGCGTTGAAGCCGAACCAGCCCACCCACAGCAGCGAGGCACCGACGAAGGTCAGGGTCACGTTGTGCGGCTTGATCGCCTCGCGGCCGAAGCCGGTGCGCTTGCCGACGAAGTAGGCGCCGACCAGGCCGGCGATACCGGCGTTGATGTGCACCACCGTGCCGCCGGCGAAGTCCAGCGCGCCCTTGTCGAACAGGTAGCCGCCGGTGGCCCAGACCATGTGCGCCAGCGGCAGGTAGCCGAAGGTGAACCAGATCACCGAGAACAGCAGCACCGCGCCGAACTTCACCCGCTCGGCGAAGGCGCCGACGATCAGCGCGCCGGTGATGCCGGCGAAGGTCAGCTGGAAGACGACGAACACGTACTCCGGCAGGCTCACGCCCTTGGTGAAGGTGGCTGCAAGCGTTTCGATCGTCACGCCCTTCAGCAGCGCCTTGTCGAGGTTGCCGATCCACGGGCCTTCGCCGGAGAACGCCAGGCTGTAGCCGTAGACCACCCACAGCACCGCGATCAGCGAGAACACCACCGCGACCTGGATCAGCACCGACAGCACGTTCTTGGCGCGCACCATGCCGCCGTAGAACAGCGCCAGGCCCGGCACCACCATCAGCAGCACCAGCAGCGTGGAGGTCAGCATCCAGGCCACGTCGCCCTTGTCCACGGTCGGCGCCGCTTCGGCAGGCGCGGCCGCGGCGGCCGGCGGCGCCGGCGGCGTCAGTTGTTCGGTGACCACGTCCGGCGTCGGCACCGGCGTCACTTCGGCCTGGGCGAAGGCCGTGCCCGGCACGCCGATGGCCATCGCGCTGAACAGCATCAGCATGCATACCGCGTAGAACCGGGCCTTCCACCCGGAAAAAAGACCTGTCTTCATGAACGGCTCCAGGGTGGGGTTAGAGCGCATCTGCGCCGATCTCGCCGGTGCGGATCCGGATGACCTGTTCGATCGCGGTGACGAAGATCTTGCCGTCGCCGATCTTGCCGGTCCCGGCGGCGGTCTGGATCGCCTCGACCACGGCCTCCAGGCGCTCGTCGGTCACCACGGTCTCGATCTTGATCTTGGGCAGGAAGTCGACGACGTACTCGGCACCGCGATACAGCTCGGTGTGTCCCTTCTGCCGGCCGAAGCCCTTGACCTCGGTGACGGTGATGCCGGACACGCCCGCCTGTGACAAGGCCTCGCGGACCTCGTCGAGCTTGAACGGCCGGATGATGGCGGTGATCAGTTTCATGCGCATACCCCGTTGGTGGAAGGAGCCGGCTGCCGAACCCCGGCCGGCGGTTTGCATGTCATCGGCGCCGCGAACGGCGCCGTCCTGCTGCGCGGTGCGTCCCGCGGATCACGCCGTGGCGCGGCGCACGAGAGTGCGACGGCAACGGCGACGTGGGAGGGAGCGTGGCCCACGGCACGCAAGCGCTGTCTTTCGTGGTGCATCCCCCGGAAAACCGGCTGTTGCGACTGCTTCTGGCGCGGACCACCGGCACGGCTCCCCAGCCGAGTAGGTGGCGGCGATGACGAAGGAGGGAGGGGTAACCTTCGCCATCGCCGCGCGTGGAACTCAGTTGGCGTAGTACAGCTGGTATTCCAGCGGGTGCGTTGCGGCGCGGAACTTGGTCACTTCCTGCATCTTCAGCGCGATGTAGCCGTCGATGAAGTCGTCGCTGAACACGCCGCCGGCCTTGAGGAACTCGCGGTCGGCGTCGAGCGCTTCCAGCGCCTGGTCGAGGCTGGAGCACACCTGCGGGATCTGCTTCTCTTCTTCCGGCGGCAGGTCGTACAGGTCCTTGTCGCTGGGCGCGCCCGGGTCGATCTGGTTCTTGATGCCGTCCAGGCCGGCCATCATCAGCGCGGCGAAGGTCAGGTAGCCGGACTGCAGCGGATCCGGGAAGCGGATCTCGATGCGGCGCGCCTTCGGGTTGGACACCCACGGAATGCGGCACGAGGCCGAGCGGTTGCGCGCCGAATAGGCCAGCATCACCGGCGCCTCGAAGCCCGGGACCAGGCGCTTGTAGCTGTTGGTGCCGGAGTTGGTGAAGGCGTTGATCGCCTTGGCGTGCTTGAAGATGCCGCCGATGTACCACAGCGCCATCTGCGACAGGCCGCCGTAGCCGTCGCCGGAGAACAGATTGGTGCCGCCCTTGGCCAGCGACTGGTGCACGTGCATGCCCGAGCCGTTGTCGCCGACGATCGGCTTGGGCATGAAGGTCGCGGTCTTGCCGTTGCGGTAGGCCACGTTCTTGATGATGTACTTCATCATCATCAGCTCGTCGGCCTTCTTCACCAACGAGTTGAACTTGGTGCCGATCTCGCACTGGCCGGCGGTGGCCACCTCGTGGTGGTGCACCTCGACCTCGATGCCGACCTGCTCCAGGGTCTTGCACATTTCCGCGCGCAGGTCCTGCAGCGAGTCGGTCGGCGGCACCGGGAAGTAGCCGCCCTTGACCGCCGGACGGTAGCCGCTGTTGCCGCCTTCGATCTTGCTGCCGCTGCTCCAGGCCGCTTCTTCCGAATCGATCTTGAAGAAGGTGTGGCCCATCTCGTTGCCGAAACGCACGCCGTCGAAGATGAAGAATTCCGGCTCCGGGCCGAAGAACGCCTGGTCGGCGATGCCGCTGGACTTCAGGTAGGCCTCGGCGCGCTTGGCCACGCCGCGCGGGTCGCGGTCGTAGCTCTGCATGGTGGCCGGGTCGAGGATGTCGCAGGTCAGGACCAGGGTCGGATCGGCCATGAACGGATCGATGAATGCGGTGTCGGCGTCGGGCAGCAGGACCATGTCCGACTCGTTGATGCCCTTCCAACCCGAGATCGAGCTGCCGTCGAACATCTTGCCTTCTTCGAACAGCGCCGGCTCGATGATGCTCACGGGGAAGGTCACGTGCTGCTGCACGCCGCGCATATCGACGAACCGCAGGTCGACGAACTCGACCTTGTTGTCCTTGACCAGCTTCTCAATATTTTCCGCAGACATCGATGAAACCTCGGGTTGGTGAATGACTTGGCCCAGTGACAGCAATCGCCGTGCCAACTGTGACGGATTCACAAGTCCTTGATTTTGGTGAAGGGCGCACGCCAACAGGGCGGTGATCGCGCACCAAATGTGTGCATTGACTGTTTGACGCACTTAAATGGTGCATCAATCAATGCTCTATCCTTGCCCGGCTCCCCTCCCCCACGAGCCGAACTTCCCCCATGAGCGACATGTTCTCCGCCCTGCTGCTGGGCATCATCGAAGGCCTGACCGAGTTCCTGCCGATCTCCAGCACCGGCCACCTGCTGATCGCCGAGCAATGGCTGGGCCGCCGTTCCGACTTCTTCAACATCGTGATCCAGGCCGGCGCGATCCTGGCCACGACCCTGGTGTTCCGGCAGCGGCTGTGGACGCTGGCCACCGGGCTCGGCGACCGTGCCAACCGCGACTACGTGCTCAAGCTGGGCACCGCGTTCCTGGTCACCGCGGTGGTCGGCCTGGCGGTGCGCAAGGCCGGCTGGCAGCTGCCGGAAACCGTGCAGCCGGTGGCCTGGGCGCTGGTGATCGGCGGCGTTTGGATGCTGGTGGCCGAGCATTTCGCCGCACGCATGCCCGAGCGCGAACTGGTGACCTGGAAGGTGGCCATCGCGGTGGGCCTGGCGCAGGTGCTGGCCGGCGTGTTCCCCGGCACCTCGCGCTCGGCCGCGACGATCTTCCTGGCGATGCTGCTGGGCCTGAGCAAGCGCTCGGCCGCGGCCGACTTCGCGTTCCTGGTCGGCATCCCGACCATGTTCGCGGCCAGCGGCTATTCGTTCCTGGAGCTGTACAAGGACGGCGCGATCGGCAGCGAGGACTGGGGCGACGTGGCCATCGCCTTCGCCGCCGCGGTGGCGACCGGCTTCGTCGTGGTGAAGTGGCTGCTGGGCTACATCAAGTCGCACCGCTTCACCGCCTTCGCGGTGTACCGCATCGTGCTGGGCGCGGCGCTGCTGCTGTGGTTGCCGGCGGCCTGAGGGCTGTCCCCTTCTCCCACCGGGAGAAGGTGGCCCGCAGGGCCGGATGAGGGTATGGGCGCAGCCTCGTGCACTCAAACTCCACGAGACGCTTCGCGCCGGACCCTCACCCCAACCCCTCTCCCGAGGGGAGAGGGGCCAGGCTGTTCCTT
>NZ_JAYIQP010000015.1:0-104099 GCF_035026585.1 Xanthomonas sp. WHRI 7945
TGACCGCAACGCGTGGGCGCGCGGCGGCGCGGCGAACGCCACTGACGCTTCAAGGCCACTGCGGCGCGGCACGACCGTGCCAGCAGCACGCGGCTGGATCGGCTTCCGAAGCAAAAAAGCCCTGAGCGCAACGCATGGGCGCGCGGCGGCGCGGCGAGCTACATTGCTGAGCCATTGCTGCTGCGATGACGCCTAAGCCGGCTCGGCTGGCGCGCCGCAGCAGTTGGAACTTCCGGCGCTAAAGCCACTTCGTCAAAAGCACTGCCTGCTCCGCTGTGCGCTCCACCCCGACGTAGCCCAATGCGGCGAACAAGGCCAGCGATGCCGCATTGTCGGCATCGATGTCGGCTTCGAGCCGGACCATGCCAAGCCGCTCCTTCGCGAACGCCTGCACCGCGCCAACCGCTTCGCGCATGACACCCTGCCGCCAGTGCGCCGCTGCCAGCAGGCAGCCCACTTCCGCCACGGTGTCGCGGAAGTTGTGCAGTCCCACGGTACCGATCAACGCATCGTCGGAGCTGCGGGCGATGCCCCACTCGATCGCCTGGTCCGCGCTGAATCCCCGGGCCATGCCATCGATCGTCTGCACGTAGTGCGCGTCACGCGTGAACACGGGGTCGGAGGCATGGCGCATCACCTGCGGATCGCCATAGATCGTGCGAAGCCTGTCCAGATCGGCGATGCGCACCTGCCGCAGCGACAGCCGGCCGGTCTGCAGCGAAGGAAACCCGACCGGCAGCCGACGCGACAGGCGTGAGTACGGCTCGGGTTCGCAGGCGCCGCGACTCAATTGCTGCGTTTGCGGAACAGCAGCCACGATACGGTCAGCATCACCAGCGGCGGCAACGCGTAGGCGATGCGGTAGTCGAACTTCAATGCGCCGGCCATGCGCCCGAAGAACAGCTGCAGCAGCCAGAACACCAACGCGAACAGGATGCCCAGGAACAGGCGCTTGCCCATGCCGCCGCTGCGCAATGCGCCGAACGCGAACGGGATCGCGGCGAAGCACAACGCCAGCACGTTGAGCGGATAGAACCAGCGGCTCCAGTACTGGTCCTCGTAGTCGCGCGCGTCCAGGCCGTTGCGGCGCCGGTACTCGATGCTGGTGTGCAGCTCGTGCGCCGACAGGTTGCGCGGCTTGGCCAGGCCCGAGGCCAGCGCGGCGGCGTCCAGCTGCGACGCCCACGGCAGGCTGTCGAACTTCTCGCGCTGCACCGAACGCTCGGCGAAGGTGTCGCGGTAGACCTGCTTCAGGGTCCAGCCGCTGTCGCGATGCTCGGCGGTGGTGGCATGGGTCAGCGAGGCCAGCCGCCCGGCCTGGTCCAGCGTGTACAGGCGCACGTCGCGCAGCTCCAGCCAGGTGCCGCCGGTGCCTTCCAGATGCTCTTCGCCGCTCTGCGCATTGAGGAAGGTGTCGCCTTCGCGCGCCCACAGCCCGGAGTAGCGGGCCATGCTCATGTTGCCGTTGTACTTGGCGTTGGCCTTGATCGCATCGGCCTGGTTCTGCGCCCACGGCGCCAGGGTCTCGCCGCTGAACACCATCGCCACGGTCAGCACCGCCATGGTCGCCGCGGCGGCCACGCTCAGCCGCCGCCGCGACAGGCCCAGCGCGCGCAGCGCGGTCAGTTCGGAGGTCGCCGCCAACTGCCCCAGGCCCATCAGCACGCCGATCACCGCACCGGTCGGGAACAGCGTGTAGGCGCGCCGCGGCACGGTGTAGGCGACATACGCCACGGCGTGGCCGAGGCTGTAGCTGCCCTTGCCGATGTCCTTGAATTCGTTGGACAAGGCCATGATCACGTCGAGGCCGAGCAGCACCGCCCAGGTCAGCAGGACGGTGCCGAGCACGGCGCGGCCGACGTAGAGGTCGTGCAGGTGCGGGCGCAGCTTCATGCGGCCTGCCTCCGCGGCCGCGACAGGCGGCCGTCGCGCAGGTAGGTCCACACCGCCAGCGCCAGCAGCGGCAGGGTCAGCCACCACAGGCCCAGCGCGCGCGGCAGCTTGTCGGTGTTCAGCCACTGGGTGCCGATGAACATCAGGTTGGTGCCGACCAGGTAGGCAAGGAACGCCAGCATGATCCGGCCGTAGCGCTGCTGCCGCGGCGAGCTGCGCGACAGCGGCAGGGTCAGCAGCGCGAACGCCAGCGCCAGCAGCGGCGGGGCGATGCGCGCGTGCAGCTGCGCGTTGGCCTGCGGCCGCGGGTCGCCGATCAGCTGCGCGGTGGTCAGCAGTTCCGGATCGTCGTCCTTGCGCGCTTCGTCGCGGTCCGGCAGGGCCACGTCGTTGCTGGCGTAGCGCATCAGCCGGTAGTCCATGTCGTCGCCGGCCAGCGGGCCCTCGATGCGGTAGCCGTCCTCCAGGCGCAGGTAGCGGTCTGCCCGGCCCTCGAAGAACATCGCGCCGCGCTGCGCGGTGACCACGTCCAGGCGGCCGTCCTTCTGCCGCTGCATGAACACCTTGCCCAGCTTGGTGCCGTCGCCGGACAGGGTGCTGATGTAGACGATGCCGCCGTCGGACAGCGTGGTGAAGCGCCCGGCCTCCAGCCCCGCCATCAGCAGGCTGCGGTTGGCCTCGTCGATCAGCCGGTCGGAGGTGCGGTCGGCCCAGGGGCCCAGCCACAGCGAGCACAGCCCGACCAGGGTCACCACCGGCACCACCAGCATCAGGATCGGCCGCAGCAGGCGCCGCGGGCCGACGCCGATGGCGGTGATCACCGCCATCTCCGAGTCGCGGTACAGCCGCGCCAGCGCCAGCAGCAGGCCCAGCATCAGCGCCAGCGGCAGGATCAGCGGCAGGTACACCACGAACTGCAGGCCGAGCTGGGAGAACAGCAGCTTGGCCGGGATGCGGCCGTCGGCGATGTTGCCCAGGACGTCGACCAGCACGCCGCCGACGCTGACCACCAGCAACACGATGAGGGTCGCCAAGAAGCTCTGGATGAAATCGCGCAGCAGGTATCGATCGAGCTTCGGCATGAGGGTGGGTTGATTTAAACTCTCGGATTCGTTCGCGGCGGATCCAGCCTAACCCGGCTGGACGTAAACAGCCCGCGATTGTACGGATTTGCCAACGGAATCTGATCAATGGCCCTGGAATTCACCCTGAACCACGACGCCCCGGCTACCGCGGCGTTCGATTGCATCGTCGTCGGCGTGTTCGCCGACAAGCGCCTGTCGCCCGCCGCCCAGGCCCTGGATGCGGCCAGCGGCGGACGCCTGACAGCCCTGGCCGGCCGCGGCGACGTCAGCGGCAAGACCGGCGCTACCGCGCTGCTGCACGACCTGCCGGGGGTGAGCGCGCCGCGCGTGCTGGTGGTCGGCCTGGGCGAGGCCGCCAAGTTCGGCGTGCCGCAGTACCTGAAGGCGGTCGGCGACGCGGCGCGCGCGCTGAAGAGCGGGCCGGCGGCCAAGGCGCTGTTCACCCTGTCCGAACTGGAGGTCAAGGGCCGCGACCAGGCCTGGGCGATCCGCCAGGCGGTGATCGCCAGCGACCACGCCTGCTACCGCTATACCGCCACGCTGGGCAAGAAGAAGCCCGACGACAGCGGCCTGGCCAGCCTGGCCGTGCTCGGCGAGGACGCCACCGCGCTGGCCCAGGGCCAGGCCATCGCCGCCGGCGTGAAATTCGCCCGCGAGCTCGGCAACCTGCCGCCGAACCTGTGCACCCCGGCCTACCTGGCCGAGACCGCCGCGGCCTTCGCCCACGGCATCGACGGCGCCGAGGCCGAGATCCTGGAAGAAACGCAGATGCAGGAGCTGGGCATGGGCTCGCTGCTGGCGGTGGCGCGCGGCTCGGCCAACCGCCCGCGGCTGCTGGTGCTGAAGTGGAACGGCGGCGGCGACGCCAAGCCCTATGTGCTGGTCGGCAAGGGCATCACCTTCGATACCGGCGGCGTCAACCTGAAGACCCAGGGCGGCATCGAGGAGATGAAGTACGACATGTGCGGCGGCGCCAACGTCATCGGCACCTTCGTCGCCGCGGCGACCGCGCGCCTGCCGCTGAACCTGGTGGTGGTGGTGCCGGCGGTGGAGAACGCGATCGACGGCGACGCCTACCGCCCCTCCGACGTGATCACCAGCATGTCCGGCAAGACCATCGAGGTCGGCAACACCGACGCCGAAGGCCGCCTGATCCTGTGCGACGCGCTGACCTACGCCGAACGCTTCAACCCCGAGGCGCTGATCGACGTGGCCACTCTGACCGGCGCCTGCATGGTCGCCCTCGGCCACCAGACCGCCGGCCTGATGAGCAAGCACGACGACCTGGCCGAGGAACTGCTGGCCGCCGGCGAGCACGTGTTCGACCGCGCCTGGCGCCTGCCGCTGTGGGACGAATACCAGGGCCTGCTCGATTCCAGCTTCGCCGACGTCTACAACATCGGCGGCCGCTGGGCCGGCGCGATCACCGCCGGCTGCTTCCTGTCGCGCTTCACCGAAGGCCAGCGCTGGGCGCACCTGGACATCGCCGGCGTCGCCAGCGACGAAGGCAAGCGCGGCATGGCCACGGGCCGGCCGGTGGGGTTGTTGAGTCAGTGGTTGCTGGATCGGGCCAGTGTCGGGACCGGGGACCAGGGACCGGGGACCCGGTAAGACGCCGGCATGTCCATGCACCCAGCCCACATGCTCGCCTTAGCCCGCTGCCCGTGCATCGGCCGCGCCCGTAGGCGCCCCGGTTCCCGGCCGCTTTTCCCGGGTCCCCGGTCCCCGGTCCCCGGTCCCCACACCTGATGCGCGCCGACTTCTACCTGATCGCCAAGCCGCGGTTCCTGACCGAGCCGCTGCGCCTGGTCTGCGAACTGGCGCGCAAGGCCAACGACGCCAACCTGTGGACGCTGGTGCTGGCGCGCGACCAGGCGCAGGCCGAGGAACTGGACGAGCTGTTGTGGGCGTTCGACCCCGATGCCTATATCCCGCACCAGATCGCCGGCGCCGATGTCGACGAGGAAGAGGCGCAGGTGCTGATCGTCCCGCCCGGGGTGGAAGCGCCGTCGCGCGCGCTGGTGATCAACCTGCGCGACGACGCCTACCTCGGCGCCTGCGAGCGCGTGCTGGAAGTGGTGCCGGCCGACCCGGCCGCGCGCGAGCCGCTGCGCGAGCGCTGGAAACAGTACAAGGCGCTGGGCTTCGAGGTCAGCAAGTACGACATGTGATGGAGCCGGGAGTGGGGATTGAGGATTCGGGATGGGTTCCCCCTCTTCCTCCACCGGCACCATCCCCGCGCCCCATCCCCAATCCCGAATAACGAATCCCGGCTTCCCATGACCACCCTCGCCTCCAGCTACGACCCCAAATCCTTCGAATCGCGCCTGTATGCGGCGTGGGAGCAGGCCGGTTACTTCAAACCGTCCGGCCAGGGCGAGCCGTACACGGTGCTGCTGCCGCCGCCGAACGTGACCGGCACGCTGCACATGGGCCACGCCTTCCAGCAGACGCTGATGGACGCGCTGGTGCGCTACCACCGCATGCGCGGCTTCGACACGCTGTGGCAGGTCGGCAGCGACCACGCCGGCATCGCCACCGAGATGGTGGTGTCGCGCAACCTGGCGCTGGAAGGCAAGGGCGAGACCCGCGACTCGCTGGGCCGCGAGGGCTTCATCGCCAAGGTGTGGGAGTGGAAGGCGCAGTCGGGCGACACCATCGAGCGGCAGATGCGCCGCCTGGGCACCTCCAGCGACTGGTCGCGCAGCACCTTCACCATGGATCCGCAGCCGTCGGCGGCGGTGGTCGAGGCCTTCGTGCGCTGGCACGAGCAGGGCCTGATCTACCGCGGCCAGCGCCTGGTCAACTGGGACCCGGTGCTGAAGACCGCGATCTCCGACCTGGAAGTGGAGAACGTCGAGGAAGACGGCTTCCTGTGGTCGATCGCCTACCAGCTCGAGGACGGCGCCAGCTACGAACACGTCGAGCACGACGCCGAAGGCAACGAAACCTTGCGCGAGACCCGCGACTATCTGGTCGTGGCCACCACGCGCCCGGAAACCATGCTCGGCGACACCGCGGTGATGGTGCATCCGGACGATGCGCGCTACGCGCACCTGATCGGCAAGACGGTGACGCTGCCGCTGACCGGCCGCCGGATCCCGGTGATCGGCGACGACTACGTGGACCGCGCGTTCGGCACCGGCGTGGTCAAGGTCACCCCGGCGCACGATTTCAACGATTATCAGGTCGGCGTGCGTCACGACCTGCCGATGATCAACCTGTTCACCCCGACCGCGGCGGTCAACGACAACGCGCCGGAGAAGTACCGCGGCCTGGACCGCTACGACGCGCGCAAGGCGGTGCTGGAAGAACTCGAGGACCTCGGCATCCTGATCGAGACCAAGCCGCACAAGCTGCAGGTGCCGCGCGGCGACCGTACCGGCCAAGTGATCGAGCCCTACCTCACCGACCAGTGGTTCGTGAAGATGGACGCGCTGGCCAAGCGCGGCCTGGATCTGGTCGAATCGGGCCAGGTGAAGTTCGTGCCGCCGAACTGGATCAACACCTATCGCCACTGGATGGAGAACATCCAGGACTGGTGCATCAGCCGCCAGCTGTGGTGGGGCCACCGCATTCCGGCGTGGTTCGACGACGCCGGCACCTGCTATGTCGGCCGCGACGAGGCCGAGGCGCGCGCGAAGAATGGCCTCGGCGCCGATGTCGCCCTGCACCAGGACAGCGACGTGCTGGAGACCTGGTTCTCCGCGCAGCTGTGGCCGTTCTCGACGATGGGCTGGCCGGATGCGCAGGCGATGGCAGAGCGCGGCTTCGACCGCTACCTGCCGTCGAGCGTGCTGGTCACCGGCTTCGACATCATCTTCTTCTGGGTGGCGCGGATGATCATGGCCACCGACAGCTTCGTCGGCCAGGTGCCGTTCCGCGACGTGTACATCACCGGCCTGATCCGCGACAAGGACGGGCAGAAGATGTCCAAGTCCAAGGGCAACGTGCTCGACCCGCTGGACATCATCGACGGCATCAGCATCGAGGACCTGGTCGCCAAGCGCACCACCGGGCTGATGCAGCCGCGCATGGCCGAGAAGATCGAGAAGGCCACGCGCAAGGAATTCCCGGAGGGCATCATCGCCCATGGCGCCGACGCGCTGCGCTTCACCATCGCCGCGCTGGCCAGCCACGGCCGCGACATCAAGTTCGACCTGGGCCGCGCCGAGGGCTACAAGAACTTCTGCAACAAGCTGTGGAATGCCAGCCGGTTCGTGCTGATGAACACGCAAGCGCGGGACTCGGGACTCGGGACTCGGGACTCGGCACGGCTCGTGCCGGCAACCGATGCGGAGAAGTGGATCCTGGTGCGGCTGGACAAGGTCGCTGCCGAGGCGCAGGCGCACTACGCCGCCTACCGCTTCGACCTGCTCGCGCAGTCGCTGTACGAGTTCGCCTGGAACGAGTTCTGCGACTGGTTCCTGGAGCTGACCAAGCCGGCCTTGAACGGCGACGACGCCGTCGCCGCCGACAGCACCCGCCATACCCTGCTGCAGGTGCTGGAGACGCTGCTGCGCCTGCTGCATCCGCTGACGCCGTTCGTCACCGAGGAACTGTGGCAGCAGGTGGCGCCGCGCCTGGGCATCGCCGCGTCGACGATCTCGCTGCAGCCGTATCCGCGCGCCGGCGACCTGGACGTGAGCGCCTACGCCAGTGCCGAAGCCGACGTCGAATGGCTCAAGGCCATGGTCTCGGCGCTGCGCCGGGTGCGCAGCGAACTCAACGTGCCGCCATCCAAGCTGGTGCCGCTGCTGCTGCAGGGCGGCCTGGCCGACGACCGCGCGCGCGTCGCGGGTTTCGCCTCGCAGCTGTCGTTCCTGCTGCGGCTGGAGTCGATCCAGTGGCTGGAGCCGGCGCAGGACACGCCGCCGGCGGCCGCGGCGATCGTCGGCGAGCTGCGGCTGCTGGTGCCGCTGCAGGGGCTGGTCGACCTGGATGCCGAGCGCACGCGCCTGGACAAGGAGATCGCGCGGGTCGGCGCCGAACAGGACAAGAGCGCGGCCAAGCTGGAGAAGTTCACCGACAAGGTGCCGGCGGCGGTGGTCGAGCAGGAGCGGCAGCGCCTGGCCGACTGGACGGCGCAGCTCACCGGCCTGCGCGAGCAGCGCGCCAAGCTGTAGGTGTGCGGCTGTCGCTGCCGGCGAGCGCGCCGGCAGCGCGACATGCGGTGACCCGCGCGTGCTTCCCAGCGACCCGCTTGCACCCTGTAGGAGCGGCTTCAGCCGCGACAGGCATTACCGGGAAGCCCGGGTCGCGGCTGAAGCCGCTCCTACAGTGGCAAAGGCTGTCTGCAATCGAAGCCGCACGCGCACCGCTGCCCGGCATCCCGGGCAGCGGCACCGCCTCCCTCAGAGCTTGCCGGCGCCGGCCTTGGCCTTGACGTCGTTCGCCACCTGGTTCGCCGGCAGCAGCGAATAGGTGTACGGCGGCGTCCAGCCGATGCTGTTGTTCCACGAGCAGGTCAGCGCCTGGCCGTTGAGCAGCGAGCCGAAATCGCGATACACGCTGCCGCCATAGTTGGCGGCGATCTTGTCGCAGCCGCTGACGCCGGCGATGTCGAAGGCGTTGTTCTCGGAGAAGATCTTCGACTCCTTGCCCACGCCGTGCGCGTGCGAGAATTTGTACACCGGATGGCTGGTGCTGCCGACGTGGTAGTTGTTGTACAGGTGCACCTGGCCGAAGCGCACCCGCGGCGCGCGCGCGGAGATGTTCTCGAACAGGGTGTTGTGGATGGTCACCTTCAGCTTGCCGCTGTCGGTGCTGGAGGCGCTGTCGCTGGAGCCGATCAGGTTGTTCTTCTCGTGCGACTTGAACGCCGAATACGAGATGGTCACGTAGTTGGCGCCCTTCTTCACGTCCAGCGCGCCGTCGTGGTGCTGCTTGGGGCGGCCGTTGGCGGTGCCGTTCTGGTCGTCGGTGCGGCGCCCGTCGGTGAAGGTGACGTGGTCCACCCACACGTTGCTGGCGCCCTCGATGGTCAGGCCGTCGTACTCGGCATTCCAGTTGCCGGCGCTGCCGTCGTCCGGGTCCCACACCGGCTGCGGATCCCACGGGTTCTCGATGGTGAGGTTGCGGATGATCACGTCGTTGGCCTTGACGTACAGATAGCCCTCGCGGATCTGCGCATTGCTGCCGATGCCGATCAGCGTGGTCTTGGTGGGCACGTCCAGGCGCGCGCGGCTCTTCATGTCCGCGGTGGTGGCGTACGGCGTGCCTTCGCTGATGTCGATGATGCCGCTGATCTTGATGATGCGGCCGTTGCTGCCGACGCTGGCCTTCAGCGCGGCCTTCAGCTGCGCGGCGGTGCTGACGCTGTAGACGTTGGCCGCCGCGGCCTTGGAGCCGCCCTTGGTGCCGCCGTTCTGCGTCGCCCAGCCGGTACTGGCGACCTCCAGGCTGGCATCGGCATAGGCGCTGCCGGTCGCGCCCGCCAGACAGACGGCGAGCGCGAGTGCCTGGGTGAGCGTGCGCGGAGACGCTGCGTTGAGAGACTGTGTCTTCATCCTGGGACCTCGTGAGCATGGGTGGAGTCGGCGCAGGCGCGGCGCGTTCCGCAGCGCGGAAAACGCAAACGACGCGTGCGCATTCGCTGTCCCTTCGGACAACTGCGCCTCATGCCATCGAACCAGGCAGCGCCGAAGAGGCGCGCACTGTAGGGAGCGCATTCGGCTTGGGAAGAGACAAATGCGGTACGCGCAGATCCAGCGCTGCGATATGGGGATGGCATCTAACAAACCACGCTCGCGAAGCGGTGCGCCTGCCCGCTACCGCTGCGGGACAACAACGCTGTCCCGACGACAAGTCGCGACATTGCGCAGACGCGCAGCGCGGCCGGGAAAACCCTGGAAAATGCAGTGCCCGCGCCACCAGCGTTGCGACGCATGCAACGCCTGCGTCGCGAGGCGGCGGCGACGGGATGCCCGAGCGACGCCGTCCGCCAGCGCGTGCGCAGCGCGCGGCGGGCGCACGCAACGCTGCACCTGCAAGCACTTCATCGGGAGGGAAACAACGCGCCACGAAAACCGCCGGCACGCAAAAACAGCATGCCGGCGCGGCGCCGGCGGCCGGCGTCGCGCGCTACGACATGCCTTCGAAGAACAGCTCGATCGCCATCACCAGCGCGTCCTCGCGGCCGTTGGCCGCCGGGTAGTAGCGCGGGCGGCGGCCGATCTCGTTGAAGCCTTCGCTGTGGTACAGCGCGATCGCGCTGGGATTGGACGGGCGCACTTCCAAGAACACGCGGCGCGCGCCCAGGTCGGCGCCGTACTTGATCAGCGCGCGCAGCAGCAAACGGCCGTAGCCGCGCGACTGCCGTTCCGGCGCGACGCAGACGTTGAGGATGTGCGCCTCGTCGGCGGCGACGCTGATCACGCCGTAGCCGACGATCTGGCCCTGCTCCAGCAGCACCCAACCCGGGTAGCCGGCCTGCAGGCAGTCGCGGAAGATGCCGCGCGTCCACGGGAACGGATAGGCGCGGCGCTCGATCTCCATCACCGTGTCGAGGTCGGTCTCGCGCAGGCTGCGCAGCGTCGCCGCCGCCGGCGAGGAGGCGGACGAGCCCAGCGCGCTCATCGCGGCGCCTGCTTGCGCAGCGCGCGCAACTGCGGCCACAGCGCGCGCTTGGCGGCGGCGTTGCCGCGCAGTTCGGCCAGCGGCCAGGTCGCCATCAGAGTCTGCGTGGCCGGATCGTTCGGATTGCGCCCGGAGGCGCGCAACAAGGCGATCTGCAGCCGGTCGGGCAAGCGCAGGCCGGCGCGGCGCGCAACCGGTGCGGGCGCCGCGCGTTGCGGCTCGGGATAGGCCGCCGGTGCGGCCGGCGCCCTCGCGCGCGGCGACGGCTCCGCGGGCGTTGGCGTTGCGCCGCGCACTGCATACGCCGGCGCTGCATGCTCGGGCAGCGGCGCGGGCGCGGCCGCATCGGCGGCAGGCGCATCGTGCACCTGCGCCTGCGCTGGCTGCGCGACCACGGCGGCGATATCGGCGTCGGCACCGACATACAGCGTATGCCCCAGCGCCTGCAGCCAGCCATGCTGCTCCGCCGACCACAACGGCGCGTCGTGGGTCATTGCCTCGCTCACGTCGCGTCCGGCAGCTTGCGCCAGCGCCGCCACAGCCAATGGCAGGGGCCGGACAGTGCGTACAGCACGCCGATCGCCAGCAGCGCGCGCGACAGGTCGATGACCAGCACCGCGATCACCACCGACGCCAGCACCAGCATCAGGAACGGCACGCGGTCGGCGCGCGGGCCTTTCTCGCCGCCGCCCTTGAAGCTCCAGAAGCGGATGCGGCTGACCATCAACAGCGCCGCGACCACGGTCAGGCCCAGCGCCACGTAGCGCAACTGTTCGCCGTCCCAGCCGAGGTTGCCGTCGGCGAACGCCCATACGAAAGCCATCATCAGCCCCGCCGCGGCCGGGCTGGCCAGGCCGACGAACCAGCGCTTGTCGACCGTGCCGACCTGGGTGTTGAAGCGCGCCAGGCGCAGCGCGGCGCAGGCCGCGTAGAGGAATGCCACCGACCAGCCGACCCGGCCCATCACGCTGCCGTCGAACTTCAGCGCCGACAGCGACCAGTGGTACATCACCAGCGCCGGGGCCATGCCGAAGCTGACCAGGTCGGCCAGCGAGTCGTACTGCACGCCGAATTCGCTGCTGGTGCCGGTCAGCCGCGCCACCCGCCCGTCCAGCCCGTCCATCACTGCGGCAACGAACACCGCCACGCTGGCGTGCACGAACTGGCCGTTGGCGGCGGCGATGATGGCGTAGAAACCGGAGAACAGGCCGGCGGTGGTGAACAGGTTCGGCAGCAGATAGATGGTGCGCGAACGGGGTGGCGGTCGGGATGGGTCCATCCCGGCAGTTTAATCGACTTGCCAGGCCCGTCGGCGGGTGCTGCAATCGGCGCTGGCCCCGCCCTGGAGAACGTGATGCGCGCCCTGACCCGGCTTTGCTGCCTGTCCCTGCTCGCCGCCGCCAGCGGCGTGGCCGGCGCCGCCACCCTGTACCAATGGAAGGACGCGCAGGGCGTCACCCACTATTCGGAGAGCCCGCCGCCGGGCGGCAAGTACCAGGCACGGCGGGTCGACGGCCATGGCGGCGCCCCGGCCGAAGCCACCGAGGCCGCCGCCCCGGCCGAGAACGCCAACTGCCTGAGCGCGCGCAAGAACCTGGACATCCTCGGCAAGCCGGGCAAGGTGATGACCGACCGCGACGGCGACGGCAAGCCCGACGCGGAACTGGACGAGGCGCAGCGCGAGGCGCAGAAGGGCCTGGCCGAGGCCGCGATCAAGGCCTATTGCGCGCCGCCGCCCGCCGCGGAATGAACGCGCGCGGCCGGCGCGGACCCGGCGCGGGCCGCCGCGCATCCCCGCAGCGCCGGCAATGACTGGCAAAATGGGCGCCCGCCGTTAGCGAAGCCCCTCGATGCGCCTTTCCCAGTTCCACCTGCACACCACCAAGGAAACCCCGGCCGACGCCGAACTGGTCAGCCACCGGCTGATGCTGCGCGCCGGCATGATCCGCAAGCTCGCCTCCGGCCTGTACACCTGGTCGCCGCTGGGTCTGCGCGTGCTGCGCAAGGTGGAAGCGGTGGTGCGCGAGGAAATGAACCGCGCCGGCGCCGTGGAAGTGCTGTTTCCGACCATCCAGCCGCGCGAGCTGTGGGAAGCCACCGGGCGCTGGAAGAAGTTCGGCGGGCTGATGCTGCGGATGAAGGACCGCAAGGACCAGGAATACTGCTACAGCCCCACCGCCGAGGAGGCCGCCGCCGATTTCGCGCGCCAGGAGCTGAGCAGCTACAAGCAGCTGCCGGTCAATTTCTACCAGATCCAGACCAAGTTCCGCGACGAGATCCGCCCGCGCTTCGGGGTGATGCGCGCGCGCGAGTTCCTGATGAAGGACGCCTATTCGTTCCACGTCAGCGACGAGGACCTGGCCCGCGAATACGAAAACATGAAGGCCGCCTACAGCCGGATCTTCACCCGCCTGGGCCTGCAGTTCCGCGCGGTGCAGGCCGATTCCGGCGACATCGGCGGCGACGCCTCGCAGGAATTCCACGTGCTGGCCGAGTCCGGCGAGGATTCGCTGGCCTTCTCCACCGGCTCGGACTACGCGGCCAACGTCGAGACCGCGGTCGCCGCCGACCCGGCGCCGCGCGCGGCGGCGCAGGAGGAGCTGCGCAAGGTCGCCACGCCCACCCAGAAGACCTGCGAAGCGGTGGCCGACCTGCTCGGCATCGCGCTGCAGCGCACGGTCAAGTCGGTCGCGGTGATGGCCGGCGGCGCCTTCGTGCTGGCGCTGGTGCGCGGCGATCACGCGGTCAACGAGATCAAGTTGGGCAAGGTCGCCGGCCTGGCCGGCTACCGCATGGCCAACGAGGCCGAGATCCTCGCCCACCTCGGCAGCGAGCCGGGCTTCCTCGGCCCGCTCGCTCCGCGCCAGCCGATCCGCGTGGTCGCCGACCGCGACGTGGCGGCGATGGCCGATTTCGTGGTCGGCGCCAACGAGGCCGGCTTCCATCTGGCCGGGGTCAACTGGGGCCGCGACCTGCCCGAGCCGGACGCGGTCGCCGACCTGCGCAACGTGGTCGAGGGCGAGCGCGCCCACGACGGCGGCGAGATCCGCCTGGCGCGCGGCATCGAGGTCGGCCACGTGTTCCAGCTCGGGCGCCAGTACGCGCAGGCGCTGGACGCCACCGTGCTGGACGAGAACGGCAAGACCGTGGCGATGGCGATGGGCTGCTACGGCATCGGCATTTCGCGCATCGTCGCCGCGGCGATCGAGCAGAACCACGACGAGGCCGGCATCCGCTGGCCGCAGCCGATGGCGCCATGGTCGGTGGCGGTGTGCGTGATCAATCCCAAGCGCGACCCGGCGATCGACGCGGCCGGCGAGGCGCTGCTGGCCGAGCTGCAGCAGGCCGGCCTGGACGCGGCGCTCGACGACCGCGGCCTGCGCGCCGGCGCGATGTTCGCCGATATCGAACTGATCGGCATTCCGCACCGCGTGGTGGTCTCCGAGCGTGGGCTGGCCGCCGGCACCTTCGAATACCGCGCGCGCAGCGGCGGCGAAGCCGAAAACCTGGACCGCGCCGCATTGCTGGCGCGCCTGCAGGGTTAATCGGAAGGGCCGGGAATATATCCCGGCCTTTTTTTTGCCCCACTGCCGCTACGACACGGCTTGCACATTTGCTGCGGCAATATGCCCTGCCCGATCGCGGCGGCATGCCGGCTTTATTTGACAAGCCGAATCCGGCGCGTATAAGTGTCCCCGCACGCCGGATCCAGCGACGGCCGCGCATATCGAATAAGCGGAATATTTGTCAATCCGATAAAGCGATATTATGATTCCGCTCGAGCCAGGGAATGGCTGTATGCCCTCATCCATTTTCCGGAGTACAGATGACCATCGATCTCAGCGGCCTGTCGGCCAAGCAGTTGGGCGCTCTTATCAAGACTGCCAAGAAACAACAGACCATCGTCGCCAAGCGCACGCCCATCGCAAAGGTCCGCACCCAGCTGGCACGCCTGGCCAAGACCCACGGTTACAGCCTCGACGAGGTCCTCGGTGGCGCCGCTCCGGCCAAGCGCGGTCGCAAGGCCGCCGGCAAGCCGGGCCCGAAGCCGGGCCGCAAGCTGGGCAAGGTGCCGCCGAAATACCGTAATCCGGCCAATACCGCGGAAACCTGGACCGGCCGCGGCAAGCAGCCGCGCTGGTTGGCCGAGCAGGTGGGCAAGGGCAAGAAGGTCGAAGATTTCCTGATCGCGGCGCCGGCCAAGTCTGCCTTGCCGGCCAAGAAGACCGCCAAGAAGGCGGTCAAGAAAGTCGCCAAGAAAGCCAGCAAGTCCGCCGCATCGAAAAACTGATCCCGCAGATTGGCGGATATTCGGAAAACGCCGGCGCGAGCCGGCGTTTTTTATGCGCGCCGCGCAGACCGCGACTATAGATTCTTGCGCGCCGGCACCAGCAGGTTGCCGAACAGCAGGCCGGCGACCAGCGCCATCACGATATTGGTCACCGCCAGCAACGCCGACTGCCCGCCGGGCACATCGTGCTGCTGCACCAGCGTCAGCAACCCGCGCAGGCTGGCGCTGCCCGGCACCAGCATGATGATGCCGGGCAGTCGGATCAGCGCGCCCGGGCGCTGCACCAGCCGGCCGAACAGGTTGCCGGCCGCGGTCAGCGACATCGCCGACAGGAAGATCCCGACCGGGCTGCCCCAGGCCTCGCCGGCGACCCGCGCGATCACGTAGCCGGCCACCGAGGCCGCCATCACCCACGGGTAATCGCGGCCGCTGGCCTTGAACAGCAGCGCGAACGCGTACGCGGCGATCGGCAGCGAGGCCCATTCCACCCACCCCGCCTGCGGCCGCGACGCGTGCACCATCGGCTCCAGGCCCAGCAGCTGCGCCAGGGTCACCGCGATCACCGCGCCCACGGTCAGCTTGAGGATGGTGGTCACCGCGCCGGCGAAGCGTGCCGTGCCGGACACCCAGTGCTGGCTGGTGAGTTCGTTGACCGCGTTGGTCAGCGCCATACCCGGCAGCAGCACCACCAGCGAGGCGATGATCACCGAATTGAGGTTCAGCGGCGCCACGCTGGTCGCCACCAACGCGGCGACCACACCGGCCAGCAGCGCCGCCAGCGCCTCGTTGGCCTCCTTGGCGGCCGGGCGCTTGTCGGTGAACTGGGTCAACGCGCCGATCAGCAGGCCGATCGCGGTGGCGGTGGCGATGTCCAGCCACGGCAACCGCCACAGCCCGGCCACGCCGGTCGCGGCCAGGCCGAAGCCGAGGATCTGCATCGCCTTCCAGCGCCGCCCGGGCGGGCGGTCCAGCTGGCGCAGCGCGGTATGCCCCTGGGCCACGCTCATGCGCCCGCTGGCGACGTCGTCGGCGATGCGGTCGGCGACGCTGAGCTTGTGCAGGTCGTTGTCGCCCGGCGCCAGTCGCACCACGCGGGTGATGTCGCTGGAGCCGATCGCCTTGGTCGGATCGCTGAAACTGAGGATCAGCCCGGTCGGGTTGGACCAGGGCTCGCAGTCCAGGTCCAGCTGCTGCGACAGCGCCACCACCGCCGCCTCCAGGCGCTGCGCGGTGGTGCCGTAGGTGTGCAGGCGGCCGGCGATCTCGGAGACGAACGCGATCCGTTGCGCATAGGTGGCGGCGGTGGACGGGCTGGCGGTGGGCGCGGCGGGCATGTCGGCTAGTATGGCGCGAACGCCGCGCGCAGCCACCTGTGCAACATGCCGACGTTGCGCGGCAGGCGAAACAGGTATGCTCGCGCCCGCACGCCCCGGACGCCTCATGATCGAACCGCAACCGCCCACCCTCAGCCAGGACGACCGAGACCCTTCGCGGGTGCGGCTGTCCGGCAGTTGGACGCTGGCCACGGCGCTGGCGTCGTCGGACGTGCTGCGCACGATGCCCTCGGGCACCACCGGCATCGACGCCAGCGGCATCGGCCAGCTGGATTCGGCCGGCGTGCTGCAGCTGATGCGCTACGCCACCCGTAACGGCATCGCCCACGAGTCGCTGACCTTCCGCCACGACCACCAGGCGCTGGTCTGCACCATCGAGGACGTCGCCGACGACCGCCCCAAGCGCAAGCGCGATTACGGTTTCGCCGCGGCGCTGGAACGCCTGGGCTACGCGGTGCACCGCAACGGCAAGGAAATCGTCGCGCTGGTCGGCTTCCTCGGCGAGACCCTGGTCAAGGTACTGCGCCTGGTGCACGAGCCGCGGCGCTTCCGCCTGACCTCCACCGTGCACCACATGGAACAGGTCGGGCTGGACGCGGTGCCGCTGGTGGCGCTGCTGTCCTACCTGGTCGGCGCAGTGATCGCGTTCCTGGGCTCGACCATCCTGCGCGACTTCGGCGCCGAGATCTACGTGGTGGAGCTGGTCAGCATCGCCTTCCTGCGCGAGTTCGCGGTGCTGCTGACCGCGATCGTGCTGGCCGGGCGCACCGCCAGCGCCTTCACTGCGCAGATCGGCGCGATGAAGGCGCGCGAGGAAGTCGACGCGATCCAGACCCTGGGCCTGGACCCGATGGACCTGCTGGTGATCCCGCGGCTGGTGGCGCTGCTGGTGATGCTGCCGCTGCTGACCTTCGTGGCGATGATCGCCGGACTCGCCGGCGGCGTCACCGTCGGCGCCTTCGACCTGGGCATCCCGCCGCAGATGTACCTGGCGCGCATGCACGACACCATCCAGCTGCGGCACATGCTGGTGGGGCTGTCGAAGGCGCCGATCTTCGCGATCGTGATCGGCCTGATCGGCTGCCTGGAGGGCCTGCGCGTGGAGGGCACGGCGCAGTCGGTCGGCGAGCGCACCACCTCCAGCGTGGTGCAGACGATCTCGCTGGTGATCATCATCGACGCGATCGCTGCGCTGTGGTTCATGAACGTGGGATGGTGAGATGAAGCCGGGATCGGAAATCGGAAATCGGGGATTCGTCGAAGAAGCGCGCCGTGCGCTGCCTGGCCGGGAGCCATTGCCGTGAGCAATCCCGAATCCCCAATCCCCAATCCCGAGCAAGAACTGGCGATCTCGGTCCGCGGCCTGCTCAACCGGTTCGGCAGCCAGACCGTGCACGAGGACCTGGACCTGGACGTGCGCCGCGGCGAGATCCTCGGCGTGGTCGGCGGCTCGGGAACCGGCAAGTCGGTACTGATGCGCAGCATCCTCGGCCTGCGCGACCCCGACGCCGGCCACATCCGCGTACTCGGCGTGGACACCGATTCCAAGCGCCGCGAAGACCGACTGCACGTGGAGCGCAATACGGGCGTGCTGTTCCAGGACGGCGCGCTGTTCTCCTCGCTGAGCGTGGGCGAGAACGTGCAGGTGCCGTTGAAGGAACACTTCGGCGAGCTGCCCGACAGCTGGCACTACGAACTGGCGCTGCTGAAGGTGAAGCTGGCCGGGTTGCCGGCCGACGCGATCAACAAGCTGCCCTCGCAGCTGTCCGGCGGCATGCGCAAGCGCGCCGGGCTGGCGCGCGCGCTGGCGCTGGACCCGCCGCTGCTGTTCCTGGACGAACCCACCGCCGGGCTGGACCCGATCGGCGCGGCCGCCTTCGATCGCCTGATCCGCACCCTGCAGGAAGCGCTGGGGCTGACCGTGTTCCTCATCACCCACGACCTGGACACCTTGTACGCTATCTGCGACCGCGTGGCGGTGCTGGCCGACCGCAAGGTCATCGCCACCGCGCCGCTGGCCGAGATCGAGCAGGTCGACCACCCCTGGATCCAGGACTATTTCCACGGCCCGCGCGCGCGCGCGGCCCGCGACGCCAAAACCGCCTGGACCGAGAACGCCTGAGCCATGGAAACCAAAGCCAACTACGTCCTGATCGGCGCCTTCACCATCGTGGCCGGGCTCGCCTTGCTGCTGTTCGGCCTGTGGGCCGCCAAGTATTCGTCCGACCGCACCTGGCAGGAGTACCGGGTGGTGTTCCGCGAGGCGGTCACCGGCCTGTCGGTGGGCAGCCCGGTGCAGTACAACGGCATCGCGGTCGGCTCGATCACCGAACTGACCCTGGCGCCGAACGATCCGCGCCAGGTGGTGGCGCGGGTGCGGCTGAACTCAACCACGCCGATCAAGAGCGACACCCGCGCCAAGCTGGGCATCACCAGCCTGACCGGGCCGTCGATCATCCAGCTCTCCGGCGGCACGCCGGAAGCGCCGTCGCTGACCTCGATCGACACCAGCGATGCGCCGATCATCCAGACCACGCCGTCGGCGCTGCAGAACATCACCGACACCGCCAACCGCATCGTCGAGCGCCTGGACGAGGTGCTCAGCGACCGCAACGTGGCCAGCATCACCGCCACCCTGCACAACCTGGAAACGATCAGCGGCTCGCTGGCCGACCGCGACGAAGGCATGCAGTCGCTGATCCTCAGCGCGCGCGACGCCGCGCGCAATCTCGACGTGACCCTGAAGACCACCAACGGCACCATCCAGCGCCTGGACCAGAACCTGGTGCAGCAGCTGCCGCCGATCCTGGACAAGCTGGAGAGCACGCTGAGCAAGCTGGATTCGGCCAGCGGCAATGCCGACAAGATCCTTGGCGAGAACCGCTCGGCGATCAACAGCTTCGCCAACGACGGCCTGGGCCAGCTCGGCCCGACCCTGACCGAACTGCGCGGGCTGATCCGCGACCTGCGCCGGGTCAGCGACCGCCTGGACAACAACCCCGCGCGCTACCTGCTCGGCCGCGACGCCCCGAAGGAGTTCGAACCCAAATGAAGCCGACGCGCGCCCTCCTGCTGCTCGCCGTCCCGGCCCTGCTGCTGCTCGCCGGTTGCTCCGCGCTGACCGGCGGCAGCAAGGAGCCGGTCACGATCTACGCGCCCGACGTGCGCGTGACCCCGGACCCGTCCTGGCCGCAGGTGACCTGGCAGCTGGCGATCGCCAAACCCAGCGCCGCGCGCGTGGTCGACAGTTCGCGCATCGCGGTGCGTCCCACCCCGGGCGAACTGCAGGTCTACAGCGGCGTCGGCTGGGCGCAGCCGGCCACCGACATGCTCGAAGACACGCTGGTGCGCGCGTTCGAGGATTCCGGGCGCATCCCCGGCGTGGCCCGGCTCGGCACCGGCATCCGCGCCGACTACAAGTTGCTGCTGGACCTGCGCCGCTTCGAATCCGACTACGCCGGCCGCGACCTGCCCTCGGCCACGATCGAGCTCAACGCCAAGCTGCTGTACACGCCCGACCAGCGCGTGGTCGCCTCGCGCACCTTCCTCGCCGCGCAGCCGGCCGCCAGCACCGACAAGGCGCAGGTCGCCAACGCGTTCGGCCAGGCACTGTCGCAGCTGAGCGGCGAGGTGGTCGGCTGGACCCTGCAGCAGGGCCAGGCCGACGCAGCGACCGCCCTGGCGCCGATGCCGCAGCTCGCTCCAGCATCGCGGCGCTAACTCCAAAGGCGATCTCCAGCACGCCCTCAGGGTGATGCCATTCCCTTTTCAGTTGGCGGCAAGAGCGGCACACCAATTACGTGCGCCTTATCAGACACATACAGCGAACTAGTCGACTTATCGAGCCCAAACGGAGTTGGTAAAATTCGGCCGCGGACATGAGTTCGCATAAATAAAAAAAAGGATTTACTCGATGAAGATGAAGATATTGATGGGCGGACTGATCCTGAGCGCAGCGAGTGTGCTTGCCTCGTCCGCCGCAGCACAAAGTTTGGTACAGATGCCAGATCTTCCAGAAACGGCCAGGTTGGGAACGGATACGGGCACGATGGCCGTTCCTGACGGGGTCCAACTCGTTGAGTTGTATCGCTATTACAACCCCAAGGAGCGCAATCATTGGTCTGGTCGCAGCATGCCCCAGAATTGGGAGCAGTTGGGCTGGCGATACGAAGGCAGCTTGGGCTTCATCTCCTACACGCCGTTTTCCGGCGGGCACGCGCTTTACAACTGCTTCATCGCTGGCGCCAACGATTTTTTCACTTCACCTGACCCGAACTGTGAAGGCAAGAATTTATCGACCTTCATGCCAATCTTGGGATATGTCGCCGACACGCAGATCCCTGGCACGGTGCCTCTTTATCGCTGTATGCGCGGCTACACTCCAACTCGTGCCGACCATTTCGACACGCTAAGTTCGGTATGCGAGAATGTGCCCAATAAGGCAATGGATGGTGTAATCGGATACGTTTTCCTATAAGTAGTCTTTGCGATTGGCCGCCCTTACTGGCGGTCAATCGTATGCGGAGCCGCTTCGGAATGTTCTGGATGGAACAATCTCATGATTATCCAGCAGCGATCCTGCGAAACGTCAGATTGATCCGCTCGCTCACCGGCTTCGCAGTCCGCGGCAACGCATGCCGATAAAGGCGCTGGGTCTCGCCACCCATCAACATCAATCCACCGGCGCTCAGCTCCAGCGCCTGGCGCAGCGTCGGCTGCAGGCGATGGCGCAGCACGAAGCGGCGCGTGGCGCCCAGGCTCA
Source organism: Xanthomonas sp. WHRI 7945 (assembly GCF_035026585.1). Classification (NCBI taxonomy): domain Bacteria; kingdom Pseudomonadati; phylum Pseudomonadota; class Gammaproteobacteria; order Lysobacterales; family Lysobacteraceae; genus Xanthomonas; species Xanthomonas sp. WHRI 7945. Next base: position 20,944 of record NZ_JAYIQP010000015.1, read on the forward strand.
ACGAGGCGATCAACGGGTGCGGGCCGAGTTCCTTCTCGTCGTCGCTGTGCCAGCCCATCGCGTCGCGGCCGTCGCGGTATCGGTTGGCGAGCACGCTGTTGAACGGCACGCCGGTTTCCGCGGCCAGCCGTTCGCGCAACGCCCGTAGCGCCGGCGGCCACGGATGCGGCGCGAAGCGGGTGCCGGAGTAGCGGTAGCTCGCCTCCGGGTCGCCGATCCAGCAACTCAGCCGCGGCGAATCCACCAGCCGCCCGAACAGGCGGATGCGATGAACCTCCCACTCCACCTCGGCCAGCAACTGCGCGAACAGCGCCGCGGCTTCGGCCGGCGCCAGCCAGCCAGGCAGCCAGCGGATGTCGGCGCCGGGCAGGTCCAGTTGCATCGCGCCACGCTAGCATGCCCTGGCCCACCATACGCCAGCGTCCGGAATTTGCCCCGCCACGCACAAAGCCTGAAAATGCAGACAGCCAGATCGAGCCAACGGGAGCGGACCAGATGACAGGATTGGAGGGCGGCGCCAGCGCGCCGGAGCCAGTGGAACGCGACGTCATGGAATACGACGTGGTCACCGTCGGCGCAGGCCCGGCCGGGCTGGCGTTCGCGATCCGGCTCAAGCAACTCAACCCCGACATCTCGGTCTGCGTGATCGAGAAGGCCAGCGCGGTCGGCGCGCAGATCCTGTCCGGCGCGGTGATCGAACCGGCCCCGCTGGACGCGCTGCTGCCCGGCTGGCGCGACAACCCGCCGCCGATCTGCGTGCCGGCCGGCGAGGACGAATTCTGGCACCTGAGCAAGAACGGCGGACGCAAGTTCCCGATCGTGCCGCCGGGCATGCGCAACCACGGCAACTTCATCGTCAGCCTCGGCGCGCTGTGCGCATGGCTGGCGCCGCAGGCCGAGGCGCTGGGCGTGGAGATCTACCCCGGCTTCGCCGCGGCCGAGACCCTGCATGCCGACGACGGCACCGTGCTCGGCGTGCGCATCGGCGACATGGGCGTGGCCAAGGACGGAGCGCACAAGCCCGGCTACACCCCCGGCATCGACATCCGCGCCAAGGTCACGGTGCTGGCCGAGGGCGCGCGTGGCCACCTGACCAAGCGCCTGATCAAGCGTTTCGCGCTCGACGCCGGGCACGATCCGCAGGCCTTCTCGATCGGCATCAAGGAACTGTGGCAGCTGCCGGAAGGCCGCGTGGTGCCCGGCAAGATCGTGCACACCCTGGGCTGGCCGGCCGACAACGCCACCTATGCCGGCAGCTTCCTGTACCACCTGGACAACAACCAGGTGGCACTGGGCTACGTCAGCGGCCTGGATTACCACGACCCCGAGTACCGCCCGTGGGAAGCGTTCCAGCAATGGAAGAACCACCCGCTGATGAAGCCGCTGCTGGAAGGCGGCACTATCCTGTCGGCCGGCGCCCGCGCCATCGCCAGCGGCGGCTGGCAGTCGCTGCCGAAGGTGGAGATGCCCGGCGCGCTGCTGATCGGCGACACCGCCGGCCTGCTCAACGTACCCAAGATCAAGGGCACCCACCAGGCGATCCGCAGCGGCATGCTCGCCGCCGAACACCTGGCCGCCGGCGCCGCGCTGGATCCGGCCGGCTTCGACGCCAAACTGCGTGGCTCGGAGGTGATGGCCGAACTGCGCCAGGTGCGCAACATCAAGCCCGGATTCAAGAAGGGCATGTGGTTCGGCCTGCTCAACGGCGCCTGGGAGACCCTGGTCAAGGGCGCTTCGCCGTGGACGCTGAAGGTGACGGCGGACTGGTCGTCGCTGGACCGGCTCGGCGAGCACGAACAGCCCAAGCGCGACTACGTGCAGCGCGAACTGGCGCCGCGCGACCGCCTGCAGGGCGTGTACTTCGCCGCCACCGAACACGACGAGGACCAGCCCGTGCACCTGCACGTGCTGGACCCGCAGATCTGCGTGACCCGCTGCACCGAGGAATACGGCAACCCCTGCACCCGCTTCTGCCCCGCCGCGGTCTACGAGATCGTCGACGACGCGGCCGGCAAGCGCCTGCAGATCAACGCCGCCAACTGCGTGCACTGCAAGACCTGCGACATCAAGGATCCCTACGAGATCATCAACTGGGTCACGCCGGAAGGCGGCTCCGGCCCGAATTACCAGAACCTGTGAGCCGCCCGCTTCCGACGCGATGCTCTTGCTGCGCCGCAGCCGCGTTCTTCGCCACGTGACCTCGCGATGAGAGCCACCTGGCACAAGGCTGAGCGCGCCGCGCGTACGGCTGTCGAGCGGCACGGCGGCGGCTGGCGCGGCCTGCTTGCCGTTGCCGAGCGCAGCTGGAAGGTGCTGCGGGCGCTGGGCCTTGCCGGTTTCGTGCGGCGCTTGCGCAATGCCGCGCACGCGCAGGTGTCGGTAGCGCCGCCATCCGATGTCATGTTCCCCGCGCCAACGCCGATCGAGCGCGTGCAACTGCGCGTGGGCGTGATGGCCCATGTTTTTTACCCCGACCTTCTGGGCGAATTGGCCCAGGCGCTGACGGCCATGCCGGTGCCGTACGTGCTGATGGTTTCGGTCATCGACGACGACGCGCGTGCCGCTGCCCAACAGCACCTGTCGTCGTTGCCGAACCTGCAGACGCTGCAAGTACGCAAGGTCGCCAATCGTGGCCGCGACCTGGCGCCGTTGATCGTGACGTTCCGCGAGGACATTCTCGCGCTCGACGTCGTGGCGCACTGGCATACCAAGAAATCCCTATACACCGGCAGCGAACGCCGCGATTGGCGTGATTATTTGACCGCTGCCCTGTTCGGCTCAACACAGCGCATCGCCTGGACCCTCGGCATGTTCGATGCCGAGCCGAGACTGGGAATCGTCTACCCGGAAAGCTTTACCGGCATACCTCTGTGGGGCCACACCTGGCTCAGCAATCTGCAGGTTTGCCGCGAACTGGGACAGCAGCTGGGAATCGCCATTGATGCCTCTGCCTATATCGATTACCCGGCAGGCTCAATGTTCTGGGCACGAGTAACGGCATTGCAACCCATTTACGCACTTGGGTTGAGCTTGCAGGATTTCCCCGAAGAGCGCGGCCAGACCGATGGAACCCTACAGCATGCGCTGGAGCGGATGTTCGTGGCCGTGGTACGCCAACAAGGACTGCTGGCCGGCATCCTACCGCCGGATGGGCGGCTTGCACTGAGCACGGAAGGCAGCCGTAATTGGATGCAGGCCTTCCAGATGCCTCTGGCCACGCGCATGACCATGTCGGCGATCGAGGCAAAGCTGGTGTCGCTGGATGTTTTCGACACACTGGTGACGCGTCCGTTCCTGACCCCGGCCGGAGCACGCGCTTATCTTGCTCATCTGGCAGCCGAGACCCTTGGCGTCCCGGGGTTCGCCACGTTACGCGATCGTGCCGAAGCGCTAGCGCGTGCGGCTGCAGGACGTGACGTCGACCTAGACGCCATCTACGCCGCAATGGCACGGCTCGCAGAAGCGAAAGACCTGCCCTTGCAAGCGCTGCAGGCACTGGAACTGGATACCGAAGCACGTCTGCTGCAGCCGCGCCAGGCGCTGGTTGCCGCGGCCAATGCGCTTGCCGCCAGCGGCCGGCGCCTGGTCGCGGTGTCGGACATGTACCTGGGCAGCGCCGACCTGCAAAAGGTGTTGCCAGCAGCAGTCGGCGGACTGCCGCAAGCCTGGTATGTCTCTTGCGAAACCGGCTGGCGCAAGGATGACGGCCAGGCCTGGGAACAGCTGCCGGCGCGCGAAGGCGTGGCGGCACGGCACTGGATGCACATCGGCGACAACGAACAAGCGGATATCCAGCGCCCACAGATGCACGGCTATCTCACGCCCGTGCATGTTCTGCGACCATCGGCTTTGCTCGACGTGGTCCCGGCGTTGCGCCCGCTGCGACCTGCCGCGGGCGCATCCAGCCCCTGGCAGGATCAGTTGTGGCTGGGCCTACTCAGTCGCCACCTGGCGGATCTGGCCGATACCCGGCCGGAGCAGTTCGGCCACCATCTGCGCCTGGAGTCGCCGACCTCGCTCGGCTATCTGGTGTTTGGCCCGTTGCTCGCCGATTACCTGCTGTGGCTGTCGCGCGTGGCGCTGTCGCGCGGCATTGGCCAGATCCTATTCCTGAGCAGGGAAGGCTATCTGCTGCAAAAAGCGTTTGCGCAGCTGCAGGCGGCATGTCCGCCGCTGGCAGCGCTGCGCGACCGCTATCTGCTGGCCTCGCGCCGCGGCACCGGCGTACCGACGCTACGCGAGGCCAACGACCTGGAGGCATTGTTCGGCAGTACCTATACCGGCAGCCTGCAGGATCTGCTGCAGGCACGGCTCGGCACCGCTGCGACACGCGCGATCGCAGCGCAACTTGGCGCCGCAGACATGCGCGGCATGGTGATGTTGCCAGAGATGCGCACCGCTTTGCTGCAAAAATTGGCGCCTGCGATACCGGAACTGCTCGACGTCGCCGCCGTTGAACGCGAAGGCTATCTGCGTTACTGGCGCGCTACGGTCGATGACGCACCAGCCATGGTTGCCGACCTGGGCTACGCAGGCACAATTCAGGCGCAACTGGGCAGGTTGACTGGAACCACGCTGGGGGGCGGCTATTTCGCGGTGAACGACGGCATCGCTCAAATCCAGGCCAGCGGCTGGGCCGAAGCCCGTTACTTCGATGGCCGCAACGCGGATGCGGAAACCTCGGTGATCCTGCAACACGACTTGCTGCTGGAAACCTTCCTGACCGCACCGGATGGCCAGTTCTCACATTTCGCGTTGCGCGACGATGGCGAGGTCGAACCCGTCTTCGCCGACAACGACCTGGATCCCATGCACTTCGCCACGGTCGCCGCAGTCCAGCGAGGCGCGCTCGATTTCGTCGCCGACCTTTGCGCCATCGGCGGCAGCGAGACTTGGCAATTCGCGTTCGACCGCGCACTGATCCAGGCGCCATTGCGCTGCCTGGGCGAAGGCCGCTGGCAGGCCGGCGACTGGACGCGCGGCCTCGCAGTCAGCGATGCGTTCACTGGCCGCGGCCTGGTCGCCGTGGCCATCTGAGCGGCGTCCGCGCTCGCTGCAGCGTCACGCTCTGCGGAAAGGAACCCCGGTCTTGGCAACGAGTTCCGCCTCGTCCACGCCATCGGCCGCCTCCACCAGCACCAGTCCCTCCGCGGTCACGTCGAACACCGCCAGGTCGGTGATGATGCGGTCGACCACCGCCACGCCGGTCAGCGGCAGGTCGCAGTCGGGCAGGATCTTGTGGCTGCCGTCCTTGGCCACGTGCTCCATCAGCACCACCACGCGCTTGACCCCGGCGACCAGGTCCATCGCCCCGCCCATGCCCTTGACCATCTTGCCCGGCACCATCCAGTTGGCCAGGTCGCCGCGCGCGCTGACCTGCATCGCGCCCAGGATCGCCAGGTCGATGTGGCCGCCGCGGATCATCGCGAAGGAATCGTGGCTGCCGAAATAGCTGGCGCCGGCGCGGGCGGTGACGGTCTGCTTGCCGGCGTTGATCAGGTCGGCGTCGACCTCGTCCTCGCTCGGGAACGGGCCGATGCCGAGCAGGCCGTTCTCCGACTGCAGCCACACGTCCACGCCCTCGGGGATGTGGTTGGCGACCAGGGTCGGCAGGCCGATGCCCAGGTTCACGTAGGCGCCGTCGGTGAGTTCGCGGGCGGCGCGCTGCGCCATTTCGTCGCGGGTCCAGGCCATGTCAGGCGTCCTTCTGGCGCAGGGTGCGCTGTTCGATGCGTTTTTCCGGATGCGGGTTGTGCACGATGCGGTCGACGTAGATGCCGGGCAGGTGCACCTGGTCCGGATCGATGCTGCCGGTGTCGACGAGCTGCTCGACCTCGGCGATGCAGACCTTGCCGGCCATCGCGCAGGCCGGGTTGAAGTTGCGCGCGGTCTTGCGGAACACCAGGTTGCCGGCGGCGTCGGCCTTCCATGCCTTGATCAGGGCCACGTCGGCGTGCAGCGCGGTCTCCAGCACGTAGTGCTTGCCGTCGAACTCGCGCGTCTCCTTGCCCTCGGCGACGACGGTGCCGTAGCCGGTGGCGGTGAAGAACGCCGGGATGCCGGCGCCGCCGGCGCGCAGCCGTTCGGCCAGGGTGCCCTGCGGATTGAACTCCAGCTCCAGCTCGCCGGCCAGGTACTGGCGCTCGAATTCCTTGTTCTCGCCGACATAGGACGAGATCATCTTGCGGATCTGCCGGGTCGCCAGCAGTTGGCCGAGGCCGAAGCCGTCGACGCCGGCATTGTTGGAGATGACCGTAAGCCCGGTCACGGCGCTGTCGCGCAATGCCGCGATCAGCGCCTCGGGGATGCCGCACAGGCCGAAACCGCCGACCGCCAGGGTCTGGCCGTTCGCCACCACGTCGGCCAGCGCCGTGGCCGCATCGGGGAAAAGCTTGCCGCGTCGCCCGGTCGCCCGGGGGGAGGTGTCGCCCATTGGCCCGCATCCGCATTGGAAGTAGACAGCTAGTTTAGCCGCTCGCCGACCGTGGCCTACGTCGCACTGCCGCAACGACCGATTAAGGGCTGGAACGTTACACTCCGGTTTCCCCCAAGCCAGGACCCTTCACCTATGCCGCTTCCCGCATTCAAGGCCTACGACATCCGCGGCCGCGTTCCCGACGAACTGAACGAGGACCTGGCCCGCCGTATCGGCGTGGCGCTGGCGGGGCAATTGGAGAGCGGGCCGGTAGTGGTCGGCCACGACGTGCGCCTGGCCAGCCAGGGGCTGCAGGACGCGCTGTCGGCCGGCCTGCGCGCCAGCGGCCGCGAGGTCATCGACATCGGTCTGTGCGGCACCGAGGAAGTGTATTTCCAGACCGATCACCTGAAGGCCGCCGGCGGAGTGATGGTCACCGCCAGCCACAACCCGATGGACTACAACGGCATGAAGCTGGTGCGCGAGAACGCGCGCCCGATCAGCTCCGATACCGGCCTGTTCGCGATCCGCGACACCGTGGCCGCCGACACCGCGCCCGCCGGCACCCCGACCGCGGCCGAGCACAGCCGTCCGGACAAGAGCGCCTACATCGAGCACCTGCTGAGCTACGTGGACGTGTCCACGCTCAAGCCGCTGAAGCTGGTGGTCAACGCCGGCAACGGCGGCGCCGGCGCCATCGTCGACCTGCTGGCGCCGCACCTGCCGTTCGAGTTCGTGCGCGTGTTCCACGAACCGGACGGCCACTTCCCCAACGGCATCCCGAACCCGCTGCTGCCGGAGAACCGCGAGGCCACGGCCACGGCGGTCAAGCAACACGGCGCAGACTTCGGCATCGCCTGGGACGGCGATTTCGACCGCTGCTTCTTCTTCGACGAGAACGGCCGCTTCATCGAAGGCTATTACCTGGTCGGCCTGCTGGCGCAGGCGATCCTGGCCAAGCAGCCGGGCGGGAAGGTGGTGCACGACCCGCGCCTGACCTGGAACACGATCGAGATGGTGGAGGATTCCGGCGGCGTGCCGGTGCTGTGCAAGAGCGGCCATGCCTTCATCAAGGAGAAGATGCGCAGCGAAAACGCCGTGTACGGCGGCGAGATGAGCGCACACCACTATTTCCGCGAGTTCGCCTACGCCGACTCGGGCATGATCCCGTGGCTGCTGATCGCCGAACTGGTGTCGCAGTCGGGCCGCTCGCTGGCCGACCTGGTCGAGGCGCGCATGCAGAAATTCCCATGCAGCGGCGAGATCAACTTCAAGGTCGCCGATGCCAAGGCCGCGGTGGCCCGCGTGATGGAGCACTACGCCGCGCAGTCGCCGACGCTGGACTACACCGACGGCGCCAGCGCCGAATTCGCGCAGTGGCGCTTCAACCTGCGCAGTTCCAATACCGAACCGCTGCTGCGCCTGAACGTGGAAACGCGTGGTGATGCGGCGCTGCTGGAACAGCGCACCATTGAAATCTCCAACCTGCTGAAAGCATGATCGGCTTCATGTCTTCCACCATTTCCTTCAACGCATCTATGGAGTTCCCCCGCCCATGAGCGACGTCCTGCCCATCATCCTGTCCGGCGGTTCCGGCACGCGGTTGTGGCCGCTGTCCCGCGAGTCCTATCCGAAGCAGTTCCTGCCGCTGGTCGGCGAACACAGCATGCTGCAGGCCACCTGGCTACGTGCAGCACCGGTCGCCGGGCACGCACCGATCGTGGTCGCCAACGAAGAGCACCGCTTCGTCGCCGCCGAACAACTGCAGCAGATCGGCGTGCAGCCGCAGTCGATCCTGCTCGAGCCCAAGGGTCGCAATACCGCGCCGGCCATCGCCGTGGCGGCGCTGGAGGCGACCCGCGACGGCGCCGATCCGCTGCTGCTTGTCCTTCCCTCCGACCACGTGATCCGCGACGAAGCGGCCTTCCATGCCGCGGTACGCATCGCCGCGACCGCCGCCGAGCAAGGCAAGCTGGTCACCTTCGGGATCAAGCCGACCGCGCCGGAAACCGGCTACGGCTACATCAAGGCCGGCGCCGGCAACGGGGTCAGCGCGGTCGAGCGCTTCGTCGAGAAACCCGACCTGGCGACCGCGCAGGGCTACCTGGCCTCGGGCGAGTACTACTGGAACAGCGGCATGTTCCTGTTCCGCGCCTCGCGTTACCTGGAGGAACTGCGCCGCTTCCAGCCGGCGATCGCCGATGCCTGCACCAAGGCCTGGAACGCGGCCACGCGCGATGCCGATTTCACCCGTCTGGACAAGGACGCCTTTGCCGCCAGCCCATCCGACTCGATCGACTATGCCGTGATGGAAAAGACCGCCGATGCGGTCGTGGTGCCGCTGGACGCCAACTGGAACGATGTGGGCTCTTGGTCGGCGTTGCTGGACGTGTCGCCGCAGGACGCGCAGGGCAATGCGCACCACGGCGACGTGATCGAGATCGACTGCCGCAACACCTATGCCTACGGTTCGCGGCTGATCGCGATGGTCGGGCTGCAGGACGTGGTGGTGGTCGAGACCGACGACGCGGTGCTGGTCGGCCATCGCGAGCGCATCCAGGAGGTCAAGGAGATCGTGGCCAGGATCAAGGCCAGCGGCCGCTCCGAGGCTACTTGGCACCGCAAGGTGTACCGCCCGTGGGGCGCCTACGATTCGATCGACAACGGCCAGCGTTTCCAGGTCAAGCGGATCACAGTCAAGCCCGGCGCCACGCTGAGCCTGCAGATGCACCACCACCGCGCCGAACACTGGATCGTGGTCAGCGGCACCGCCGAGGTCACCCGCGGCGAGGACGTGCTGCTGCTCACCGAGAACCAGAGCACCTACATCCCGTTGGGCGTGACCCATCGCCTGAAGAACCCGGGCAAGCTGCCGCTGGAGCTGATCGAAGTGCAGTCCGGCAGCTATCTGGGCGAGGACGACATCGTGCGCTTCGAGGATACCTACGGGCGCACCTGAGTCCTGCCGCAGCGGCAAGAAAAGAGCCGGGGATTCCCCGGCTCTTTATTCTATCTGCTTCAAGCGCGCGCGGCGCCTTATGCGGGTTTCGGTTGTGCAGCCAGCTCACCGATCACCTGGCGCAGGCCATCGCGCCATTGCGGCAGCGCAAGCGAAAAATCGCGCTGCAGCCTGGACACATCCAGCCGCGAATACGCCGGGCGCTTGGCCGGGGTCGGATACTCGGCCGTGGCAATCGGCAGCACGCGCGGCGCACGCGTCAGCAAGCCCACCGCGAGCGCGTCCTCAAAGATCGCTTCGGCGAAACCGTGCCAGGTGGTCTCGCCGGCGGCGGTCAGGTGCCAGGTGCCCGATTGCGCGACATCGCGCTGCCCGAGCACCTGCGCGGTGACGTCGGCGATCAGCGCCGCCGGCGTCGGCGTACCGACCTGGTCGGCGACCACGCGCAGCTCATCGCGCTCGGCGCCGACACGCAGCATGGTGCGCAGGAAATTGTTTCCATGCGCGGCGTACACCCAGGCGGTGCGGAAGATCAGGTGCTGCGCACCCGAGGCGCGGATCGCCTCTTCGCCGGCGAGCTTGGTGGCGCCATACACGCCCAGCGGCGCGGTTGGCGCGTCCTCGGGATACGGATGGGTGCCCTGGCCATCGAAGACGTAGTCGGTGGAGTAATGCACCAGCGGCACGCCGTGCGCGGCGCACCAGTTGGCGATGGCCGCAGGCGCCTCGGCGTTAACGCGCATGGCAGCATCGCGCTCGTGCTCGGCCCGATCCACCGCGGTGTAGGCGGCCGCGTTGACGACGGCAGCCGGGCGCTCTGCATCGAGCAATGCATGCAAGTTGCCAGGACGATCTAAATCGGCCCGCACGCATGGACCACCATCAGGCAGGTTGCCGCTGCGCGTGGCCGCCACTACTTCGAATCCCGCCAAGGCACGCAACAGTTCATGGCCGACTTGCCCGTTACCACCGAACAGCAGCACCTTCATGGCGCATAGACCGGCAACCTTTCCTCAGCGATCTGATTCAGGAAAGGTGCCTCCTGATCCTTCTTCGACAGCACCGGCGTACCGATCGGCCAATCGACGGCCAGGTCTGCGTCATTCCAGCGAATCCCTCGATCTGCTTCATGGACATAGACGTCGGTGCATAGATAATTGAACAGCGCCGTCTCGGACAGAACCGCGAATCCATGGGCAAAACCCGGCGGAATCCAGAACTGTCGCCGGTTGCTCGCGCCGAGGATCACAGCCTCCCATTGACCGAAAGTTGGTGAACCCCGACGGATGTCCACCGCCACGTCGTAGACCTCGCCCTCCAGCACGGTCACCAGCTTTCCTTGCGGACGTGGCCATTGATAATGCAAGCCGCGCAAAACCCCTTTTTCTGATGAAGAAACGTTGCTTTGCACGAAATTGGCAGGCAATCCCTGATCAGCGAAGCGGCCCGCATTCCATGTTTCAAAGAAGAAGCCACGAGAGTCGCCGAAAACCATAGGTTCTAGAATCTTGCAACCTGGAAGCGATGTCTCGATCACATTCATCGCACTACACCCCGTTTCAGCAACTTGTGCAGGTATTGGCCATAGCCGCTCTTTGACAGCGGCGCAGCGAGTGCCTCTAGTTGCTCGGCATTGATCCAGCCCTTCCAGAACGCAATCTCTTCAGGACAACAGACCTGCAGGCCCTGGCGGGTCTGGATGGTCTCAATGAAGTTCGATGCTTCCAGCAAGGATTGGTGCGTCCCTGTATCGAGCCACGCATAACCGCGACCGAGCGTCTCCAGATGCAGCTGTCCCGCCTCTAAATAACAACGGTTCAGATCAGTGATCTCCAGTTCCCCGCGCGGCGACGGCTCTAGCGCAGCTGCATACGCAGAAGCGTTGCCGTCGTAGAAGTACAGCCCGGTGACCGCGTAGCTCGAGCGCGGCTGCGTCGGCTTTTCCTCAATCGCGATGACGCGCCCCTCGGCATCGAACTCGGCGACGCCATAGCGCTCAGGGTCGTTGACCCAATAGCCGAATACGGTGGCGCCGTCCTGACGTGCATCTGCGCGCCCGAGCAGGTCGATAAGCCCATGACCATGGAAGATGTTATCCCCCAGCACCAGACAACTCGGCTTGCCGGCGACGAATTCGCGTCCGATCAGGTAAGCCTGCGCCAACCCATCCGGGCTCGGTTGAATCGCATACTCGATGCTCATGCCCCACTGTGATCCGTCGCCTAGCAAAGCGCGGAACAGCGCCTGCTCGTGCGGCGTATTGATGATCAGCACCTCGCGGATGCCGGCCAGCATCAGCACGCTGAGCGGGTAGTAGATCATCGGCTTGTCGTACACCGGCAGCAGCTGCTTGCTGACGCCCTTGGTGATCGGATACAGCCGGGTGCCGGAGCCGCCGGCCAGGATGATGCCTTTGCGTTGGGTCATGAGGTGCTTCCTAGAGAAGTCCGCGCATGGATGTGCGGGCTCTGGCGAGAGACTCGCGTTATGCCGCCGTACCGATGCGTTCCAGCCGGTAGCTGCCGTCGAGCACGCCCTGCACCCAGGCCTGGTTGGCCAGGTACCAATCCACCGTGATGGCGATGCCCTGCTCGAAGCTGTACTTCGGCTCCCAACCCAGCTCGTCCTTCAGCTTGGACGCATCGATGGCGTAACGGCGGTCGTGGCCGGGCCGGTCCGCGACATGGGTGATCTGGCTGACGCGGGGCTTGCCGTCGGCGCGCGGACGGCGCGCATCGAGCAGCGCGCAGATCGCCTGCACCACTTCGATGTTCTGCTTTTCGGAGTTGCCGCCGACGTTGTAGGTCTCGCCGACCCGGCCCTTTGCCAGTACGGTGCGGATCGCCTCGCAATGGTCGCCGACGAACAGCCAGTCGCGCACCTGCTTGCCGTCGCCGTACACCGGCAGCGGCTCGCCGGCCAGCGCCTTGGCGATCACCAGCGGGATGAGCTTTTCGGGGAAGTGGTAGGGGCCGTAGTTGTTCGAGCAGTTGGTGGTCAGCACCGGCAGCCCGTAGGTGTGGTGGAACGCGCGCACCAGGTGATCGGAGGCGGCCTTGGAGGCCGAGTATGGCGAATTGGGCGCGTACGGCGTGGTCTCGCTGAACTTGCCGGTCTCGCCGAGCGTGCCGTAGACCTCGTCGGTGGACACGTGCAGGAAGCGGAACGCGTCGCGGCGCGCCTCGGGCAACGCCTTCCAGTGGTCGCGCACCGCTTCGAGCAGGCCCAGCGTCCCCACCACGTTGGTCTGGATGAAGGCGCCGGGGCCGTCGATGGAGCGGTCGACATGGCTTTCCGCGGCGAAGTTCAGCACCGCATCGGGCTGATGCGCATCGAGCAAGCGCGCGACCAGTTCGCGGTCGCCGATATCGCCCTGCACAAAGACGTGGTCGGGGTTGCCCTCCAGCGATGCCAACGTGTTCAGATTGCCGGCGTAGGTCAACGCGTCCAGGTTGATCACGCGGACGCCACGCGACACCGCCTCCAGCACGAAATTGCCGCCGATGAACCCGGCGCCGCCGGTTACAAGCCAAGTAGCCACTGTCACGTCTCCTGATCGGGCGCTGCAGGGCGCTCCGCTGTCCCAAACCCGACAGGATATACGCTTTGCCCGGGACGGTCGCCTCTGCCCAGCGCCGCAGGTTCAGGCTCGGGCAGCAATGCCAAGCCGCCACCATACGCCCTCGCATGGTCCATCGCCGGCGGTTAGAATCCACCGACTGCCCCGTGCCAGCCGCCGCGGCCGGGCCTTCCCGCACTGCTGAAGGATCTCGTACAAGATGAAAATCCTCGTCGCCTACAAGCGCGTGGTGGACTACAACGTCCGCATCCAGGTCAAGCCGGACGGCTCCGGCGTCGTGACCGAGGGCGTCAAGCTTTCCCCCAACCCGTTCGACGAAATCGCCCTGGAAGAAGCGCTGCGCCTGCGCGACGCCGGCATCGCCACGGAGGTCGTGGTCGTCACCCTGGCCCCGGCCGATGCCGCCGCACACCTGCGCAATGGCCTGGCGATGGGCGCCAACCGCGCCATCCACGTCGTCACCGACGCCGCGATCCAGCCGCTGACCGCCGCCCGCACGCTGCTCAAGCTGGTCGAGCAGGAGCAGCCGGACCTGGTCATCCTCGGCAAGCAGGCGATCGACGACGACGCCAACCAGACCGGGCAGATGCTGGCCACGCTGTGGGGCCGCCCGCAGGCGACCTTCGCCGGCAAGCTGGTCGTCGCCGACGGCAAGGCCACGGTGACCCGCGAAGTCGACGCCGGCCTGGAAACGCTGGAAGTGGACCTGCCGGCGGTGGTGACCACCGACCTGCGCCTGAACGAGCCGCGCTTCATCAAGCTGCCGGACATCATGAAGGCCAAGAGCAAGCCGCTGCAGACCCTGGCCTTCGCCGACCTGAGCGTGGAATCCAACGACAGCCTCGCCACCACCCACTACGCCCCGCCGCCCAAGCGCAGCCGCGGCGTGATGGTCAAGGACGCCGCCGAACTGGTGGCCGCACTCAAGCAGAAGGGGTTGTTGTAATGGCCAAGATCCTCGTCGTCGCCGAACACCTGAACGGCCAGCTCAACGCGGCCACCGCCAAGACCGTCAGCGCCGCGCAGGCGCTGTCGCCGGAGTCCATCGACATCGTGGTGCTGGCCGCCGACCCGGCCACCGTCGCCGTCCAAGCCGCGCAGATCGCCGGCGTCGGCCGCGTGCTTACCGTCGCCGACCCGGCCAACGAACACGCCATCGCGCAGGTGCTGGGGCCACAGATCGCGCAGCTGGCGCAGGGCTACAGCCACGTGTTCGGCCCCTCCACCACCTTCGGCAAGGACCTGATGCCGGTGGTCGCCGCACTGCTCGGCGTCAACCAGATCTCCGACCTGATGGCGGTCGATGGCAACTACGCCTTCAAGCGCCCGATCTACGCCGGCAACGCGATCATCAGCGTGCAGGCGCCGGCCGACCAGACCGTGGTCGCCACCGTGCGCAGCGCCTCCTGGCCGGAAGCGGCGCAGGGCGGCAGCGCGGCGATCGAAGCGGCCAGCGTCACCGCCACGCTGCCCACCCATACCCGCTTCGTCGGCCTGGCCGCAGGCACGTCCGACCGCCCCGACCTGCAGAGCGCCAAGCGCGTGGTCTCCGGCGGCCGCGGCGTGGGCTCGGCGGACAACTTCAAGCACATCTACAGCCTGGCCGACAAGCTCGGCGCGGCGGTGGGCGCCTCGCGCGCGGCAGTGGATGCCGGCTACGTGCCCAACGAACTGCAGGTCGGCCAGACCGGCAAGATCATCGCCCCGGACCTGTACGTGGCCATCGGCATCTCCGGCGCGATCCAGCACCTGACCGGGATCAAGGACGCCGGCACTATCGTGGCGATCAACAAGGATGCGGAATCGCCGATCTTCGAGATCGCGGATATCGGCTTGGTAGGTGACTTGTTCACGTTGTTGCCGGAGTTGGAAATGGCGCTGGGCTGAACACAGCGCTCCGCGTGGCCGCAACCAGCGGGGGCGGCCACCAACGCGGCCGAGCGCGTACAGCAGGGAATGGCCGCGGGCAGGACAATTGCGGCAAAAATCCCTACACTCCCTACATTCATGTTGGTCAACAACCCTCCGAGACCTAGGGTCAGGGTGACCGCGGCCATCAATGGAACCCGAGTAGCGGCAATTATGATCGTAGGCAACGGATTGCTCGCATCCGCGTTCGAGCAAAAGGCAATAGAGACGCTTGGCGCGACCATCTTTGCGTCCGGAGTATCCAACTCCAATGAAGTCGATCCGGCAGCCTATGCGCGGGAGAAAAAGCTGCTCTCCGAGCATTTGAAATTGGCGCGTGGCACTTTCGTCTACTTCAGTACCTGCAGCATCGCTGACCCCGATCGCGGCGTAGGTGCCTATGCTCGGCACAAGAAGTTGATGGAGGAGGAGGTCGCCACTCGCGACGACTACCTCATTCTGCGACTACCGCAGGTGGTCGGCCATACGGCAAATCCGAATACATTGACGAACTTTCTGGCCAGCCGCATCGCCGAAGGCGTGAAGATCCCGCTGTGGTCCGGGGCGATCCGCTGCCTCGTCGATGTGGAACATGTCGCAGCAATCACCCTGGAGCTGTTGCGCCAGCCACGTCCCATGCGCGTGCTGGGCGACATTGCGCCACCCGAAGTGGTGACCATGCCGGAGCTAATCGATATGCTCGAATCCGTGATGGGGGTTCGTACGCAGCGCGAACTGATCGATCGAGGCGGCGGCAGTCGACCGGATCCCGAGCTGATGCTGTCGCTATCGCATAGGTTGGGGCTGGACATCAGCACCGGCTACACTGCGCGCCTTCTTCGTAAATACTATGGCCGCCCCGATGCGCCGTGAGATGTATGAGCTTTCGGTCGTCATTCCCGTCTACCGAAGCGAATCGATCCTGCCTGCACTGGCGCAAAAGCTTGAGGAGACGCTCCCTCCCCTCTTCGGCGATTCGTTCGAAGTGATCCTGGTCAACGACTGCAGCCCAGACCGGTCTCGAGAAGTCCTGCTTGAGCTAGCGCGGGACAGGATCTGGTGGAAGGTTGTTAGTCTGCGTAAGAACGCCGGCCAGCACAATGCGATCATGAGCGGGCTGCGCATGGCTCGTGGCAAGCGCATCGTCACAATGGACGATGACCTGCAGCATTCGCCAACAGACATCCCTAAGTTGCTGAGCGCCCTTGACGCGAGCTATGACGTATGCTACGCAAGCTTTCACGCCAAGCGACACGCCCTGTGGAAGCGCCTGGGAAGCAGCTTCAACGACCGGATGGCCACTCGCCTGCTCGACAAGCCAAG
The DNA here is from genome assembly GCF_035026585.1 of Xanthomonas sp. WHRI 7945. Taxonomy (NCBI): domain Bacteria; kingdom Pseudomonadati; phylum Pseudomonadota; class Gammaproteobacteria; order Lysobacterales; family Lysobacteraceae; genus Xanthomonas; species Xanthomonas sp. WHRI 7945. Next base: position 37,129 of record NZ_JAYIQP010000015.1, read on the forward strand.
AGGACTGTACCTCTCTCCGTTCAGGGCCATGGTCTCGGGCGTACGTGACGAATTGGTCAAATTCACCGGCCCTAACGTCTATCTGGATGGACTCATTCTCACCACGACGAGCCGGATCACCAGCATCACCATCGATCACCACGCGCGGGCCGACGGCCAGTCGGGCTATAGCCTGCGGAAGTCGATTTCGCTGTGGCTCAAGATGGCGACCAGTTTCTCCGTGTTGCCGTTGCGGCTTGCGTCACTGATGGGTATTGCACTCTCCGCGCTTGGGTTCCTGCTAGCCGTGGCCTTCGTCATCCAGCGATTCACCATCAACGCGATGCCGGTTGGCTGGTCCTCACTGATCGTATCGGCACTGATTATCGGTGGCGCGCAGTTGCTCGCACTCGGAGTGATTGGCGAATACGTAGGCCGCGTCCTCCGGCACGTGAACGCAAGCCCGCAGGCGGTAGTCGAAACAACGGCGAACTTCGACGACAACTCGAACGAGTCGGAAGCATGAAGATGCTACGCACCGCCATTTCCGATCCGCGCCTGCGTCAGTTCGTCCTGTATGCCGTTTGCGGGGGAACTGGCGTCCTGGTCGACTTGTCACTGTATACGCTGCTGGTTTGGCTGGATTTCAACTACCAGGCGGCCAATGCAGCGGGCTACGCCGCCGGCACGCTCGTCAGCTTCACCCTGAACCGGCATTTCACATTCCAGGCCTACGACAAGACCTTGCAGCGCCTCGGGCTCTTCTTCGCGGCCGCCTTGGTCGGGTATCTAGCCTCCAGCGCCCTGTTATGGCTCCTGGTAGGCGTGCTCGGCTGGGCACCGCTGCCTGCGAAAGTCGCTACGCTATTTTTCGTGCTGATTCTGCAATTTTCGCTGAATCGGGCAATCACTTTCAAAGCATCAATGGGCAAATCAAGCAAATGAGCAACCAATTCCATACTGCTGTCGTCGGCGGCGGCTTCGCCGGCCTGTCTGTGGCATATGAGATCGCCAAGGCCGGGAAGCGCGTGGTCGTCATCGAGCGCGATGGCGAGTTGGGCGGCCTCGCCGGCGGCTTCAAGGTGGGCAATGAAGTGCTTGAGAAGTTCTACCATCATTGGTTCAACAATGATGCGGAGATCTTCAAGCTGATCGAAGAACTCGGCGAGCAGGAAAATATCCTGCTCAGGCCCACCCGCACCGGCATGTACTACGCCGATCAGTTCTTCCGGCTGAGCACGCCGATGGACCTGCTTCGCTTCAAGGCGCTGCCATTCCATGACCGAATCCGGCTCGGCATCGCCGTGCTCCGTGCACGCTCGGTAAAGGACTGGAAGCAACTGGAGAAGCTGAGTGCCAAGGAATGGTTGATCGACCTGTGCGGGCAGAAGGCATACGACGTCGTCTGGGATCCGCTCTTGGTCGGAAAGTTCGGCGATGTCGCCGATGATGTTTCGGCAGTCTGGTTCTGGAAGAAGCTGGTCCTTCGCGGCGGAAGCCGCAGCAGTTCTGGCGACGAGGTCTTGGCCTATTACAAGGGCGGCTTCGCGGAACTGGCGAACCGCCTAGGCAAAGAGATCGTCAATCTTGGTGGCCAGATTCGACTATCGACTGAAGCGCTCCGAGTGATGACCGACGCCGGGCGTGCGACTGGCGTCGAGACGAGCGACGGTCCCGTGGCCGCGGAGAATGTAGTGATTTCGACTGCATTTCCGATCACTGCAGATCTGCTCGAAGGGGGCGTGCCCGAGGACTATCTCCAGAGACTGCGCCGCGTCCGCTATCTGTCCAATGTCTGCATGGTCCTCAGCCTGGATCGCAGCTTGTCCGATACATACTGGCTCAACGTCAACGACCCCGGCTTCCCTTACGTAGGCGTCATCGAACACACCAATTTCGAGCCGCCAAGCTCTTACGGCGGCCGCCACATCGTGTATCTGTCCAAGTATCTGCCGCCGAGCCACGAGATGTATACGATGAGCGACGAGGAACTGCTCGATTTCTCGGTGCCACACCTGAAGAAGATGTTTCCCGAGTTCGACCGCAGCTGGATCCAAGACGTTCATGTGTGGCGAGCCGACTACGCGCAGCCGATCGCCGAGAAGCACTATTCGCAGCTGGTGCCAGGACGAGCCACGCCGCTGGCGAATACCTTCGTTACCAGTATGGCCCAGGTTTATCCGGAGGATCGCGGCACCAACTACGCAGTACGCGAAGGCCGCGACCTGGCGCGCAGCATCCTCTCCACGGAGCGGCCCGCCGGGTGAGCACGGAATATGTCGTGCAGGGCGCGGACGACGTCCTGCGCCGACTTTCTCCGGCGCAACGCAGGCTCCGGGTAGCGCTCACCTACCTGATCGCAATGCTCATCCTCACCTCCCTCATATACGTTGTGTTGGCACGATTGCCGGCTGTGCGAATCGGAGACGGGGCCGAGTACTACGCTATGGAACTGGCCGTCAGTCAGGAGCACAGGCCATTCGTTGCGGCTCCCACCTGGGCGGCATATGAGCAAATCTGGAAGCAGGGGAGCGTGGCTTCCCTGCAGACAGCCGATCAACTCAAATCTGTTTACGTGCCGCTCACGCGCGAGGGCGAGACCGACTTCAACCATTTCTGGTTCTATCCCCTGATGGCGAGCGTGGCCAGCGCACCGGGGAAGTATCTAGGGCTGGCCGACGCCTCTCATGCGCGCTTCATGCTGCTGCACGCCCTACTGATCGCGGGGCTGCTGCTGCTGTGTTTTCGTACGCACGGTTTCAAAGGCATGCTTGCCGCAACAGCGCTGATCGTCACGTCGCCAGCGCTGTGGTACGTCAACAAGGTTCACACCGAGTTGTTCACCGTTGTACTGACGACGGCTGCAGTTTGCCTGGCATTGAAGCGGCAGTGGGCCTTTTCCGGGTTATTACTGGCGATGGTGACCACTCAGAACATCAGCTTCGTTCTTCCCGCCATTGCGGCATGCCTGTTTGCCCTTGCAGCCTATCGCACTGAGGATGACCCCGCGCCGGGTCTGATGGATACATTGGCGCTCGTCATGGCGGCGATCATCGCGCTACTCCATCCGCTCTATTATTTCTCGCGCTATGGGGGCCTCACTCCGCAATTGATCAACAAGGGCGCCGAGGTATCGCATCTGGACGTCTTTTCGTCTATTCAATACCTGCTCGACCCCGACGTCGGACTGCTCCCGAATTGGCCGCTTGGCGTGCTCCTCCTTGTCCTTGCAGCGCACGGGCTGTACCGCCGCCGGCTTCCGCTGCCAAGGCCGAGCATGGCAGCGTTCACGGCCATCTTCGTGCTGGCAGCAATGGCCGCTCAGGCGGCCACGACCAACATCAATTCGGGTGGCACCGCAGGTCCAGCGCGATACGGCCTTTGGTATCTCTGTCTGTTCTACCCCATCGTTGCATTGTTGAAGCCTCTGTCGGCGAGCCGCCTGAACCGCTGGATCGCCCGCGCCTGCTGGTTTGTTGCAATGGTTGCCGCCACCATCGGGGTTCGCGACTACCTGCCAAACAAGCCCGAGTCCTACACCAGTCCGAGCCGTGCCGCTTCGCTGATCTACGGGCACGCACCTTGGCTATGGAATCCGAGCCCGGAAGTCTTCGCCGAACGCAACGCACAGCTGGGAGAGCGCACGCCCCCGGGCCCCGCTCTCGTGCTCGGCCAGGGTTGTCGCAAAGCCCTGTTTCTTCCAGGAACCGAAAGCCATGTCGCGCTGTACCCTGCCGGCGCCTGTGGCCTCACCGCCGCCGCCGGGGCCAAGCTCATTGGCAGCCAGTTTCCGTTGCTACCGCAAGAACCGACGTATTTTTCTGTCAATCTGGAAGATGTCGCATCGATGAAAGGGGTGCTGTCGGCGACACAGCCAGCAGGCCCCACCGAATTGCGCGCGTACCTTGGCGATGGGTGGTCGTCCGACGAGCCATGGGGCGTTTGGTCGCTTGGAATGCACTCAAGCCTTCATCTCCGATTGGAGCGGCCTGCGGCCCAGGGGGCGGCGCTGATACTGCGCGCCAACGGACTTTGGCACGGCGAGCGGCATGCGATGACGGTCTCCGCACGGGTGAACGGTGGCCCATGGCAGACACGCACCATGACCGCCTCTGAACCCCAACCTGCAGTCGTGCCTATCAGGTTGCCGGCGCTACCGGCGGGCGCAGACGTCCTTGTGGAGTTGCGATACGACAAACCCGCTTCTCCTGCGAGCCTGGGCCTTTCCCAGGACACTCGGGAGCTTGGCATCGGCCTGGTGTCCCTGGAATTTTCGCCACATTCGTAGCTAAGACGCCTCCGCCCGCCGAGAGAAGCAGCGCCAACGTGATGTTTTGGCTATACTGCCGGAAGTCTTTCTTTTGGTTTTAGATAATGGCGCAGAATTCCACAGAGGCAGTGAAATGGGCGTATCGGCTCCTGCTCGATCGTGAGCCAGAGAACGAACAGGCGATCGAAGCCAAGCTCAATCTGGCGACCATTCGCGACTTGCGCCTGACCATCCTGGGGTCGGAGGAATATACCGGCAAGCGCGAAAATCCGCAGAAGACGGCGCAAAGCCCGTTTTTTCATTACACAAGCGCGTTCGACGCAGTAGCAGTGATGCGCAGCCATGCGGCAAAGAATCCGGAGCCCAAGCCTGGTTATCTGGTTAATTTCCTTGGCGTGGCGATCGATCCGAAGTTCTTCCCGACAATCCTATCCGCGCGCGCGGGCGAAGTAGAGCCATTGCCGATTCCGGCGAACTGGCATGCAGACATCGCCGAATGGGGTGCAGCATTGCGCGCCGTCGACTTGGCGGGCGAAAGCTTCACCATGGCGGAATTGGGATGCGGCTGGGGATGCTGGATGAACAACACCGGCGTCGCTGCGCGGAAGAGCGGGCGCAAGGTCAAGGTGATCGGCATCGAAGGCGATGGTGATCATGTCCAGTTCGCGCGCGAAGCTCTGGGTACCAACGGTTTTGCGGACGACGAGATCGACCTCCGCCGTGGCGTGGCGGCAGCGACAAGCGGAATCGCATTGTTCCCACGCCAGGATGTGCCTGGTACGACATGGGGCAGCGAGCCAATCTTCGGCGCGTCCGAGGAGCAGCGCAGCCAAGCGGTAGAAGCCGGGTCGCACGATGAAATTCAGATGCTGTCGCTAGCCGAACTGCTGGAACGGTATCCACGGATCGACCTGTTGCATGTCGACATCCAAGGAGGAGAAGCAGACCTCGTGGAACAGACATTGTCCTTACTGAGCGAGAAGGTCGCCTACATCCTGATCGGCACCCACACGAAGCAGATCGAAGGCCGCTTGTTCGAAGCATTCACCGCGGCTGCATGGCAGCTGGAAATGGAGCGCGCGGCCATCTTCGACATTGCTGACGGTGCGCCACGAATTCGAGTGGATGGGGTGCAAGCCTGGCGCAACCCCAGGCTTTTCGTACAACAGCAGGAACGCAGCGCATCATGATCAAAGTTCGGCGCGCGAGCTGTTTGCTACAGCTCGCGCGCAGCACTTTTGATATAGACAGCTGACGCATCCCTCTAGCGTCACGCGGCTCGGAGCATCCAATCGAGGGTGTCACGGAGAGGCGGGCACGACCAATCTCCAATGATGCTTTTCAAGAGCCGATTGTCGCCTCTCAGCACCTTCACTTCATTCGGCCGCACGAATGCTGGATTTACCACGACCTCCAGCGAGTGGCCGGTGGATTCTTTACAAAGTGCAATGACATCTTGCAACGAATGCGTGTTGCCGGAGCAGATATTGACAGTGCGACCGATCGCGGCTGGTGCCTGCAGCAGCCGTCTATAGGAGTTCGCGACCGAGCGCACGTCTCCAAAATCGCGCTCCACATCCAGGTTGCCCAACTCGATCCTTTGATCACGCCGGACAAAGTGAGACACCACCTTTGGAATGAGGAAATTGTCGGCCTGCCCGAGTCCCGTGTAGTTGAAGGGCCTGACGGTCACAATCGGCAACCGCGGCCGCCAAAGGCGTGCTACATATTCCATCGCCAGCTTGCTTACGGCGTAATCGTTCGCCGGCGAAGCAGGCACATGCTCATCAAGCAGATGGGTTGATGAGTTGCCATAGACGTTGGCACTGCTGGCGAGCAAAACGCACTCCGGCGCGAGGCCTGAATCATCGATTGCCTGCAGCAGGTTACGGGTACCGAGAAGATTTACATTATAGAAATCTTCAACCCGACCGTGCGCAACAAATGCTAACGCCGCGAGATGGACGATCATGTCCGGCCGGCATTTCGTCAATACCTCACGCAGCGCCCCCACCTCACGGAGATCCGCTTGGTGGTACTCGTCCGCAGGAATCAGCGCGCCCGCCCAGTCGTCAACGATGTCTTTGTGAGTTCCCAGTCCAATGAGGTGACAACCCTGCGCCTTCAACTCCGACGTGACGTAACGCCCGGTGAAACCCGACGCCCCCGTCACCAGGATCCTCTTGCCAGCCAGGTCAGAAGGAGAAACCACGCTCGTTCCTCTTTAGATCAGCTTCCACCATCATCTGGCACAACTGCTCCAGCGTCGTTTTCGGCTTCCAGCCAAGCAGCTGCTCAGCCTTCGCCGGGTCGCCGATCAGGAGATCCACTTCCGCAGGACGATGGAATTTCGGGTTGATGCGAACGAGGGTTTCGCCGGTAGCGACGTCCACCGCTATTTCCTGCAGATCCTGCCCACGAAAATCAACCTCGATGCCAGCACCCTTGAACGCCATGCGTACAAAGTCGCGCACTGTCTCCGTTCGATTCGTTGCAAGGACAAAAGTATCAGCGTGGTCTGCCTGCAGCATTCGCCACATGCCTTCAACATATTCCTTGGCGAAACCCCAATCACGTTTGGCATCGAGGTTGCCCAGTTCAAGCACATCTAATTGCCCCAGCTTGATTTTGGCAACTGAATCGGTGATCTTACGGGTCACGAACTCGCGTCCGCGCAGCGGGCTCTCGTGATTAAAGAGGATGCCGCTCGAACCGAAGATGTTATAGCTCTCGCGGTAGTTCACCGTGATCCAGTGCGCATAGAGCTTCGCAACACCATAAGGGCTACGCGGGTAGAAAGGCGTACTCTCTACCTGTGGAATAGCCTGCACCTTGCCAAACATTTCAGACGTAGACGCTTGATAGAAGCGAATCCTCGGATCGATCAGACGGATCGCCTCAAGTAAATGCAGCGCGCCCACGCCAGTGATTTGCGCAGTAGTGGTCGGCTGCTCGAAACTGACGCCGACAAAGCTCTGCGCTGCCAAATTATATATCTCGTCCGGCTGGATCTTCTGCACCATTGAAATGGTTGCACCGAGGTCGGTCAGATCGTACTCGACGAGCTTCAAATTAGGATGACCTGACGCACCAACCTCATCCAACCGCCAGAAATTCACCGAACTGGTTCGGCGATAGGTCCCGAAGACCTCGTAGCCCTTCGAGAGCAAAAGCTCTGCCAGGTACGCACCGTCCTGACCTGTAACCCCGGTGATGATCGCCTTCTTATTGCTCATTGTCTCTCTCTGCTCTGCATTTGTAATCCATGACACCGCACTTGCGCCTTCCACCGCGGGACCAGCAGCCATACGTCGTGCTACGTCCCAGAAGTATAGTTCATCTCGCGTGGCCACCTTGGCTGACCCGGCGTTGCCTTGGAAGTAGTCTCCACGAGCACGGCCGCAAGGTGATCAGCGCTCTGGCTCCACGTCAGCCAAGGCATTGCGTCAGAGCGCGGATGGCTGCCCTCTCGATACATGGCCACCCAGCGCAACAGGGCATTGGCAATGTTCAAGGCGCTGCGTCCATCGAAGTAAAACGCATGCGAACCGGCGACCTCGCGAAACACCGGAATGTCGCGCGCGATCATAGGCTTTCCGCGCTGCGCCGCCTCGATCAAGGGCAGCCCGAAGCCCTCACCCTCCGATGCCGCGATGAGACAGGTGCTACTGGCGTAGATCTGATCCAGATACTCATCACTGGCGCCTTGCAACCAGAACAGATTGTGATTGGCTTGCGGGTGCTGGGAAAGGCGCTCGCTCAACTCGTCAACCAACCAGCCTTTCTTGCCGACGATCACGAGTACGTATTCGCATCCTTGCCCCCAGAGTTCTTCGAAGGCATCCAGTACCTGCGAGTGTCCCTTCCGCGGCTCGAGCGTGCCCACCATTAGGAAGCTGGTGCTGCGCTCGATACGAGCCAGCACCTGCACCGCGTTGGGCGGCAGGCCTTTGGTCGGTTGGCTTTCGTCGATGTCTGCACCCAGGTGGAACCAATCGATCCTTGCAGCGGTTTTGATCTCGGCTTCCTCTACCCAAGCGGCAACATCGTCGGCCACCGCGCGCGAGATGCAGATCAGTTGGTCCGACACTCCCAGGATGTCGCGCAGCCAACGCTCATGCATCTGTCCGCCGGGCTGTGGCCACCAATCGGGATTTCGGATAGGCAGGATGTCGTAGACGACAAAGCAGATTTTCGCGCCGCTGGCACGAAAGTAGTCGAACCACTCCGGCAACAAAGACACGCAGTCGCCCACCAGATCGAGGCCGAAATAGATATCTCCCGCATGGCAGACTAGCGGTTCATCTTCTCCCAGGTCCTCACCAAACAACGTCCTTGCGTACTGGTTTGCGCAAACGTAGCGTCCGCTTGCACGATCTACCCTCACCAGCCGCACCTGATAGCCAACCGGCGGGATCTTCGTCCACTTCGAAACGATTGCGCGCGTGACGCGCTGGATGCCCGTCCTATGGTCGTGCTCAGCCAACTCGGAGACATCGATCATGATCTTCGGGCGCGCGGGGCCGATCGAGCGGTCGATTGCATCGGCCAACGCCATCATGTCCGCGTCGTCGATTGGCCCAAGCTTGACGAGCTGTCGCGGCAGGTCCCTCAGCGCATCATCGCGGTAGGCATGTATGCTCCGCCCTTCGTGCAGTTGCTCGCATGCGGCAATGAAGCTGGCGCCCACTCGGTCCCATGAGTAATCCTGGGACCGCAGCGCCGAGTACCGGCGCAGCACAGCCATCGCTGATTCCGACCGCAAGGTGGCCGCCATGCGCTCCCGGATGGAATCCACGTCCATCGGGTCGAACAGCGCCGTCGGTTCCAGCACGATCTCCTTCACGCTCGATGCATTGGAAGCGATCACCGGGGCGCCGCACGCCATCGCTTCGACGACCGGGAGGCCGAAGCCCTCATGCCACGATGGGAACACGAACAGGCTGCACTCGTTGTAGAGACCCACAAGCTCTTCGTCCGTGACATAGCCGGTAAACTGCACGTCGCCATCGGCCAGACCCAACTGGACCATTGCCCGGCTAAGTTCGTCCACATGCGGCGCATGCATGCGTCCCGCGAGCACCAGCCGATTTTCCCTCCTCAACTCCGGCGCGAGCCCGGCGTAGGCCTGCAACAAACGCATAAGGTTCTTACGGTAGTCCGACCCGCCGGCGTACAGGATGAAGCCGCCGGTCAGTCCGAACCTACGCCGGACCTCATGCCGGATTCTGTCGTCGCACTCGAGCAGACGGAACACCGGATCGCACGCTGCCGAGATGTTGAACAACCGCTCCGGATCGCAGCCGACGACCTCGATTGCCTCCCGCGAAGAACTCTCGGAGATCGAAAACAATGCATGTGCCGTCTTGAGCTCCTTGATCTTCTGCTCGTAGAACTCGCGATAGCTCGGATCCGGATCCAGATAGACCTCCGGATTCAGGTAAGGAATGAGGTCGTAAAGAGCGACGACCGTAGGCACCCCGCTGAGGCGCCCGACGCTGACTACGGAGTTATCCAGAAATCCTTCGAACAGGCTGGAGACGAAAATTATGTCCGGCTCCAGCGCGGCGAGCGCCGCCTCGCGGATCACACATGCGCGCTCGAGTCGCGCGCGGTTCTCCGACTCCTTTGCGATGACCGGCATTGGCACATGCCAGACATGAATGTTCGCCGCGGGAAGAACGCCTGCGAACGTGCCGCGAATCTCCTTGATGGAGTCTGCGAACCCGCCATTGAGCGCCAGATGTACGTCATGGTTTGCAGCTTGCCGAGCAACCGACAGCGCCAGCGAAAGGCTGTAGCGCCCGATGCCACGGTAGCGGCTCTCCGACTGAGCCCCCTGCAGGTCGATCACAATGCGCATCAATTCATCCCCGAATGCTCAGCCTTGAGCTTCTCAAACCATTGTCTTCCATGCACTGTAAGCCTCGACAGTGCGACGTTGCGATCCGCATCGGTGAACGATCCCACCTGCCCCAACGAGGGAGGCGGCGCAGACGCGCCAGCGTCAAAGATGTGTTCCTGTACCGCGACGCGGCGCAGACGCGAGTGCAAAGCAGGCACGCGCTTGAGCACCGCGTTCATCGATCGAGCCAGCAACGGCCGCCGCATGACTCGACGGATGCCCGCGACAGCAAGACGTCGGCTAGCTGTCGCCGGTGCCCTCACCAGGCGGGTAGCGAAGCGGATTGGCTTGGTGAGCCGCCACGAACGGCTGGCAAGAACCACAGCGAGCCGCCTTTCCGCATCGACAGCGCGCAGGTACCAGTGATGCGCATTGGACAGAGACGCTTCAAGCGCAGCCTTAGCCTGGTCCGCTTCGTGCCGATAATCAGCGTTACATGCGTGCAACAACTCCATGCGACGCCGGATTGCGGAAATGCGCGCCCCTTCCGACTCGTGCTGCCAATTCCATTCCGAGACCGTCTTCTGCTTTTCTTCGAGCAATTCCGCGATCGCCGACTCGTGCTGCTGACGCAGCGCTTCCGCAGCACGTTGCCCTTGCAGAACCGCCTCTGCTACCGCTTGGTCTTTCTCCTGGACCAAGCGCGCAATCAAATGCTCTTTTTCGTCGTCCTGCAGCACGACCGCCTGTGCTCGCCCGTCACCGAACCGAGCAAGTGCTTCTTCGCGCTCGTTGGCAAGCATGAACCAACGGTGCGCATTTTCGAGTGACTCCGTCAGCTCTTGCTGCAGTCCTGCACGCTCGCGGCCAATCGTCGCGTAGGCGCGCTCGTACGTCAGCAGTCCGCGCTCATAGGCGGACACCAGCGTTGTCCATGGCGGAAGTGGTTCTTCGTCGCCAGCCTGCGAGACGAACCCCTGCAACAGCCGATAGCGCCACTGCGGGCGAGGCAACGCGAACAACTTAAGGAACGCGTTCCGGTAGCGACCGGGCAGCACCGCCAGGTCCAGCAGCGGCCGACGCAACGGATCAGGCTTCTGGACGTGGCCTTGGATCACCTCGCGAAATGTGATCAACAAGGAGAGGAACAGATCGTCTGGCCATGCGCAGTCGACTGCATCCGCAGAGATCGCACCGTAGTCGATCAGCGAAACGATGTTCTCTGGCGAAACGATGATATTCCAGCAACGCACATCGTTGTGGTACAGGCCCGCATCTTCCAGAACCACGAGTTGCGCCAGCAGCGCGTCGAGTACCTGCTCGTAAGCGTAGGGTTCATGGGCCGAGATCATCTCCGAGAGCAGCGTGCCAGAGAGCATCTCGCGGGCGATCCAGGCGGTGCGATCGTCGCGAAGGGTGCGCAACAGGCGGGGACCGTTGAAGCCGAGCGGGACATTGGACAAGAACGCCACCTCCCGCTCGTACTCGAGCAGGTTCAGCGCCCCCCGGGCCTCGTCGTCCAGCGCCAGCTGCTTGAGGATCGTGCCTTCGCCGAAGAAGTACCGACGCGTTCCGCGATGGCTGCCCATGGCGTCGGAATGAGACTCGAAGCGCATGGCGATGATTTTTGAGAGTTCATCGCCGAGATACCAGTATCGAGCGCTGGCGAAATAGATCGGTCGCTCAATTCCGGATAGATGGGTGGACTGGAAACCAAGCACCCGCCGGAATGCGTAGGGCTGCAGCAGTTCCTCGGGCCGCTCGGGCTGGGAAGGCCCCCAGTAAAGGGGCTCTTCGCGCAGCGCCAACTCGTAGATCGCGGCCGAGGTGCTGGCCGCGAGCTTCCCGAGCAATCCACGCACCTGGTCCATCCCATGCGCATGAACCAGGTGATGGAACACGCTCAGCCCGAACACTATGTCGTACAGGCCCGGCTGCAGCCTGGCCACAAAGTCCTCGATGCTCGCGCACTCGAATGCCGCGCTGGCCAATCCGCTGTCGCTCGCCAACGCCTGGCACACGGCCACGTTACGATCAAGAAAATCCACGCCATGGACACTGTGACCATCTGCGGCCATGTTCAGAGAGAAATAGCCTTGAGCACAGCCCAAATCGAGCACGCGTAGCCGCCGCCCCAGTGCCTGCTCAAGGCGTTTCGCACAATCGCGGATCAATACGAGACGATCCTCGCAACCGCGCGACACGTCGCCGGATAGCTCAGGATGACCATAGATGGGCTGGTACTTCTCCGGCAGCGCTGCCACCAGACTAGCCAGGGTGAGATTGTCGCTCATCGGCCAGACCCCAGCGAAAATGAGATGGCTGCCCGTCGATTCATGCCGACGCCTCGATGACACCGAAGCCGGCCTTCATATCGACGATCCCCCAGAACTGCATGGCGCGCCCGACATCCAGCAGCAGTGCGTCATAGCGGCGATCTAGCGGCACGAGCTCAGCCAGTGGATCGCCGCTGGAAACTCCAAGCGAAACCATATAGTGACCCTGGTTGAGATCGAGCGGCAGGGTGAACTTGCACACCACCACGTCGCCTGCCTTGGCTGTTATCCGGTCGCGACCTTCACTGGAAAGGAACGAATTGGTGCCGTAGAGAAAAAGGCCTTCGAGCGTTTTCAGCAGGAAACCCGGGACCACGCTCTCGACATTATCGTCGAAGGCGATTTTCATGTAGAACTCGGTCTTGGCACCGCTATCCAGGCGCGAAGGGAAGTGCTGCCCGCCACTGACCACCATGTAATCGACGATACGTGCTCCGCCCTGGCCCCACCGGTGTTCGCCGCGATTGTAGTAGGGGCGGGTGTGGAAGATGTCCTCGTTGCTGGCCCCCATTTCCGCTGCTGCCGCGACGGCTTCGAGCGGATGGGCGGCGACGACGGACTTCCTGCCGAACAACTCGTCCAGGTACAGGTTAGACACCTCGCGTGCAGGTCCGTCGGCGTGCACTCCACCGTCCTTGATGAAGATCACTCGGTCGCAATGTTTGACGATGTCGCCCACCGCATGACTAACCAGGATCAGGGTGGTTCCCTGCTCCTTGAATTCCTGGATTCGGCGGAAGCACTTGGCCTGGAAGTAGGCATCGCCGACAGACAGCGCCTCGTCGACGATTAGAATATCCGGGCGGAAGGCAGTCGCGACAGCGAACGCGACGCGCACCTGCATGCCGCTGGAGTAAGTCCGCACCGGCTCGTCGAAATACTCGCCGATCTCCGCGAATTCCTGAATTACCGGAATCACCTCGTCGATCTGTTGCAGGGTGTAGCCCATCAGGCCCGCCGAATGCCTGGCATTCTCGCGGCCGCTCAGATCGGGGTTGAAGCCCATGCCTAGTTCCAGGATCGCGGCAATGCGCCCGCCACGCGTGATGCGCCCCTCGGTCGGCTGAACGGTACCAGTGATCAGCTTGAGCAGTGTGCTCTTGCCCGCTCCATTGCGCCCCACCACGCCCACGGATTCCCCAGGCGTGATCGCGAACGACACATTGCGCAGTACCCAGTGCTCTTCCTTCGGATGAACGGGTAATCCAAACCAGTTCGCAGCGCGAAGCCATTCACTGCCCCACACCCGGTAGGACTTGCCCACACCCTCAACGCGCATCACGCCACTCATAGGGCATCCACCATTTCCTGACTCGCGCGACGGAACACCACCAGCGAAGCGAACGCAAGCACGACGGTACTCAGTGCCATAGGCAGCAGGTCTCGCCAGACTGGGGCCTGGTCGTACAGCAGGACACGCTGATAGCTGGTCACCAATGGATACAGTGGATTGAGTCGGAACAACTCCTGTACCGCAGCGGGGAGGATGTTGATGCTATAGACAATCGGAGTCAGCCAGAACAGGGCTTGCAGTACGACAGGAACGACCTGCCCGATGTCGCGAACGAATACATTGAACACGCCGAGCAACAAGCCGATTGCCATGGCAAACCACAATGTAAGCAGTATCAGCGGAAGCAGCCAAACTGTCTGAGCGCCAGGGAAGTGACCCAGCACCGCGAACACCACAAAGATAGCGACCAACAACAGCAGGTTGTTTACAAGCATTGCGCCGCCAGCGATGAGGGGTAGGCAGATCCGGGGGAACGCCAACTTCTTCATCAGGTTGCCATTCTCGACGAACAGCGACACACACCGACTGATGGTTTCCGTAAACATGCTCCAGCACAGGGTGCCGGACATGAGATAAAGTGCATATGCGTATTTGTTGTTAACGCCGGGCAACTTGGCGGCCAAAACCTCGGATAGGATCGTGGCGAAGATAAGAACCTGCATGAGCGGATGGATGATCATCCACAACGCACCCAACTTGCTTCTGACAAAGCGCATCCTGAGGTCGTTCCTAATCGACGACAGGATAAAGTAGCGGTAGGCCCATACGGACCGCATCATGTCCAAAATCTGTACCTCTCCAATTACTTGTTAGCGAGTCGGACGAACATCCACCCACGAAATTCCTGCTACCCCATCGACAGGGCTCGATCCTAGCGCGCCGGGACTTAGCTCGACTCCGGCACCACTTCCACGATTCTTGCCAACAAGCGCTGCGCCGCCCGCTCCGGCGAAAGATGACGGCAAACCTGGCGCTTCGCCACCTCGCCAAGCGCGCGGGCACGCACCGGGTCGTCGGCGAGCCGCCGCATTGCCTCGGCCGCGCACGCCACATCGGCCTCGGCCCAGCGCGCACCATCCGAATCCGGATAGTCTCCTTCTGCCACAGGGACCAGCTCGTAATCCACAAGGCAGGAGTTCGTCGAATCCATGAACTCCATGTTGCCCGACCAGCCGGTCGCGATTACTGGCTTGCCTAGTGCCATGCATTCCGCCAAGCCCAAGCCAAAGCCCTCGGCGCGGTGCAGAGAGACATAGGCATCGCAGCAGCGCTGAAGCGCGTGCACATGGCCTCGGTCTATGACCTCGTCACGCACCATGATACGAGGATCGCCGGCCACGACGTTGAGCAAATCGCGCATGCTGTCGGGATGCAGATGGCCGTTGCTCGACTTCACAAGAAGGCGCACGTCGTCGCGTCCGGGCGGGAATGCGGCAAGGAACGCCCGCACGACAGCATGCGGATTCTTGCGAGCAATAAAGGAGTGGAAGTCGAAGCTGCAGAGAAAAAGGAATTTATCCGAATCAAGGCCGAAGTCAGGCCGCTGAAGGCCACTGTCATGCACGGCCGACAGCGGCAGAGGCAGCCGCATGATGGGCTTCTCGGTGATGCGGCGGAACGCATCTTCGATGAACTTCGACGCGACCATGATCTCATCCACATGACGAATCGCCTCCTGCCAGGCATCCGGAATCTTCTCCAGCTCCCAGAACCAGCAGACGATCACGTATCGGTTTTCCATCCGCGTCTTTCCTACATGCTCAAGCGCCGCCTCCAGATAATCGGGATTCACGAACACGATGCTCACCGGATGCGGTAGCCTTTCGTCGATGAATCCATCCATGCTGTGGTCTCCCCACGAATGCGGCATTCCCAGGTCGATGTCGTACAACGCCACAGGCACGCCCGCGTCGATCAGCGCACGCGCATACATCCTCGCACTCTCTGCCAGACCGAATTCACCGCGGATATAGCCCAGGATATTGACTCCTGGAGACCGCAAAGAGGGGCTGTTCATCTTCGCCTGCCAAGGCCTAGCGGCACCTTGCGCAGCATCCCAGGCACTCGTCCGCTGGAAACGAGTTTGTGCGACCGATCGCGCAGAGAGAAGCGCGATAAGCTGATCACGGAACCCTCGCGGAAACAGGCGATAAATACGTTGCAGATATGGCTGGCGACGTATCCATGCCTGAAGATTCAAGCCTAGCAACCCGGTCCTCAAACTAGACAAGATGCTCGGGCGTCTCTGCTGCTGCAACATACCTACTGCTGCGCCTCCAACGCCCGCTGCAAATCCACCCGCAAATCCCCCACATCCTCGACCCCCACGCTCAACCGCACCAAGCCGTCGCTGATGCCGAGCTGTTCGCGGCGGGCGACCGGGATGGAGGCATGGGTCATGACCGCAGGATGGTTGACCAGGCTTTCCACGCCGCCCAGCGATTCGGCCAGGGTGAACAGCTCGGTCTTCTCGCAGAAGCGCTTGGCCGCGTCGAAGCCGCCCTTGAGCACGATCGAGACGATGCCGCCGAAGCCGGACATCTGCCGCTGCGCCAGGGCGTGCTGCGGATGCGAGGCCAGGCCCGGGTAGATCACCTTCTCCACGGCCGAGTGGGTATCCAGCCACTGCGCCAGCACCAGCGCGTTGTCGCAATGCGCGCGCATCCGCAGCGGCAGGGTCTTGAGTCCGCGCAGCGCCAGGAAGCTGTCGAACGGGCCCTGTACGCCGCCCACCGAGTTCTGCAGGAACGCCAGCTGCTCGGCCAGTTCGGCATTGGCGCCGACCACGGCGATGCCGCCGACCATGTCCGAGTGGCCGTTGAGGTACTTGGTCGCCGAGTGCACGACGATGTCCGCGCCCAGTTCCAGCGGGCGCTGCAGCATCGGCGAGGCGAAGGTGTTGTCCACCACCACCAGCAGGCCGTGCTGGCGCGCGATCGCGGCGATCGCGGCGATGTCGACGATCTTCAGCATCGGGTTGGTGGGGGTTTCGATCCACACCATCCGGGTCTTGGGCGTGATCGCGGCTGCGAACGCAGCCGGATCGGTCAGGTCGACGAAGCTGAAGTCCAGCGCGGCGGTGCGCCTGCGCACGCGTTCGAACAGGCGGTAGCTGCCGCCGTACAGGTCGTCCATCGCCACCACGTGGCTGCCGCTGTCCAGCAGCTCCATCACCGTGGAGGTGGCGGCCATGCCGGAGGCGAACGCGAAGCCGCGCGAGCCGCCTTCCAGCGCGGCGACGCAGCGCTCGTAGGCGAAGCGGGTCGGGTTGTGGGTACGCGAGTACTCGAAGCCCTGGTGTTCGCCGGGGCTGGACTGGGCGTAGGTGGAGGTCGCATAGATCGGCGGCATCACCGCGCCCGTGGACGGGTCCGGATGCTGGCCGCCATGGATCGCCAGGGTCGCCAGCGACAGCGCAGGGCCGTCGCCATTGGGTTTGGACGTGTGGTCCGTCATGAGGGGTTCCCGGAGAAGGGGCGTGATTCTAGCAGCGAGGTCTGAACGGCCCCCTGTACCGGGAGCCGTCCACGAGGCACCGTCACTGGACGCGGCGGCGCAGGTAGTTGAGCAGGTCGATGCGGGTGATCAGGCCGAGGAAGGCGCCGTCGTTCATCACGATGGCGACCTGGCCGCGGTCGAACACCGGCAGCAGGGCCTCGATCGGCGATTTCACGTCGAGCCGGTCGAGCTTGCTGACCATGGCCGTGGAGACCGGGTCGCGGAAGCGGGCCTCGTCGCCATAGACGTGCAACAAGACGTCGCTTTCGTCGACGATGCCCACCAGTTGGTCGCCATCCATCACCGGCAGCTGCGACACGTCGTACAGCTTCATGCGCTGGTAGGCGGTGGTCAGCAGGTCGTTGGGGCCGACCACCACGGTGTCGCGCTGGCTGTACGGGCGCAGGATCAGGTCGCGCAGGTCACCGTGCTGCGGGCGCTCCAGGAAGCCGTTGTCCAGCATCCAGTAGTCGTTGTACATCTTCGACAGGTACTTGTTGCCGGTGTCGCAGACGAACACCAGCACCCGCTTGGGTTCGGTCTGCGCGCGGCAGTACTTCAGCGCCGCGGCCAGCAGGGTGCCGGTCGAGGAGCCGCCGAGGATGCCCTCCTTGGCCAGCAGCTCGCGCGCGGTGTGGAAGCTCTCGGCGTCGCTGATCGAATAGGCCTTCTTGACCCGCGAGAAATCGGAGATGGCCGGCAGGAAGTCCTCGCCGATGCCCTCCACCAGCCAGCTGCCGGACTTCTCGCTGACCGTGCCCTGCTCGATGTACTCGGTCAGGATCGAGCCGACCGGGTCGGCCAGCACCAGTTCGGTGTGCG
Source organism: Xanthomonas sp. WHRI 7945 (assembly GCF_035026585.1). Taxonomy (NCBI): domain Bacteria; kingdom Pseudomonadati; phylum Pseudomonadota; class Gammaproteobacteria; order Lysobacterales; family Lysobacteraceae; genus Xanthomonas; species Xanthomonas sp. WHRI 7945. The sequence continues at coordinate 55,173 of NZ_JAYIQP010000015.1, forward strand.
GCGAGGCGGCGGCGAAGGCGCGCGACAGGCCGGTCATGGTGCCGGAGCTGCCGCAGCCGAATACGATCGCGTCCAGCTTGCCGTCCATCTGCCGCAGGATCTCCGGCCCGGTGCCGAACTCGTGCGCGGCCGGGTTGTCGGGGTTGCCGAACTGGTTGACGAAGTAGGCGCCGGGGGTCTCGGCGGCGAGGCGCGCGGCTAGGTCCTGGTAGTACTCGGGATGGCCCTTGGCCACGTCCGAGCGGGTCAGTACCACTTCGGCGCCCATCGCCTTGAGGTTGAAGATCTTCTCCCGGCTCATCTTGTCCGGCACCACCAGGATCAGCTTGTAGCCTTTCTGCTGGGCGACCAGGGCCAGGCCGATGCCGGTGTTGCCGGCGGTGCCTTCGACCAGCACCGCGCCGGGCTTGAGTTCGCCGCGGCGCTCGGCCGCCTCGATCATCGACAGGCCGATGCGGTCCTTGATCGAGCCGCCGGGGTTGGCGCTTTCCAGCTTCAGGTACAGCTCGCACACGCCGGTGTCGAGCTTGCTGGCCTTGACGATGGGGGTGTCGCCGATCAGGTCGAGTACGGAAGAGTGAATGGCCATCGCGTCCGGATGCATCGCGCCGACATAGCGGCTGGACCGGTGATTATCCGCGGTATGCGCCGGAATGTCAGACCGGGACGCGGAATCGGCACGAAAAAAGCCGCGATCGCGGCTTCGGGAAGAGATGGCGCGGACGGTGGCGAGCCGACGAGGAGGCCGGCCACCGCCCGCGACAAGTGAACGCGTCGTGGGAGGGGTGGATCAGTGCGGCTTCTGCTGCTCGTCGTAGAGCCGCAGCAGCTTTTCCTTGGCCGCGAGCTTTTCCCGCTTCATCTGGGACAGGGTGAGATCGTCGATCGGCAGCACGCCGAGTTCGGCATCCATGCATTTCTTGTCCAGGGTCTTGTGACGCTGGTACAGCTGCTTGAACTCGGGATCGGATTTGATCAGCGCGTCGATTTCGGTCTGCGATTGCCCTTCGAACATAGGAATAGCCTCCTTCAGCTGGAAACAAGAACGCCCCGGCCGGAACGGCACGGGGCGTTGCCTGGGAGCGGAGTCGCGCGGGCCGCCAGCCGCTCCACCGCAACGCCCGGGCCTGCGGCCCTTGGAACGTCGTGCTGCGGTGCGTGCCACTGCTTCATCGGCCCGGTGCCTCCGTTGGGACCAGGCGACGAGATGCCGCCTGGGAGTTCGACCCTACGCCTCCCCACCGCATCCGACAAGGGACGCCAGCCCGCTTTTCCGCATTCAGTTGCTCGCCGCTCAGGCCCAGGGAAAAACCGCGTTAAAAACGGTTCCAGGGCACGGCGCGGCCACCCCGGCTCAGGGCGCGATCACCACCTCGGCGGCGCGGGCCTTGCTCGCCGGCGCCTTCTTGCCCACCGCCTGCAGCCGGCTCGCCGCCACGCCGCCGCCGACCAGCGCATCGCGCAGCGCGTCGGCGCGCTTCTGCGCCACGCTGGCGTCGGCATCGTAGGCCTCGATCCGCACCCGGCCCTTGGCGCCGATCTGCAGGTACTGCGCCAGCGCCTTGGCCTGGCCGGCGGCATCGGCGGTCAGCGCCGCCTTGCCCGCGGCGAATGCGCCGCCGGTGACGGTGAAGACCTCCCCGCGCGGCTCGAAGCGCGACGCCGGCAGCTTGGCCCCGGCGACCAGTTCGGCCTCCTCGCGGGCCAGCTTGGCCGATTTCTGCTGCGCGGCGCTGAGCTTGGCGGTCTGCTGCCCGGCCACGCTGGTCAGCGCCTGCTCGGCATCCTGCCGCGCCAGCTGTTCGGCCTCGGCCGCCTGGCGCAGGCTTTCGGCCTCCTCGGCCTGGATCTGCGCCTGCACCCGCAGCCGCTCGGCTTCCTGGCGCGCGCGCGCGGCCTCGCGGCGGCTGGCTTCGACCAGCAGCTCGCTGCGGGTCCTCTCCAGCTGGTCGACCTGGCGCCGCGCCAGCGCCGCACGCGCGGCGGTCTCGGCGATCTCGACGCGGCGCTCGGCGAGGTAGCGCGCATCGTCCTGCTCCTTGCGCTTGGCCGCGGCGAACGCGGCGACCGCCTGCTGCGCCTGCAGCCGCTCGTAGGCGGCCACGTCGGCGCTCAGCGGATCGGCCTGCAGGGCGACCAGGCGCTGGTTCAGCACCGCCAGTTCCGGATCGTCGGCCGCGAACGCGGCCAGCGGCGCGACCAGCAACAGCAGCGCGGCCAGGCGGCCGGCCATCCCCACGCGACGGCTCATGGACGGCCCTCCCCGGTGTTCAAGCTGCGCTGCAGGTCGGCCACCTCGGCCTTGCGCTGCTGCAGTTGCGCGTTCGCCACCGCCTCCTCGCTGCGTACCCGCGCCAAATCGGCATCGGCCGCCACGCGCAGCGCCAGCTGCGGCGCGGTCTTGCGTTGGCGGCGGTCCAGTGCCGCCTGCTGGGCCTGCTCCAGGCCCTGGCGGGCCGTGGCGATCAGGTCCGGCGCGTACTGGTCGGCGTCGGCCTGGATCGCGCGCTGCACCGCCTGCTGCGCGGTCTGCAGCTCCGGCGAGGCGACCTGGGCGAACGCGGCGGGCGCGGCAAACAGCGCCAATGCGCACGCCATCACGTACTGCGGGCAACGGATTTGTGCGAAGCTAGTTTTCATCAAGGGGGGCCGTAGGCGGAGACGTCGAGCGCGGCCATTGTCGGAAGCCTGTGGCGCGCTTGCAACGGGCAGCCGCGGATTGTTGGGGAACCATTGCGCATGGATATCGGCTACTTCCTGAAGCTGATGACCGAAAAGAACGCCTCGGACATGTTCCTGACTACGGGAGCACCGGTCTATATCAAGATCGAAGGCAAGCTGTACCCGCTCGGCGCCACCGGCCTGCCGCCGGGCATGGTCAAGAAGATCGCCTATTCGCTGATGGACGAGGGCCAGGTGCCGCAGTTCGAGCGCGAGCTGGAGCTGAACATGGCCATCGCGCTGCAGGACGCCGGCCGCTTCCGGGTCAACGTGTTCAAGCAGCGCGGCGAGGTCGGCATGGTCATCCGCGCGATCCGCAGCAAGATCCCCAGCATCGAGGAACTGCACCTGCCGCAGGTGCTCAAGGACGTGATCATGACCCCGCGCGGGCTGGTCCTGGTGGTCGGCTCGACCGGCTCCGGCAAGTCCACCTCGCTGGCGTCGATGATCGACCACCGCAACAGCACCACCACCGGGCACATCCTCACCATCGAGGATCCGATCGAATACCTGCACAAGCACAAGATGTCGATCGTCAACCAGCGCGAGGTCGGCCTGGACACCCACGCCTTCCACAACGCGCTGAAGAACGCGATGCGCGAGGCGCCGGACGTGATCCTGATCGGCGAGATCCTGGACGCGACGACGATGGAGGCGGCGATCGCCTTCGCCGAGACCGGCCACCTGTGCCTGGCCACGCTGCACTCCAACAACGCCGACCAGACCATCGAGCGCATCCTCAACTTCTTCCCGGAAAGCGCGCACAAGAACGTGCTGATGAACCTGGCGCTGAACCTGCGCGCGGTGGTCTCGCAGCGCCTGGTCAAGGACAAGAACGAGCGCCGCCGCCCGGCCACCGAGGTGCTGCTGAACACGCCGATGATCCGCGACCTGCTGCGCCGCGGCCAGGTGCACGAGATCAAGGCCGCCATGGAGGAGTCGCTGGAGGAAGGCATGGAGACCTTCGACCAGTGCCTGTTCCGGATGGTCAAGCAGGGCCAGATCGAGCAGGAGGAAGCGCTGCGCGCTGCCGACTCGCGCGACGGCCTGGCGCTGAAGTTCCGCCTGTCCGAGGGCTCCAGCGGCGAACACGACCCCTACGCGGACTATGACGCCGCAGCCGGCGGCGGCGCCAGTTCGCCGCGGATCACGCACGGCTTCGGTTGAGCGCGCTGCGCCCCTGTACCTGTAGGAGCGGCTTCAGCCGCGACACACATCGTCCGGCAAGACCCTGTCGCCGCTGAAGCCGCGCCTCCAGGGTCGAGACGCCAGGCCTCAGCCCTGCGCGTCCGGCTGCCGCTCCGGGCGCGCCGCATCGAACGCCGGCAGCGCCAGGCAGGCCTGCTCGATCCGCGCCAGGGTCGGATAGACCTGCATGTCCACGCCGAAGCGGCGCGCGTTGAAGACCTGCGGCACCAGGCAGCAATCGGCCAGCCCCGGCTGCTCGCCATGGCAATAGGTGCCGGTGTCGGGCGATTCGGCGAGCAGTTGCTCCAGCGCATCGAAGCCCAGCACGATCCAGTGCAGCATCCACTCCTCGCGCTCGGACTGCGGCACGCTCCACACGGTCTCGAAGAACCGGCCCACGCGCAGGTTGTTGAGCGGGTGGATGTCGCAGGCGATCAGCTGCGCGAGCCCGCGCACCCGCGCGCGGTCGATCGCCGCATCCGGCAGCAGCGGCGGCTCCGGCCAGCGTTCGTCCAGGTATTCCAGGATCGCCAGCGACTGGCGGATCGGCTGGCCGTCGTGGCACAGCGTCGGCACCAGCTCCTGCGGATTGAGCCGCGCGTACTCCGGCGAGTGCTGCTGGCCGCCGTCGCGCACCAGGTGCACCGGCAGCGCCTGGTAGGCCAGCCCTTTCAGGTTGAGGCCGATGCGCACGCGATAGGCGGCGCTGGAACGCCAGTAGGTGTACAGCTGCAACGCCTCTTCCACGCCCCTGCCCCTCCCCGTCCGGACGATCACGATACCGGTGGACACAGTAGCAGCGGCACCGCCGGTCGTCTCGGCGCCGCCGCCGGCCGGCTCAGGGCCGGGAAGCGGGCTCGATGCGCTGTTCGATCGCGCCGAAGATGCTCACCCCGTCACGGTCCAGCATCTCGATCCGCACCACGTCACCGAACTTCATGAACGGCGTACTCGGCTGGCCGTCGCGCAAGGTCTCGACCACGCGCTGTTCGGCGAAGCAGGAGGCGCCGCGGCTGGTGTCCTGGTTGGCGATGGTGCCCGAGCCGATCACCGCGCCGGCGGCCAGCGGCCGCGTCTTCGCCGCGTGCGCGACCAGTTGCGCGAAGTCGAACTGCATGTCCTCGCCGGCTTCCGGCGCGCCGAACCACGCGCCGTTGATGTGGGTCAGCAGCGGCAGGTGCAGCTTGTTGTCGCGCCAGGCCTCGCCCAGTTCGTCCGGGGTCACGAACACCGGCGACAGCGCCGAGCGCGGCTTGGACTGCACGAAGCCGAAGCCCTTGGCCAGTTCGGCCGGGATCAGGTTGCGCAGCGACACGTCGTTGACCAGCCCGATCAGCTGGATATGCCCTGCGGCCTGCTGCGCATCGACCGCCATCGGCACGTCGTCGGTGACCACCACGATCTCCGCCTCCAGGTCGATGCCGTAGTCCTCGCTGACCACCTTGACCGCGTCGCGCGGGCCGTAGAAGCCGGCGCTGACCGCCTGGTACATCAGCGGATCGCTGTAGAAGCTCTCCGGCACCTCGGCGCCGCGCGCGCGGCGCACCCGCTCCACGTGCGGCAGGTAGGCGCTGCCGTCCAGGAACTCGTAGGCGCGCGGCAGCGGCGCGGCCAGCGCGGCGATGTCCAGGTCGAACTGGCCGTCGGCGCTGCCGTCGTTGAGCGACTCGGACAGCGCGTTCAGGCGCGGCGCCAGGTTGCTCCAGTCCTCCAGCGCGCGCTGCAGGGTCGCAGCGATGCCGGTGGCGCGCACCGCGCGGGTCAGGTCGCGGGAAACGACGATCAAGGTGCCGTCGCGACCGCCTTCCTTCAGGGAACCTAGCTTCATGTCCGTCCAGTGCTGGGGAGCCGATCGGACGATTGTACGGCCAGACCGGATATTGGTTGCAACTGAAACAGAGCCGCCGGCCGTCGGAAAACCGCCCGGCCTTTTGTGCATTGCGCCAATTCAGCGTAGACTGGCCAGGTCTGCATGCGGCCGTCCGTTTCCCTCAGGGACCGCCGGCGAGGTCAGGATCGTTCGATCCGCTCGCCCGCCCCGCCCGACGCCTTTCGTGGTGCCGACAAACCCGAGCGCTGTCTGCTCCGGGTTGTTCCACCCTCTCGCAGCGCGGTTCACGGGAACGCTCCGAGCCTCACCCTACTTGCGTCTGCACTCCGGGCACGTCCCGGCGACGGCGCGTTATCCGGAGCTTTTCTCGATGTCATTCGAATCCTTGGGCCTGGCGCCCTTCCTGCTGCGCGCGTTGGCCGAGCAGGGCTACGAAACCCCCACCCCGATCCAGTTGCAGGCGATTCCGCTGGCGCTGGCCGGCCACGACCTGATGGCTGGCGCGCAGACCGGCACCGGCAAGACCGCCGCGTTCGGCCTGCCGCTGCTGCAGCACCTGGGCACCTCGCCGCAGCCGGTGGGCAATGGCGCGCGCAAGCCGCGCGCGCTGATCCTGACCCCGACCCGCGAGCTGGCCACCCAGGTGCACGACAGCCTGCGCGGCTACAGCAAGTACCTGCGCATCCCCAGCACCACCATCTACGGCGGCGTCGGCATGGGCAACCAGCTCGACGCGCTGCGTCGCGGCGTGGACCTGCTGATCGCCTGCCCGGGCCGCCTGCTCGATCACCTCGAGCGCCGCAGCGTGGACCTGTCGGGCATCGAGATCCTGGTGCTGGACGAGGCCGACCGCATGCTCGACATGGGCTTCCTGCCCTCGATCAAGCGCATCCTGGCCAAGCTGCCCAAGCAGAACCGGCAGACCCTGCTGTTCTCGGCCACCTTCGAGGAAGGCATCAAGCAGCTGGCCCGCGAGTTCATGCACGACCCGCAGGAAATCCAGGCCACGCCGAGCAACACCGTCGCCGACACCATCACCCACCGCGTGCACCCGGTCGATGGCACCCGCAAGCGCGAGCTGCTGCTGCACCTGCTGGCCGCCGATTCGCGCATGCAGACGCTGGTGTTCGCGCGCACCAAGCACGGCGCCGACAAGCTGACCATGTTCCTGGACAAGTCCGGGCTCAAGACCGCCGCGATCCACGGCAACAAGAGCCAGGGCCAGCGCCTGCGCGCGCTGAGCGACTTCAAGGCCGGTCGCATCACCGTGTTGGTGGCGACCGACATCGCCGCGCGCGGCATCGACATCGACCAGCTGCCGAAGGTCATCAACTACGACCTGCCGATGGTCGCCGAGGACTACGTGCACCGGATCGGCCGCACCGGCCGCAACGGCTCGCAGGGCGAGGCGGTGTCGCTGGTGGCGCAGGACGAGGCCAAGCTGCTGCGCGCGATCTCGCGCATGCTCAAGCGCGAGATGGACATCCGCGACGTGCCGGGCTTCGAGCCGTCCACGCCGATCCGCTGGGGCAACAACAATCCGGCCGACGAGCGTCCGGGCGGCCAGCGTCCGCCGCGCAAGAGCACCCACGCGCGCCGTCCGCACGGCGATGCGCCGCGTCCGCACGCGCATGCCGGCGCCAAGCCGGCCGGCGGCACCCAGCCGGGCGGCGCACGCCGCCAGGGCGAGCGCCGTCGCAGCGGCGGCCAGCCCAGCGCTGCGCGCTGAGCGCAGCCGACCGCAGCACCACGAACGCCGCCTCCGGGCGGCGTTCGTGTTTTCGCGACGCCTCGCCACCGCAAATCCCGCAGCCGCCAGCGCCGACGATCCGCGCGGCGCCCACACTTAGAATGACGCCATGAATATCTTCAAGATCTTCACCCTCGAAGCGGCGCACCGCCTGCCCAACGTCCCGCCCGGCCACAAGTGCGCGCGGCTGCACGGGCATTCGTTCCGGGTCGAGCTGCACGTCAGCGGCGAGCCTGGCGCCGACACCGGCTGGGTCATGGACTTCGGCGACATCAAGGCCGCGTTCGGCCCGATTTACGACCAGCTCGACCACCACTACCTCAACGATATCGAGGGCCTGGAGAACCCGACCAGCGAACGCCTGGCGGTGTGGATCTGGGAGCGGCTCAAGCCGGCATTGCCGCTGTTGAGCGAGGTGGTGATCCACGAGACCTGCACGTCCGGCTGCCGGTATCGCGGTCCTGCTTGAGGCAGGGATTGGGGATTGGGGATTGGCAAGGGCGGCATGACGGCGACTGACCCATTGCGGATGGACGGCCCTGTTCCCGGGTGCCCGCGTAGGCGCAGCTGGCGTCCGCCCAATGCGTCCGCAGGCCAGGTCGGCGCCAGGCAGATCGCCTCCAACCTATTGATCCGAAAGCCAGTTTGAACCAAGCCTGAGCGACTTCAGAAAATTTTGTTGCATTGCAGCAGAATGCGCGTATGTTGCACTGCAACAGCAATCGGCATTCCCTGGAGTTGCATGATGTCCGCTCAGTTCAATGATCAGTTCAGCAGCTACACCCAGCAGTTCGCCGCCGCCGCCGCGCGGGCCAACCGTCTGGCGCTGGAAAGCGCTGAGAGCGTGTTCGGCGTGCAGCTGAAGACCTTCGAGAAGAACGTCGCCGCGACCACCGGCTTCCTCGGCGAGCTCACCGAAGCGCGCGACATCGGCAGCGTGCAGTCGCTGTGGCCGAAGGGCCTGCAGATCGCCCGCGACAACTTCGAGCGGCTGGCCACGGCCAACCAGGAAATGTTCGGCCTCAGCCTGAAGACCTCCGAAGCCATCGGCCAGCTCGCCAAGAACCAGTTCGAGGCGGCCACCGATCAGGCCGCGCCGAAGGCCAAGACCAAATAAGCAAGACCAGACAAGTCCGCTGCGGCACAGCCGCAGGACTGACCAGTGGTACGCGCGGGTCCCTCCCCCCGTGCAGCCAAGACCCGGTAGATCCCTCCCTCTACCGGGTCTTTTTTATGGCTGGGATTCGGGATTCGCGGTTCTCGGTTCTCGGTTCTCGGTTCTCGGTTCTCGGGACTCGGTTCTCGGGACTCGGGACTCGGGACTCGGGATTTTCGCAGTGCCAGGCATTCTTGTGCTTCTTGCGGATGTCTCAGCCCGACTTTTTCGGTCCGTTGGGGCCGAAAGTCCCTCCTCCACAAGAAACCCTCCTCGCGGCCGCCATTCCTGCGCTGCGCGCGCTCGCGGCCAGGCGCCGAATCAGCCCGCCGTCTGCGCGCCCGGCCATGGGTGCAGCTGCGCCGCCAGCGCGGCCGGATCCGGTTGCGGCCGGTACGGCAGCCGCCCCCAGCAGGGCATCGGCAAGCGCTCCTGCAGCATCTGCATATTGGCGTCGATGCGTTGCATCGCCGGATCGATCTCGTTACCGATCCAGCCGATGCAGCGCAGGCCGTCGGCGGCGATCGCCGCGGCGCTGAGCCGGGCGTGGTTGAGGCAGCCCAGGCGCAGCCCGACCACCAGCAGCACCGGCAAGGCCAGCGCGCGCGCCAGGTCGGCCTGGTCCAGCGTCGCCGACAGCGGCGCCGCCCAGCCGCCGACGCCTTCCACCACCACCACGTCCGCCTGCGCGCGCAGACGCGCGAAGGCCGCCGCGATCGGTTCCAGCTCCACGCGCACGCCGGCCGCGGCGGCGGCCAGTTCCGGCGCCAGCGGCAGCGGCAAGGCATAGGGATTGAGGTCCGCGTAGTCCGGCCGCGGCGCGCTGGCCGCCTGCAGCGCCAGCGCATCCTCGTTGCGCCAGCCGTCCGCGCCGCGTTCGCAGCCGCTGGCGACCGGCTTCATGCCCACCGCCGCCTGCCCGCGCGCGCGCAGCGCATGCAGCAGCGCGGTGCTGGCGACGGTCTTGCCGATGCCGGTATCGGTGCCGGTGACGTAGAAGGCGGGGAAGCGCATCGTCGCAGGATCCTCGGGGGCCGCCACATGCGGCGCGGCCGCGCAGGATAGCCGGCGCCGTGCCGCCGCGTCAGCGTCAGCGGCGATCTGCCCGTGCGCACAGGGGCCATCGCGCGGATGCATGCGCCAAGGAACACGTGGGGCGCAGGTCGATCGCTGCCAGCGACGGCTCGGCCCATCCAGGCACGCGTCCGCTCTCCCTTGCGTCGGCCGTCTCCGCCGCCAGGCCGCCACCGGCCGCTGCTAGACTCGTGCGATGTTCGCTTCCTCTTCGCTCACCGGCAGCAAGCCGGAACAGTACGCCCAGTTGCTCGCCCAGGCCCGCTCCCTGGTCAGCGGCGAACCCGACCGCATCGCCAATGCCGCCAACCTGGCGGCGCTGGTGTACCACGCGCTGCCGCGGTTGAACTGGGTCGGCTTCTACCTGTACGACGGCAAGGAACTGGTGGTCGGGCCGTTCCAGGGCCTGCCCGCGTGCGTGCGCATCCCGCTGCACAAGGGCGTGTGCGGCGCCGCCGCCAGCAGCGGCCAGACCCAGCGCATCGACGACGTCGAGGCCTTCCCCGGGCATATCGCCTGCGATGCGGCGTCGCGCTCGGAGCTGGTGGTGCCGCTGCTGCGCGACGGCGAGTTGATCGGCGTGTTCGACCTGGACAGCCCGGACCTGGCGCGCTTCGATGCCGACGACCAGCACGGCCTGGAGGCGATCGCCCAGGTCTTCGTCGACGCGCTGCGATGAGCACCGAGAAGCTGCGCAACATCGGCCCCAAGAGCGCGGCCTGGCTGCGCCAGGTCGGCCTGCGCACGCAGGAGGACTTGGCCGCGGCCGGCGCGGTGGGCGCATTCCTGAAGGTCAAGCGCGCCGGCTTCAAGCCCAGCCTCAACCTGCTGTACTCGCTGGAGGGCGCGCTGACCGGCTGCCACTGGCAGGAACTGGCCGAGGCACGGCGCACGCAGTTGCTCGCCGAGCTGGACACGGCGGCGGCGGCGCTTCCGGCGCAACGCGGCCTGCCGGTGGCCGGACCGGTGGCGACCACCCATTTCGACCGCGGCGGCGACCATAGCGATACGCCGTATGCGGACTACGCCGACGACGCGTCCGGCGGCCATGCCTACGACGCCGAGCGCGACCACGGACGCGACGACGACGGCCACGCCGGCGAGCGCGACGCCGACTGATCCGCGCGTCACGCCGGCGATCGCGTACAATCGCGCCGCTTCAAGGTGACCTGCCGGCTCCGGCCTGCAGGTTGAAACGGGAAGCCGGTGCGTCTTGCGACAAGGCCGGCGCTGCCCCCGCAACGGTAAGCGATCCAAGCTGACGACCTGCGCCACTGTGCAAACCGCATGGGAAGGCGTCGCCAGCCGGGAGTTCCGACTCCCAGATCGCCAGCCCGGAGACCGGCCTTGCAGTCCACTGGTTGCGATGCGGAGGGCGTCGCGGCGTGCCGCGCCGCGTCTGGCGCCGTCCGCTCGCACCTTCCGTTCGCGACTCCTTCGCCGTCACAGCGCGCAACCGCGCGCCGGAGTTGCCCCATGTCGTTCCGCCTGCTTTCGGTCGCGATCGCGTCCGCCCTGTCCCTGCCCTCGCTGGCGCTCGCCGCCGATGCCGCCACCGACCTGGACCAGGTCCTGGTCACCGCCACCCGCACCCAGATCTCGGTCGAGGACAGCGTGGTCCCGGCGCAGGTGATCGACCGCGCCGAGATCGAGCGCAGCCAGGCCACGTCGCTGGCGCAGCTGCTGCAGGGCCGCGCCGGCATCGGCGTGTCCAACCAGGGCGGGCTGGGCAAGCTGACCACGCTGAGCCTGCGCGGCAGCGAATCGGACCACGTGCTGGTGCTGGTGGACGGCGTGCGCATCGGCTCGGCCAGCGCCGGCCTGGCCGCGTTCCAGGACCTGCCGCTGAGCCAGATCGAGCGCATCGAGGTCGTGCGCGGCCCGCGCTCGAGCCTGTACGGCTCCGATGCGATCGGCGGGGTGATCCAGATCTTCACCCGCCGCGGCGGCCAGGGCCTGCAGCAGAACCTGAGCCTGGGCGCCGGCAGCAATGGCCTGCGCCAGGCCAGCGCCGGCTTCAGCAACCGCGGCGAGCGCGGCTGGCTGTCGGTGCAGGGCGGCTACCAGAAGACCGACGGCATCAACGCCTGCAACGGTTCGGCCACCCTGTTCGCCGGCTGCTTCATCGACGAGCCGGACCGCGATGGCTACCGCAACACCTCGCTGAGCGCGCGCGCCGGCTATGCGCTGAGCGACACGCTGCGCATCGAAGGCCAGGCGCTGAACATCGACAGCCGCAACGAATACGACGGCGATGCGCTGTTCGCCGGCAACGAGGCCGACAACACCCAGCAGGTGTTCGGCGGCAAGCTCGACTGGACCCCGTCCGAGCGCGTGCACGTGGCCGCGCAACTCGGCCGCAACACCGACCAGGCCGACAGCTACTACCACGCCGCCGGCAGCGACACGCGCAGCTTCGTCAGCACCTTCGACAGCCGCCGCGACACCGCCTCGCTGCAGGGCGACTTCGGCCTGGCCGAGGGCCACCTGCTCAGCGCCGGCGCCGACTGGCAGCGCGAGGAAGTCACCGGCAGCACCGCTTTCGACCTCGACCAGCGCGACAACACCGGCGTGTTCGCCGAGTACCAAGGCCGCTTCGGCGCGCAGCAGGTGCAGGCCAGCGTGCGCAGCGACGACAACGAGCAGTTCGGCCAGCACACCACCGGCAGCCTCGGCTGGGGCCTGGCGCTGGACGGCGGCTTCAAGCTCACCGCCAGCGTCGGCACCGGCTTCAAGGCGCCGACCTTCAACGACCTGTACTACCCGTTCTCCGGCAATCCGGAACTGAAGCCGGAGAAGTCCAAGAGCGGCAACCTGGGCGTGGCGCAGTACGCCGATACCTGGAACTGGACCTTCAACGTCTACGAGACCCGCGTCGACGACCTGATCTCCTACGACGCCGTCAGCTTCCTGCCGGTCAACGTGGACGAAGCGCGGATCCGCGGCGCCGAGCTGACCGGCTATGCGACGCTGGCCGGCTGGGAACTGTCCGCGCAGCTCAGCCACACCGATCCGCGCAACCGCAGCGACGGCGGCAACCGCGACAACTGGCTGGCGCGGCGCGCGCAGAACACCGCGCGGCTGGACGTGGACCGCGGCTTCGGCCCGGTCAAGCTCGGGGTGACCGCGTTCGGCAGCGGCCACCGCTACGACGACGCGGCCAACAGCGTGCGCCTGGCCGGCTACGGCACTGTCGACCTGCGCGTGGAATACGCATTCGCGCCGGACTGGACGCTGCAGGCCAAGGCCAGCAACGTGTTCGATCGCGACTACCAGACCATCAACTGGTACAACCAGCCGGGCCGCGAGTACGCGGTGACGCTGCGCTACGCGCCGGCGGCACGCTGAGGAACGAAGCGCTGCGCCGCACGGCGCAGCGCTTGCTACGACTGTGAAAAGCGCGGCAGCATCGACATCGACGCTGCAGCCCTTGTAGCAGCGGCTTCAGCCGCGACCGGGCTCTACCGGTAAAGCGTCGCGGCTGAAGCCGCTCCTGCAGGATCGAACGCGCATTGGCTGCTTCGTCGAAGCAGCGCTTTCGCGCATCGTCGCCTGTTCCCGCGACATGCCGCGCGCGCCCCGGATAATGACCGGCGTAGCCAGTCAATTCCGGGATCACCCATGCACATCTCTTATCGCGCCGCCGTGCCCGCCGACGCGGCGGACTGCATCGACCTGCGCGGCCGGACCCGTGAGAACGCGTTCTCGGCCGAGCAGCTGGCTGCGCTGGGCATCACCGTGGACAGCTGGCAGGCCGGTATCGCCAACGGCAGTTTCCCCGGACACGTGGCCGAGGCGGGAGGCCGCATGGTCGGCTACTGCTTCGGCGATCGCGACAGCGGCGAAATCATCGTGCTGGCGCTGCTGCCCGCGTGGGAGGGCAAGGGCCTCGGCAAGGCATTGTTGGCGCGGATGGTCGAGGATTTCCGCGCATGGGGCTTCACGCGGCTGTTCCTCGGCTGCGCGGCCGACCCGGCGGTGCGCTCGCATGGTTTCTATCGGCACCTGGGCTGGCGTCCCACCGGCGAGATCGATGACCTGGGCGATGAAGTGCTGGAGTACCGGCTGTCGGCTTGATCGGTCGCAAGCCCGAACGCGCGCTCGGGCAGCGATCGCCGGCGGCTACCCCAGCGTCAGCAACTCGCGCATGTCGTCCATCAGCAGCACCACGTCCGCGGTGGCCAGGTCCAGGTCGCGCGGGTAGCCGTAGCGCACCAGCGCGGCCGGCATGCCGGCGGCGTGCGCGGCCTGCAGGTCGGTGCCGGAATCGCCGACCATCAGGCAACGGGCCGGCGGCTGCGCGAAGCGCTGCGCCAGGTGCAGCAGCGGCAGCGGGCTCGGCTTGCGCTCGGGCAGGCTGTCGCCGCCCAGCACTGCGGCGAACGCGTCGGCCACGCCGAGATGGCGCAGCAGCGGCGGCACGAACGCGGACGGTTTGTTGGTGCACAGCGCCAGCGTCACGCCGCGCGTGCGCAACTGCGCCAGCGCCTCGGCCGCGCCCGGATACAGGCGCGGGCTGCGCAGCAGGCACTCCTGGTAATGGCGCATGAAGGTCGGCATCACCGTGTCGATCGGCGTGGCGTCGTGCGCATGCCGCCACGCGGCCTCGACCAGCTTGCGCACGCCCTCGCCGATCCAGCCGAGCACGGTGGCGTCGGGCACGCGCGCCAGGCCGAAGTCGGCGAGGGTGCGATTGAGCGCTTCGGCGATATCGGCGCCGCTGTCCACCAGCGTGCCATCCAGATCGAATACCACCAGCGCATACGGAAATGTCATCTCGTTCCTCGGTGCGAAGCGCAGCGCCCATTGTAGGCGCCGCGCTCAGTCGCGATCCCAGTACGGCACTTCGCCGAAACGCGCGACCAGGAAATCCAGGAACGCGCGCACGATCGCCGGCTGCTGCCGGCGCGACGCATACACGCCGAAGATGTCCATGGTGTCGAGTTCGTGGTCGGGCAAGACGCGCCGCAGTTCGCCGCTGCGCAGCAGCGCCGCGGCCTGGTAGGTGGGCAGCATCGCGATGCCGGCGCCGATCCGCACCGCCTCCAGCAGCACGGTGGCCTCGTTGGCGCTGAAGTTGCCGCTCACCGGCACCGACACCCGTTCGCCGCGATAGCGCAGCGGCCATTCGTGCTTGCCCACGTAGTGATGGCCCAGGCAGTTGTGCGCGGCCAGGTCGGCGGCGCTCAGCGGCGCGCCGTGCCGCTGCAGGTAGGCCGGCGCCGCGCACAGCACCGAGCGGCACACGCTCAGGCGCCGCGCGATCAGTCCGGGATCGACGCGACTGGAAATGCGCACTGCCAGGTCGATGCGCTCCTCGACCAGGTTGACCGTGCGGTCGGCCAGCAGCATGTCCACCCGCGCCTGCGGATAGCGGGTCACGAACTCGGCGGCCGCCGCGGCCAGATGCGCCTGACCGAACGAGGCGGAGGCGGTGACGCGCAGCTGTCCGTGCGGCTCCGGGTCGTCGCTGGCCAGCTCGTCGCGCAGCGATGCGCCGATCGCCAGCATCGGCCGGAACCGCGCCAGCGCGGTCTCGCCGGCGCCGGTCAGGGTCACCCGCCGCGTGGTCCGGTGCAGCAGGCGGGCGCCCAGCCAGCGCTCCAGCTCGGCCAGGTAGCGCGAGACCATCGCCCGCGACAGGTCCAGCGCCTCGGCGGCACCGGTGAGACTGCCGCGCTCGGCGACCTCGACGAACACCGCAATCGCGGTCAGACGGTCCATTTGCCCGTTCCATGCAACAAAGAATCGACTTATACGCGGTTTATCGCGCTAATTGCCATGGCTAGGCTGTGCACATCCCGTCCCTCTCTGGAGCACCTCGATGCACATCGCCCTGATCGGCGCCACCGGCAATATCGGCCGCCATATCGCCCAGGAAGCCCTGCGCCGCGGCCATGCGCTCACCGCCCTGGTCCGCCGCGCGCAGCCGCTGCCGCCGGAACTGGACGGCGCCAGCATCGTGATCGCGTCGCTGGACGACCGCGCCGCCCTCGTCGCCGCGGTGCGCGGCCACGACGTGCTGGCCAGCGCCTACGGCCCCGGTGCCGAGGCGGCCGACACGATTCCCGGCGTGGCCCAGACCCTGATCGAGGTCGCCCGCGACGCCGGCGTGCCGCGCCTGCTTGCGGTCGGTGGCGCCGGCAGCCTGGAAGTGGCGCCGGGCGTGCAACTGGTGGACACGCCGAACTTCCCCGACGCCTACAAGCCCTATGCGCTGGCGCACCGCGCCGCCCTGCAGCGCTTCCAGGCGGCCGCCGACCTGGACTGGACTTTCTACGCCCCGGCCGCGGAAATCGGCCCGGGCGCCAAGCGCGGCGGCGTGCGCACCCAGGCCACCGCGCTGCTCAGCGATGCGCAGGGCCACAGCGCGATCAGCTACGCCGACTACGCCAGCGCCTTCGTCGACGAGATCGAACGCCCGCAGTACCTGCGCCAGGTCGCCACCGCCGCGTACTGAGCAGCGACGCCCGGCGCACTGCGCGGCGGCGTGCCGATGGCGCCGCGCGCGGCCGCCCGTTCCGCGCCGCGACCGCATACGGGCGCGGCCGATCCGCACGCCATGCCGATGCCTGGCGGCGCCTTTCCCGATGGAGTTCCGCATGTCTTCCTTTTCGTTGTCGCGCCTCGGCGCCGCGCTGATCCTCGCCCTCGGCATCGCCGGCACTGGCGCGGCGCACGCCGCCACCGGCACCCCGGCCCAGGCCGCGGCTGCCACCGCGAAGCAGCCGGCGGCCGCGCCGCTGCAGCTGCAGGTCTACCATCCGGACGCGAACGCGATCTTCGGCGTCGCCTCGGTGCTGGTGAGCGGCGCCAAGGACGCGCTCCTGGTCGATGCGCAGTTCTCCGCAGCCGATGCGCGCGCCCTCGTCGCACAGATCCGCGACTCCGGCAAGCGCCTGACCACGATCTACATCAGCCACGGCGATCCGGACTACTACTTCGGCCTGGACGTGCTCACCCAGGCGTTCCCGCAGGCCAAGGTGCTGGCCAGCCCGGCGACGGTCGCGCACATCCGCCAGACCCAGGCGCAGAAGCTGCAGGTGTGGGGACCCAAGCTCGGTGCCGACGCGCCGCAGCGCATCGTGCTGCCGCAGCCGCTGCATGGCGACCGCCTGCTGCTGGAAGGCCGCGAGCTGCAGATCGTCGGCCTGGACGGCGCGACCCCGGACCGCACGTTCGTGTGGATTCCCTCGATCCAGACCGTGCTCGGCGGAATCCCGGTGATGGCCGGCGAACACGTGTGGATGGCCGATACGCAGACCCCGGCATCGCATGCGCAGTGGCTGGCCACGCTGCAACGGATCCAGGCGCTGCAGCCGCAGCGGGTGATTCCCGGGCACTTCGTGCCAGGCGCGGCGCAGGACCTGGCCGCGGTGCGCTTCACCGCCGACTACATCCGCGCCTTCGACGAGGAAACCGCCAAGGCGAAGGATGCGGCCGCGCTGGTCGCGGCGATGCAGCGCCGCTATCCGCAGCTGGGCGGCGTCGAGGCGCTGCAGCTGAGCGCGAAGGTGGCCAAGGGCGAAATGCGCTGGCCGTGAGCGAGGCGCCCGCGCGCGGCGCGAACACGGCCGCGCGCATCGCTGCACGGTTCAGCGGAACAGCTGTCCTTGCGTCTGCACCGGCTCGGCTTCGTGGAAGCCGGCCAGGCCCACGCCGACCAGGCGGTAGCGCGTGGACGCGGGCAGCTCGACGCGCTGGCGCAAGGCCAGCGCGATGTCGGTCAGCGCCTGCAGCGAGTCCGGCGGCTGCTCCGGGGTGAAGCTGCGGGTCAGGATACGGAACTGCGCGGTCTTCAGCTTCAGCACCACGGTGCGCGCGACGCGCTCGGTGCGACGGGTCGCGTTCCAGGTCTTCTCCGCCAGTTGCCGGATCGCCGGCTCCAGCGCGTCCAGCGCCAGGTCCTCGGCGAAGGTGTCTTCGGAAGAGATCGACTGCACCGGCTGGTCCGACTCCACCGGCCGCTCGTCGATGCCGCGCGCGCGCTGGTACAGGCGCCGTCCGAAGCTGCCGAAGTGCGCCTCCAGTTCCGCTTCGGCATGCGTGCGCAGGTCGCCGACGGTGACGATGCCCAGCGCCGCCAGCTTGGCCTGCATCACCTTGCCCACGCCCGGCACCTTGCTCACCGGCAGCGGGGTCAGAAACGCGTCGACGCGATGCGGGCGGACCACGAACTGGCCGTCGGGCTTGCGCCAGTCCGAGGCGATCTTGGCCAGGAACTTGTTCGGCGCGATGCCGGCCGACGCGGTCAGCTGGGTTTCCTCGCGGATCTGCGCGCGGATGGTCTGCGCGATCTCGGTGGCGGTGGCCAGCTCGCCCTTGGGCACGGTGACGTCGAGATAGGCTTCGTCCAGCGACAGCGGCTCGATCAGGTCGGTGTGGCGCTGGAAGATCTCGCGCACCTGCCGCGACACCGCCTTGTAGCGAACGAAATCCGGCGGCACGAAGATCGCGTCCGGGCACAGCCGCTCGGCGCGCAGCGCCGGCATCGCCGAGCGGATGCCGAACACGCGCGCCTCGTAGGACGCGGCGCAGACCACCGAGCGCATGCCGCGCCAGGCCACCACCACCGGCTTGCCGCGCAATGCGGGATCGTCACGCTGCTCCACGGACGCGTAGAACGCATCCATGTCGACGTGAATGATCTTGCGCATCGGCCCTGCACCCTACGCCAGCGAACGGTAGCCGCATGATAAGCCAGGCTCGCGCATACGCCGAGAACGCATGCCTTGATTTCGCTCAGCGCGCCGCATTGCAGCACTGTCTACGCTACGCGTGCGTACGGATAAAACGTTTGATTGAAAGCGCGCACCTCGTGCACGCTTGCGCGCCTCGACTGTCTGCCCTGGGAATTTCTGCTCATGAGCCGCCTCACTTCGTATTCACGCGAACAGCTTCTCGCCAGCGCACGCGGCGAACTGTTCGGCGCCGAGGCTGGACGCCTGCCCAACGATCCGATGCTGATGTTCGACCGCATCACCCACATCGACGATGCCGGCGGCGCGCACGGCAAGGGCACGGTCCGCGCCGAGCTCGACGTGCGCCCGGACCTGTGGTTCTTCGGCTGCCACTTCATCGGCGACCCGGTGATGCCCGGCTGCCTGGGCCTGGATGCGATGTGGCAGCTGACCGGCTTCTTCCTGACCTGGATCGGCGCGCCGGGCCGCGGCCGCGCGCTGGGCGTGGGCGAAGTGAAGTTCACCGGGCAGGTGCTGCCGAGCGCCAAGCAGGTCGTCTACGAACTGGACATCAGCCGTGTCATCAACCGCAAGCTGGTGATGGCGGTGGCCGACGCGCGCATGGCGGTGGATGGCCGCGAGATCTACACCGCCAAGGATCTGCGCGTGGGCCTGTTCACCTCGACGGAGGCGTTCTGATGCGCCGCGTCGCGATCACCGGCATGGGCATCACCTCATGCCTGGGCAATGACCTGGACACGGTGTCGCGCGCGCTGCGCGACAGCCGCGCCGGCATCCGCGCCAATCCCGAGGCCGCCGAACACGGCCTGCGCAGCCAGGTCGCCGGCGACGTGCAGTTGGACCTGGAAGCGCTGATCGATCGCAAGCTCAAGCGCTTCATGGGCGATGCGTCGGCGTACGCCTACCTGGCGCTGCGCGATGCGATCGCCGACGCCGGCCTGAACGAGGCCGTGGTCAGCGACGTGCGCACCGGCCTGATCGCCGGTTCCGGCGGCGGCTCCAGCCATTGGCAGGTGGAAGCGGCGGACCTGCTGCGCAACCGCGGCGTGCGCAAGGTCGGCCCATACATGGTGCCGCGCACCATGTGCTCGGCGGTCTCGGCCAGCCTGGCCACCGCGTTCAAGATCAAGGGCGTGAGCTATTCGCTGTCGGCGGCCTGCGCGACCTCGGCGCACTGCATCGGCGCGGCCGCGGACCTGATCCGCCATGGCCAGCAGGACGTGATGTTCGCCGGCGGCGGCGAGGAACTGGACTGGACCATGAGCCTGATGTTCGATGCGATGGGCGCGCTGTCCAGCGGCTTCAATGACCGCCCGGCGGTGGCCTCGCGCCCGTACGACGCCGAGCGCGACGGCTTCGTCATCGCCGGCGGCGGCGGCATGCTGGTGCTGGAAGACTACGAGCGCGCGGTGGCGCGCGGCGCGCGCATCCATGCCGAACTGCTCGGCTACGGCGTGACCTCCGACGGCGCCGACATGGTCGCCCCGTCCGGCGAGGGCGCGGTGCGCTGCATGCAGATGGCGATGCAGGGCGTGGACGCGCCGATCGACTACCTCAACACGCACGGCACCTCCACGCCGCTGGGCGACGTCACCGAGCTGGGCGCGGTGCGCGAGGTGTTCGGCGACGCGGTGCCGCCGCTGTCCTCGACCAAGGCGCTGTCCGGGCATTCGCTGGGCGCGGCCAGCGTGCACGAGGCGATCTACTGCCTGCTGATGATGCGCGACGGTTTCATCGCCGGCTCGGCCAACATCGACGCGCTGGACCCGCGCGCCGAGGGTTTCCCGATCGTGCGCGAGAGCCGCGAGGCGGACCTGCGCACGGTGATGTCCAACAGCTTCGGCTTCGGCGGCACCAACGCCGCGCTGGTGTTCGGCAAGCGCTGAGCGGGGCTGCGCACGGCAGCGGCAGGAGCGTCCTGCCGCTGAGTACCGGCGACGTCAGCGTTCCAGCTGCTTGCCGTCGCGGCGCTTGTTCTCGTCCTCGTCCTTGATCCGCTCTTTCCTGGGCGGCGGCGCGGATGGCGGTGGCGCGGGCGGTGGCGAAGCGGGCTTCGGTGGCGGTGGCGGTGGTGCCGGCGGCGGCGTGTGCTGCGCCGCCAGCACCACCGTCTCCGGCTTCGGCGGCCACCACGGCGTGGCGGACGACGAGGATTGCGGGGGCTCGGTCGACTGGTGCACGGACTCGCGCCAACGCCGCTCGTCTTCGTCGCGCCGCTGCTGCTCGGCCAGTTCCTTGTTGCGCTTGGGGTTGAGCGCATCCGGCGGTGGCGCCTGGTACATGCGCTCGCCCGGCGGCACCCATTGCGACTGCATCGGCGCCTCCACGGCGGGCGGCGCCGGCTGGTAGCCGAGCGTGTCGGCGATGCGTTGCGGGATCAGCTGACGCTTGAGCGCCTCGGGCATCGGCGCCGGCGCAGAGGGCGACGCCTGCGCTTGCTGTCGCCAGCGCGCGCGGTCGCGCGCCCAGGGCCGGCCACGGTAGTGCGCGTCCCAATAGGGATCGATGGCGAACCCGATGGCCGGAGCGAAGACACCGTCGCGCGCGTCGAACTCGACCACGCCGGCCGGCAGCCATCCGCGCGCCTCGCGCCAGCGCACATCGCACCACGAAAAATCGTTGACGCATCCGTAGACGGTGATGCTGTCGCCGCCCACCACCGTGGCGACGCGCGGATAGTCGTTGGCCGGGCCTGCGCGCAGATTGGCGGCACTGCGGGCGAACCCGCCGTTGCTCTGCGCCAGCACCGGCGCGACGGCGGCCAGCAACAGCGGTGCGATCCAGATGCAGCGTTTCATGCCCAACCTCCTGTGCCTGGCCGGCCCCGTGGCCGGGGTTTCTTCCATGGGCTCGTGAGAGCCATCGTGTTCGGCAATGTTCTAGCACGCCGACGCGCTAAGGACCTGTTAACCCGCTCGGGCCACGGTGCAACTAGGCGCATGCCGGCCGGAAGACAAGGAAGAAACCGCTGCCATCAGCCACCACGCGCACATGTGGCACGTGCGCACCAAGACGGATTGGCGGATTGCTGCGCGCGAAAGGCGGATGCCTGCGCCAGCGCATCGGCACGTCGCCACCGCGCCGCAAGGATCGCGGCGCGGTGGCGCGCGATCAGCCGGCCATGCCGCTGTGCCGCAGCAAGGCGTCCAGTTCCGGCGCGCGGCCGCGGAAGGCGGTGAAGTTCTCCAGCGCCGGACGGCTGCCGCCGCGCGCCAGGATCTGCTGCAGGAAGCGCGCGCCGGTGGCGGCCAACTGGTCCGGCGCTTCCTCGAACGCGGCATAGGCGTCCGCGCTGAGCACTTCGGCCCATTTGTAGCTGTAGTAGCCGGCGCCGTAGCCGCCGGCGAAGATGTGGCTGAACTGGTGCGGGAAGCGGTTCCATGCCGGCGGCCGGTTCACCGCGACCTCGTCGCGCACGCGTTCGAGCAGTTGCAGCATGCTGTCGCCGGCGGCGTCGAAGCTGTGATGCAACTGCATGTCGAACAGCGCGAATTCCAGCTGACGCACGGTGAACATGCCGCTCTGGTAGTTCTTCGCCGCAAGCATCTTGTCGAACAGCGCGCGCGGCAGCGGCTGCCCGCCGTCCACGTGCGCGGTCATCGCCTGCAACCGCGGCCACTCCCAGCAGAAGTTCTCCATGAACTGGCTGGGCAGTTCCACCGCGTCCCATTCCACGCCGTTGATGCCGGCCACGCCGAGTTCGCCGACTTGGGTCAGCAGCTGGTGCAGGCCGTGGCCCATTTCGTGGAACAGGGTGGTGACTTCGTTGTGGGTGAAGGTGGCCGGCTTGCCGTCGCCGCCGCGGCCGAAGTTGCACACCAGGTACACCAGCGGCGTCTGCACGCCGTCGGCGCGGTCGCGGCGGTTGCGGCAATCGTCCATCCAGGCGCCGCCACGCTTGCCTTCGCGCGCGTACAGGTCGAGATAGAACTGCCCGACCAGGCGGCCCTGTGCATCGCTGACGCGGAAGAAGCGCACATCCGGATGCCACACCGGCGCGCTGTCCGCTTGCACCTGCAGGCCGTACAGGTCGTTGATGACGCCGAACAGGCCGTCCAGCACCTTCGGCTCGGTGAAGTACTGCTTCACTTCCTGCTCGGAGAAGCTGTAGCGCGCCTGCTTGAGCTTTTCGCTGGCGTAGGCCAGGTCCCAGGCCTGCAGCTCGTCCAGGCCCAGATGCTCGCGGGCGTAGGCTTCCAGTTCGGCGCGGTCGCGCTGCGCGTACGGCTTGGCGCGCGCGGCGAGGTCGCGCAGGAAGCCCAGCACCTCGTCGGGGCTGCGCGCCATCTTGGTCGCCAGCGAATACTCGGCGTAGCTGGCGAAGCCGAGCAGGCCGGCCAACTCGCCGCGCAGCGCCAGGATGCGCTCGATCGCCGCGCTGTTGTCCAGCGCCGGGTCGCCGAACTCCGAGGCGCGGATCGCGTTGGCGCGGTACAGGGTCTCGCGCAGCGCGCGATCGTCGGCGTACATCTGCACCGGCAGGTAGCACGGCATCTGCAGGGTCAGCTTCCAGCCTGCCTGGCCGTCCTTGTCGGCGGCCGCGCGCGCCGCGGCGACCACGTCCTCGGGCAGGCCGGCCAGGCGCGCGCGGTCGTCGACCAGCAGCGACCACGCGTCGGTGGCGTCGAGCACGTTCTGCGAAAACTTCGCCGACAGCGCCGACAGTTCTTCCTGGATCGCGGCGAAACGCTGCTTGTCGGCATCGCCCAGTTCGGCGCCGCCCAGGCGGAAATCGCGCAGCGCGTTGTCCAGCACCTTGCGCCGCGCGGCGTCGTAGCCGGCGGCCTCGGGCATGGCGGCCAGCGCGCGGTACTGCGCGAACAGCGCCAGGTTCTGCCCCAGCGCGCTGGAGAAGCGCGTCACCTTGGGCAGGTTGGCGTTGTAGGCCTCGCGCAGCGCCGGCGTGTTGACCACGCCCTGCAGGTGGTTGACCTGGCCCCAGGCGCGCCACAGGCGCTCGGTGGCGTCGTCCAGCGGCGCCACGAAGCTGTCCCAGCGCAGCGGCGCGACCCGCTCGGCCTGGGCGACCGCCGCCTCGGCCTCGGCCAGCAGCGCATCGATCGCCGGGCCGACGTGCTCGGGCTGGATCGCATCGAAGCGCGGCAGGCCGGAAAAATCGAGCAGGGGGTTGGTCATCGCGGGACTCTCGGTAGCGGGGGAAGGGCCGGCACCGCCGGCCATCGTGGGGATATGGCGATCAGGACAGCGCGGCACAAGCCAGCGGCGGCAGGCCGGCGCCGGCCACCGCCGCGGCCAGCTGCGCGTCGGCCTGCTCCACGTCGATGCCGTGCTGGCGGTACCAGTCCGGCTGATAGTAGCTGTGCCCGTAGCGTTCGCCGCTGTCGCACAGGATGGTGACGATGGAGCCGCTGCGGCCCTGCTCGCGCATCTGCGTGGCCGCCTGCAGCACGCCGACGAAGTTGGTGCCGGTGGAACCGCCCACGCGCCGGCCCAGGCGCGCGGTGACATAGCGCATCGCCGCCAGGCTCAGCGCATCGGGCACCTTGACCATCGCATCGACGCAGCTGGGAATGAAGCTGGATTCCACCCGCGGGCGGCCGATGCCCTCGATGCGCGAGCCGCCGGTGCTGGTCAGGCCGGCATAGTCGCGTCCGGCCAGCGCCTCGCGGTAGCCGTCGAAGAACATCGACACCTCCGGATCGGCGCACAGGATGCGGGTGGCGTGGCGGCGATAGCGCACGTAGCGGCCCAGCGTGGCGGCGGTGCCGCCGGTGCCGGGGCTGCACACGATCCATTCCGGCACCGGATGCGGCTCTTCCTGCATCTGCCGGAAGATCGACTCGGCGATGTTGTTGTTGGCGCGCCAGTCGGTGGCGCGCTCGGCGTACAGGAACTGGTCCATGAAATGGCCGCCGCTCTCGCGCGCCAGCTGCACCGAATCGGCATGCAGGTCGCAGGCGCGCTCGACCAGGTGGCAGCGCCCGCCCTGGAACTCGATCGCGGCGATCTTCTCCGGCGAGGTCGTGGCCGGCATCACCGCGATGAACGGCAGCCCCAGCAGGCGCGCGAAATAGGCTTCAGACACCGCGGTGGAGCCGCTGGAGGCCTCGATCACCGGCCGCCCCTCGCGCAGCCAGCCGTTGGCCAGCGCGTACAGGAACAGCGAGCGCGCCAGGCGGTGCTTGAGGCTGCCGGTGGGATGGCTGGACTCGTCCTTGAAATACAGGTCGATGCCGGGGAAACCGGGCAGGTCCAGCGGGATCAGGTGGGTGTCGGCCGAGCGGTTGAAATCGGCTTCGATCTTCTGGATGGCGTTGGCCACCCAATCGCGAGGGGTCATGGCGGTGCGCAGGGCGGAAAAATCGTGCCCACGATACACGCCTGCCGATGTCCTTGGGTTGCGCCGCAGCGGCGCCGCACGACGACGTTCACTTGGTGGCCGCGTGGCGTTTCGTGGGCGTGGTCGCAACTGGCTGAGCGACGCCCGCGCCGCCGCTCAGCGCGCCGCGACGCCGAAGCCGGCCTCGACGATGGCGCGCTCGATCGCCGCCGCGTCGATGCGGGCGTCGTCGTAGTCGACATCCACGCGTCCGCCGTCCAGCACGATCTGCGCCGCGGCGACGCCGGCGCTGGCCTCCAGCACCCGTTTCAGCCGCGCCGCGCAGCCGCCGCAGGTCATGCCCTGGACTGTGAGTTGGAGATGGTGCATTGCAGTGTCCTCGTTCGGAGTGGCGTCGCCGCCGGCGCGCTCACCGCGACCGCCAGCGGTTCAGCAGCAGGGAGTTGCCCAGCACCGAGATCGAACTCAGTGCCATCGCCGCGCCGGCGAGCACCGGATTGAGCAGGCCGAACGCCGCCAGCGGGATGCCGAGCACGTTGTAGACGAAGGCGAAGAACAGGTTCTGGCGGATCTTGCGCAAGGTCGCCGCGGACAGGTCGATGGCGGTGGCCACGTCGTCCAGGTCGCCATGCACCAGCACCACGTCGGCCGCTTCCACGGCGATGTCCGAACCGGCGCCGATCGCGAAGCTGACGTCGGCCGCGGCCAGCGCCGGCGCGTCGTTGATGCCGTCGCCGACCATGCCGACGTGCGCGCCGGGTTCGGCCTGCAGGCGCCGCACTTCCTCGGCCTTGTGCTGCGGCAACACCTCGGCCAGCACCCGCGCGATGCCGACCTGCGCGGCCACGGCCTGCGCGACATGGCGGTTGTCGCCGCTGAGCATGATCACCTCGATGCCGCGCGCCTTGAGCCGCGCCACCGCGTCGAGGGCACCGTCGCGCAGCGGATCGGCGATGGCGATGTAACCGGCGAGGCGGCCGTCCAGCGCGACCGCAACCACGCTCTGGCTCTGCGCCTGCGCCGCCTCGGCGCGCTGCAGCAGCGCCGCATCCGGCGCCTGCACGGACAGCTCGCGCAACCACGCCAGCGACCCCAGCGCCACCTCGCGGGTATCGACGCGGCCGCGCAAGCCCTTGCCGGGCACCGTTTCGACCGCCGCCACCGGCAGCGGCAGCGTCCCGCGCACGCCCTCGTCGGCGGCCCGCCGCACGATCGCATCGGCCAGCGGATGCGCCGAACCGACCTCCAACGCAGCGGCCAGGCGCAGCAGCGCCGTCGGATCGGCGCCTTCCGCCACGCCGATCGCAGTCACCTGCGGCCGGCCTTCGGTCAGGGTGCCGGTCTTGTCCAGCACCAGCGTGGTCAACGCACGCGCGCGCTCCAATACCTCGGCATTGCGGATCAGGATGCCCGCCCTGGCGCCCACGCCGGTGCCGACCATGATCGCGGTCGGCGTGGCCAGGCCCAGCGCGCACGGGCAGGCGATCACCAGCACCGCCACCGCATGCACCAGCGCAGTGGCGAAGCTGCCGCTCAGCGCCCAGGTCGCGACCAGGGTCAGCGCGGCGATCGCGATCACCGCCGGCACGAAGATCCCGGCGATGCGGTCGACCAGATGCTGGACCGGCGCCTTGGAGCCTTGCGCCGCGTCGACCATGCGCACGATCTGCGCCAGCAGGGTGTCGGCGCCGACGCCGGTGGCGCGCGCGCGCAGCATGCCGAACTGGTTCACGGTGGCCGCGAACAGGCGGCTGCCCGGTTCCTTGGCCACCGGCATCGCCTCGCCCGACAGCATCGCCTCGTCCACGCTGGAGCGGCCGTCGAGCACCTCGCCGTCCACCGGCACGCGCTCGCCGGCGGCGACCACGAACACGTCGCCGACGACCAGCGCGGCGGCATCGATCTCCACGATCGCGCCATCGCGCTCGACCCTGGCGGTCTTCGGCTTGAGGTCGAGCAAGGCACGGATCGCCGAGGAGGTCCTGCGCCTGGCGCGCGCCTCGAGCAGGCGCCCGAGCAGGATCAGGGTGATGATCGAGGCGCTGGCCTCGAAGTACACGTGCTGCCCGGCCAGGCCGAACACGGTGACCGCGGCGCTGTACAGATAGGCCATGCTGGTGCCGAGCGCGACCAGCACGTCCATGTTGGCGCGGCCGTTGCGCAAGGCCGCAAACCCGGCGCGGTAGAAGCGCGCGCCGATCCAGAACTGCACCGGCGTGGCCAGCAGCAGCTGCAGCCAACGCGGCAACGGCTCGGCGTGCTGGCCGCCGAAGGCATGTTCGATGCCGGAGGGGTCGAACATGCCGAACATCTGCGCGAACAACGGCAGGGTCAGCAGCACCGACGCGGCGAACAGGCCCAGCTCGCGCTGCCAGGCGCGGCGCTCGGCCTGTTCGCGCGCGGCCATCTGCGCCTGGTCCAGTTCGCGCACTGCAGTGGCGCCGAAGCCGGCCTGGCCGATCCGCGCGATCAGGTCGGCCGGCTCGACCACGCCGGCCACGTACTCCACGCGCGCGCGGGCCGCGGCCAGGTTGACCGTGCCTGCGATCACCCCGGGCGTCTTTGCCAATACCGCTTCGATCGAAGCGGCGCAGGACGCGCAGCTCATGCCGCTCAGTTCCAGTGTCGCGGTCTGCGTCGGCACCGCGTAGCCGGCCTGGCCGATGCGCTGCAGCAGGGTCTGCGCATCCACCTGCTGCGGGTCGTAGTCCAGGCGCACGCGCGCGGTGGCGAAGTTGGCCTGGGCGCTGACCCCGGGCAACTGGTTGAGCGCCCGCTCCAGGCCCACGGCGCACGACGCGCAGCTCATGCCGTGTACCGGCAGGCTCAGCGTGGCGGTGCCGGCGACTGCGGTGTTCACGGCTGCACCTTGGCTGGCGCCGCGTCGCCGCGGATGTCGCTGAGGATCGGGCAACGCTCGGGTTCGCCGCTACCCGGGCATTCCTCGACCAGTGCGGCCAGCGCGTCGCGCATCTCGGTCAGTTGCGCGATGCGCCGGTCCAGTTCGTGCAGGCGCTCGCTCGCGCGCTGCTTGATGCCCTGCACGCCGTGCAGGCGGTCGTCCTGCAGCGCGAGCAGGTCGCCGATCTCCTCCAGCGAAAATCCCAGGTCCTTGGCGCGGCGGATGAAGCGCACCCGCTCCACCGCGGCGGCATCGTAGTCGCGGTAGCCGGACGCGCGCCGCGGCGGCGCCGGCAGCAGGCCCTGGCGCTCGTAGTAACGGACCGTGTCGATGGCGACATCGGCCTGGCGCGCGAGCGCGCCGATGGTGAAGTGGGACGGAGTGGCAACCGGTTTCATGCGTCCAAGCTACTCCCTGGACGTCGGTCCAGGGTCAAGCCATTGTCGCCGTGGCGCGCACGTCGTTCATTGGCCGCTCACGCTGCAACGAAATCCAGGTCCGCCAAGCGTTTGCCGGAGTGCAGGGGCGCCCTGGACCCGGCTCCAGGGTGCGGCCTTGGCGAGCGGCCAGCGCGCGCCGGCGCTTGCCCGCAGCGATCACTCCAGTATTCTCTGGGCATCCTCCGCGCGCCTTTCGTGTCCCGTGCCGATCTTCGCCCTGCTGACCCGCCTGCTGCTGTGCCTGAGCCTGTTGCTCAATGGCGCCGGCAGTGCCGTGGCGATGCCGGGGGTGCACGGCACGGCCGACGCGGCGCCAGGCGCGGACCATGCCATGGCGCATGCGCATGCCGGCAAACACATGCAGGCCGTGCAGGTCGCCCGCGCAGCGATGCCCTGTCATGAGGGCATGCCGCCGCAGGCCGACGAGCACGGCGACGATTGCCATGACAAGGCCGGCAAGCACGGCTGCTGCGGCACCGCGGCCGGCTGCCAGTGCCCGCATGCGCAGCCGTTGCCGGCGCTGATCGCGCTGCCGTCGGCCCTGCCCATCGCCGCGCAGGGCGGGTTTCCAGGCGGCCATCAGGATGGCCGCGGCGCGCCGGGGCTGCCGCGACTGGAGCGACCTCCCAGCGCCTGATCGCGACGCTGCCGCCCTTCCGGGTGGCGCCACTGCGGCCGCGCTTCCGCGCGCCGTCGTTTCCGCGCATGCACCGCTCAGGCGGTCGCGCATCGCATCGAGGCTTGCCCCATGAAACCACCTTCCTCCGGCCTGCCGGCCTTGCCGTCGCGGCGCCGTTTCGTCACCGGGCTGGCGCTGGGCGCCGCCGCCGGCCTCGGCGGCCTGTCGCTGCGCCCGGCGCAGGCTGCGGCGCTGGCCCGCAACGGCGCCGTGCCCTACCAACTGCACGGCACCGATTTCGACCTGAGCATCGGCAGCGCACGGGTCAACTTCACCGGGCGCGAGCGCCCGGCCATCACCGTCAACGGCAGCGTGCCCGCGCCGATCCTGCGCTGGCGCGAAGGCGACACGGTCGACGTGCGCGTCGCCAACCGCCTGCCCGGGCAGGCGCAGACCTCCGTGCACTGGCACGGCATCCTGCTGCCGGCCAACATGGACGGCGTGCCCGGAATGAGTTTCGACGGCATCTACCCCGGCGAGACCTACCGCTACCGCTTCACCCTGCGCCAGTCCGGCACCTACTGGTACCACAGCCATTCGCTGCACCAGGAGCAGGCCGGCCTGTACGGCGCCATCGTCATCGATCCGCTGCAGCCGCCGCCGTATCGCTACGACCGCGAGCACGTGCTGCTGCTGTCGGACTGGACCGACCTGGACCCGGCAGCGCTGTTCCGGCGGTTGAAGAAGATGCCGTCCTACGACAACACCTACCAGCGCACCGTCGGCGACTTCCTGCGCGACGCGCGCGAAGACGGACTGCGCGCCACCCTCGCCGATCGCGGCATGTGGGGCCGCATGCGGATGACCCCGAGCGACCTGTCCGACGTCAACGCCAACACCTACACCTACCTGCTCAACGGCGTCGCCCCGGACGGCAACTGGACCGGCGAATTCCGTCCCGGCGAAAAGATCCTGCTGCGCCTGATCAACGCCTCCAGCATGACCTACTTCGACGTGCGCATTCCCGGGTTGAAGATGACCGTGGTCGCCGCCGACGGCCAGTACGTGCACCCGGTGAGCGTGGACGAACTGCGCATCGCTGCCGCCGAGACCTACGACGTGCTGGTCGAGCCCAGCGGCCAGGACGCCTACACCGTGTTCGCCCAGGACATGGGCCGCACCGGCTACGCGCGCGGTACGCTGGCGGTGCGCCAGGGACTGCAGGCGCCGGTGCCGGCGAACGATCCGCGGCCGCTGCTGCGCATGCAGGACATGGGCCACGACATGGGCGGGCATGCCGGCATGGACCATGGCGGCGGCGCGCCGATGCAAGGCGTGCAGGGCGGCGGCGCCAGCATGGGCATGGCCGGCATGGAGCATGCCGCGATGGATCACACCACGCACGCGGCTGCCGGCGCTGGCGCCGCGCCCGCGCACCCGCCCAGCGAGCGCGGCAATCCGCTGGTGGACATGCAGTCCTCCGCCACCGCGCCGAAGCTGGACGACCCGGGCATCGGCCTGCGCGGCAACGGCCGCCGCGTATTGACCTACGCCGACCTGCACAGCCTGTTCGAGGACCCCGACGGCCGCGAGCCGGGGCGCGAGATCGAACTGCACCTGACCGGCAACATGGAGAAGTTCGCCTGGTCGTTCGACGGCATCCCGTTCGCCAGCGCCGAGCCGCTGCGGCTGAACTACGGCGAGCGCCTGCGCATCGTGCTGGTCAACGACACGATGATGCAGCACCCGATCCACCTGCACGGCATGTGGAGCGACGTGGAGGACGCCGAAGGCCGGTTCCAGGTGCGCAAGCACACCGTGGACATGCCGCCCGGCACGCGCCGCAGCTACCGCGTGCGCGCCGATGCGCTGGGCCGCTGGGCCTACCACTGCCATCTGCTGTACCACATGGACGGCGGCATGATGCGCGAAGTGCGGGTGGACGCATGAACGCCGCACCGCTCGCCACGCTCGCGCAGGCCATCGGCCTGGCGCTGCTGTTCGCGCACGCCGCTGCGCATGCGCAGCATCTGCATGCCACTGCAAGCGATGCCGACCCGGCCGCGGTCGCTCCCACCGCCGCCGCTGCGCCTGCGTCTGCATCGTGCGAGTGCCCGGCACCCGACGACCGGACACTTATGCACACCCCGCCGCCGCCCGCTGACGCCGGCAACGCTGACGCAGCGATGGCCCATGCCGGCATGGACCATGCCACGATGGGCCATGTCGCACACACCGACGCTGCGCCAGCCACCCCGACAGCGAGCGATGGCGGCATGCAGCACGTGGGCATGGACCACGCAGCACATGGCGCCCACGCCGTGCCGAACGCTGCAGACATGCAGCACACAGGCATGAACCATGCCGCACACACCGGCACTGCACCGGCCACCCCGGCGGCGAGCGATGGCGGCATGCAGCACGTGGGCATGGACCACGCAGCACATGGCGCCCACGCCGTGCCGGAGACTGCGGACGTGCAGCACACAGGCATGGACCACACCACGATGGAACACGGCACGCCAACCACGCCGCATGCCGATCGCGCCATGCACGACCCTGCCATGCCCGACCACGCCGGAACGCCGCACGCCGCTGCGGCAGCGGCGGCTGCAACGCCACCAGCCGCGGCATGCACCTGCACGGGTGCGCCCGCTGCGGCCCTGCCGCGCGAGCCGATCCCGCCGCTCACCGACGCCGACCGCGCCGCGGCATTCCCGACCCTGCGCGCACACACCATGCAGCATGGCCCGGCGCGCACCGGCTACCTGCTGTTCGATCGGCTGGAGGGCTGGGACGCCGACCACGGCAGCGGCCAGGCCTGGGAGGCCAGCGCCTGGTATGGCGGCGACATCGATCGGCTGTGGCTGCGCAGCGAAGGCGAGCGCAGCGGCGGCCGCACCGAAGCGGCGGACCTGGAGGCGCTGTACGGTCACGCGGTGTCGCCCTGGTGGGATCTGCTGGTCGGAGTCAAACAGGATTTCGCCCCGGGCGACGCGCGCACCTCGGCCGCGTTCGGCGTGCAGGGCATGGCGCCGTACAAGTTCGAAGTCGCCGCCACGCTGTACGTCGGCGAAGGCGGCAGCGCCAGCGCGCGCCTGGAAGGCGAATACGACGTGCTGCTGAGCAATCGCTGGATCCTGCAGCCGCGGCTGGAAGCGGAGGCGGCGTTCGCCGACGATCGCGCACACGGCATCGGCAGTGGCCTGTCCACGCTGGAAGCCGGATTGCGCCTGCGCTACGAGATCAGCCGCCGCTTCGCGCCGTATCTCGGCGTGGTCCACGAGCGCGCGTTCGGCGCGACTGCGGACTATCGGCGCGAGGCGGGAGAAGCCGCACGCGACACGCGTGTGGTGGCGGGCGTGCGGGTCTGGTTCTGAGGCTGCAGAGCGAGCATTCCGGTTCGGCACCCTCCCAACGTCAGCGAAACACTGCAAGAAAGCACCACTGTGGGAGCGACTTCAGTCGCGACGGGCATTCCCGGTAGAGCCCGTCGCGACTGAAGTCGCTCCCACATGGATCAGCGCAGGCGTTCGCATCGCTGTGATCGCGCCGCAAACCACCATTGAGCGCAGCGCCATGCCGAGCAGCGTTCAACCGCCAAGGCTACCTATGCGGCAAGCAGTGGCGCCGCCCTTCAGGCGCGCAGCGAACCGCCCTGCCCGATCCGCCACTCGCGCGGCGGCCGCAACGCGCCCAGCGTGCGCACCAGTTCCTGGTAGCTGCGCGCCAGTTGCCCGAACAACCCGGCGTCGCTGGCGCGGGTTTCGGCGACCTCGTAGTAGGCGCCGCGGCCCAGCTCGATGAAGTAGTCCACGCTGACCCGGCGCCGCGCGGCCATGCCGGGAAACAGCCCGGCGATCAGCAGGCATCCGTCGCCGACCTCGCGCAGCGCGTCGGCGCGGGCGCGCCCGACCTGCTCCTGCGCATGCAGCCAGGCCAGCGCCTGGGTGCGCGACAGCAGATGCCCATCGGCCTGGTAGCGCAACAGCACGAACACCAGATAGCTCTCGCGCGACTCGTCCAGCGGCCGGCCCAGCCGCTGCCCTGCCTCGTGCACCAGCGCCTGCCACAGTTCGGCCGGCGCCCCCTGTCTGAAAGACTCGTACATACGTCCTCCTGCGTGGTGGGAACCCTCGCCGAAAGCTTATGCATAAGCTGGGCCACTGCGTTGGCAGCCGACCGCCGCGGCTGCCAATCCGGCGTGCGTGGGTGCGCGGCAAACCGCGGAAGCCTGTTGATACGCGGATGCCGTGCGACGCGGCAATCACCGGCATGCGTGCGTGGAATCGGTGCGACCTGCACCGACAACCAGCGGCGATCCGGCACCGAAGAGGCTCGCGACCGCAAAACGATGTCACATGGCGCCAGCATGTTGACCAGCACCGCTTCCGCTACACGCGCCATGCCGGCACCGTGACGCGACGCCAACCCCGCTACTTCTTCTTGGTGGCGATCTTGCGGGCCGGTACGGCGGCCGGCTGCGCCTGCGCGCGCCCTGCCAGACCATGCAGGATCAGGTCGATGCCGGCCAGGAAATCCACCCGGTCGTCATGCGTGCGCAGGTGTACGGCCATGCCGCGTACGAACGGGTACGTGTCCGCATCCAGCCGCGACCACGCATTCGCCACCGCATCCAGGAAATCGGATCTGACGATGCCGCGCGCGCGCGCGCGCTGCGTGTTGGCCGCGTTCTGCCCGGCAACGCCGAGCACATAGCTCAACAACGCGGAGACCGCCGCCCACTGCTCGTGGTCCGGCACGCCAAGCGCACGCACCTGCTGGCCGATGCGCTCGACGATACGTACGATCGGCAATTCACCGGGTGCGCCGGTGAGCGCCGACCCCATCCACGGATGCGCATCGATCGCGTCGAACATGCCCAGCGCCAGCGCGCGGATCGCAGCCTCCGGCGTGGCGTCGGCGAAGGGCGCATGCAAAGTGCGCGCGACGATGGCGTCGCAGGCGGCGGTCAGCAGATCGCGCTTGTCGGCGACGTGCCAATACAGCGCACCGGGGCCGGTGGCGAGCCGTTCGGACAGCGCGCGGAAGGTCAGGCCGCCCTCGCCGCCGCTGTCCAGCAGCGCGATCGACGCGTCCACGATCTGTTCGCGCGAGAGCGATTCCTCGCGTCGCGGGGTGCCGCGCATTGTCTTGGCCATGTCCCATGTTGACACGGATGGAACGTCATTCCAATATGTGGAACGACGTTCCATTCGTACGCGCACCCGTCCTGGCGCGCCCACTCGACCAAGGATTCAGATGCACACTCCCATCGCGATCATCGGCGCCGGACTCGGCGGGCTCATGCTCGCCCGCGTGCTGCACGTGCATGGCATCGCCGCGACGATCTTCGAAGCCGAGGCATCGGCGGATGCCCGCCCGCAAGGCGGCCTGCTCGATATCCACACCTACAACGGCCAGCGCGCGCTCAAGGCCGCGGGTCTCTACGACGCGTTCCTCGGCCTCGTCCTTCCCGGCGCGGATGCGAAGCGGGTCGTCGACAGCCAAGGCACCCTCCTGATCGACAGGCCCGACATGGGCAGCGGCGGCAGGCCCGAAGTGGACCGCGGCAACCTGCGCCGGCTCCTGCTCGATTCGCTACCCGCGGGCACCATCCATTGGGGACGCAAGCTGGCCATGGCGGCCCCGCTCCCCGACGGGCGGCACCTGCTGCGCTTGGCCGACGGCGCGACAGTGACCACCGATCTGCTGGTGGGTGCGGACGGCGCCTGGTCGCGCGTGCGCCCGCTGCTGTCCCACGCAGTGCCCGCCTACGCCGGCACCTCGTTCGTCGAGACCTGCCTGTTCGACGGCGACATCCGCCACCCGGCCAGCGCGCAGGCGATCGGCGGCGGCACGCTGATGGCGGTCGCGCCGGGCAAGGGTATCCTCGCCCACCGCCATGCCGATGGGACGCTGCAGACCTACGTGTCGCTGAACAGGCCGGAGGAGTGGTTCGCGCGCCTGAACTTCGCCGACCCGGCGACCGCGCTGGCCCGCGTCGCCGCAGAATTCGCCGGCTGGGCGCCTGCGCTGACCGCACTCATCACCGACGGCGACACCGCTCCCGTGCTGCGCCCGATCCATGCGCTGCCGATCGGGCACCGCTGGGAGCGCACGCCCGGGGTGACATTGCTCGGCGATGCGGCGCACCTGATGTCGCCGTTCGCCGGCGAAGGCGCCAATCTCGCGCTCTACGACGGCGCCGAACTTGGCAAGGCCATCGTCGCCAATCCCGGCGATGTTGAAGCCGCGCTCACCGCGTACGAAAGCGAGATGTTCCCGCGCAGCGCGGCCTTTGCCGAAGAGTCCGCGCAGAATCTCGCGATGTTCTTCGACGCCGACGCGCCGCAGGGCCTGGTCGCGTTCTTCAACAGCGTGGCCGGGTAGCCAAATCGGTACGCGGAGGCAGTCGTGCCGCATCGCGCCGACGCGGCCGTGCCGGCATCGGCCGCGCCGCACGGCACTTCTGAAACCAGCGGTGTAACAGCGATATCCATGCGCTGCGCCAGCCGGCATGCGAAGGCACGCAGGCCGGCCTAGCGACGCACGTCGCACCTACTCCACCGTCACCGACTTGGCCAGGTTGCGCGGCTTGTCCACGTCGGTGCCGCGCGCCAGCGCGGTGTGATAGGCGAGCAACTGCACCGGGATGGTGTGCACTACCGGACTGAGCAGGCCGGCATTGCGCGGCGTGCGGATCACGTGCACGCCTTCGGATTCGCTGAAGTGGCTGTCCTGGTCGGCGAACACGAACAGCTCGCCGCCGCGCGCGCGCACTTCCTGCATGTTGGACTTCACCTTCTCCAGCAGCGCGTCGTTGGGCGCGATCACCACCACCGGCATGCTCGCGTCGACCAGCGCCAGCGGGCCGTGCTTGAGTTCGCCGGCCGGGTAGCCCTCGGCGTGGATGTAGGTGATTTCCTTGAGCTTGAGCGCGCCTTCCAGCGCGATCGGGTAATGCAGGCCGCGGCCAAGGAACAAGGCGTTGTGCTTGTCGGCGAAGCGCTCGGCCCACACCGCGATCTGCGGCTCCAGGTTCAGCGCGTGCTGCACGCTGCCCGGCAGGTAGCGCAGTTGCTCCAGGCACTCGGCTTCCTGGGCGGCGCTCAGGCGTCCGCGCAGCTTGGCCAGCACGCAGGTGAGCTGGAACAGCGCCGCCAGCTGGGTGGTGAAGGCTTTGGTCGAGGCCACGCCGATCTCGGCGCCGGCGCGCGTGTACAGCACCAGTGCGCTGGCGCGCGGGATCGCGCTCTCGGGCACGTTGCAGATCGAAAGGGTCTTGGCATGGCCCAGCGACTTGGCGTATTTCAGCGCCTCCATCGTGTCCAGGGTTTCGCCGGACTGGGAGATGGTGACGATCAGCTGCCGCGGATTGGCGTGGGCGGCGCGGTAGCGGTACTCGCTGGCGATCTCCACGCTGCACGGCAGCCCGGCGATCGACTCGATCCAGTAGCGCGCGGTCAGCCCGGCGTAGTAGCTGGTGCCGCAGGCAAGGATCTGCACGCCGTCGATGTCGGCCAGCAGCGCGTCGGCGTTGCGGCCGAACAGCGTCGTCTCGAAACCGCCGGCATCGAACAACGCTTCCAGCGTGTCGGCCAGCGCGCGCGGCTGTTCGTGGATTTCCTTCTGCATGAAGTGGCGGTACGGGCCCAGCTCCAGCGAGGCCAGCGACACTTCGGACATGTGCACTTCGCGCTGCACCGGCCGGTTCTCGGCGTCGTACACCTGCACGTCGGCGCGGCGCAGTTCGGCGGTGTCGCCCTCTTCCAGGAAGATCACCCGGCGCGTGGCCTGGATCACCGCCGACACGTCCGAGGCGATGAAGTTCTCGCCCTCGCCCAGGCCGATCAACAGCGGGCAGCCCATCCGCGCGCAGACCAGCACGTCCGGCCGCGACTTGCTGACCGCGGCCAGCGCGTAGGCGCCGGTCAGTTCCTTCACCGCGGCCTGCAGCGCCGCCAGCAGCGAAAGTCCCTGCGATGCGTGGTGGTGGATCAGGTGCGCGATGACCTCGGTATCGGTCTGCGACTCGAACACGTAGCCCAGCGCGCGCAGGCGCTCGCGCTGCTGCTCGTGGTTCTCGATGATGCCGTTGTGCACCAGCGCCAGGTCGCCATGGCTGACGTGCGGATGCGCGTTGGCCTCGGTGACGCCGCCATGGGTGGCCCAGCGGGTATGGCCGATGCCCAGCGTGGCGTGGACGTCCTCGGCCAGCGCGGCGCTCTCCATCTCCGCCACGCGCCCGGTGCGGCGCACCCGGCGTACGTGGTCGCCGGCGACCACGGCGATGCCGGAGGAATCGTAGCCGCGGTACTCCAGACGCTTCAGGCCTTCGATCAGCACCGGCACCACGTCCCGCTCCGCAATCGCACCCACGATCCCGCACATAGCCGCACCCTTCGCCGAAAGATCGCCATTCTAGCGATGTCCGCTGAATGTCCCGCAGGAGCCCGCAGCGCGACCGGAACAGGCCACGTCCTGTCCCAAGCGCAGTCCTGTCGGCTGGCCGTGGCTTTCCGCGCGTGTCAGGCCTGCTCGATCGCGGCGGACACGGTGTCCGCGAACGTGTCCGCGGACACCCGGACAGCCGTCAGCCCCACAAAAAAATACTATTTTTCAAACGTTTGCGATTGGCACGCAGCATGCTTTGGATTCGTTCATCTCCACTGCGCCGACCCGACCCGATGATCCGCGACACTTCCGCCCAGGACCAGGTTCTCGCCCGCCCCCGCTCCGCCGCCGCCTGGCGCCGCTGGTTCTGGCCCGCACTGATCGCGTTGGCGGTGCTGCTCGGCATCGCCTTCGCCGCGCGCGGCTGGATCGCCGGCAGCCGCTCGTTCGATGCGCAACGCGTGCGCATCGCCACGGTCAGCCGCGGCGACCTGGTCCGCGACATCTCCGCCGACGGGCGCCTGATCGCCGCCAACAGCCCGACCCTGTACGCGATCTCCGGCGGCACCGTGAGCCTGAAGGTGGTCGCCGGCGACGTGGTCAAGCAGGGCCAGGAGCTGGCCGAGATCGACAGCCCCGAACTGCGCAGCAAGCTCGCCCAGGAAGAGGCCACGCTGGCCGGTCTGGAAGCCGAAGCCGGCCGCGCCGACCTGGATGCGGTGCTGGCGCGCGCCAACGCCAGCAAGCTGGTCGACCAGGCGCAGATCGAGCGGCAAGCCGCCAGCCGCGACCTGGAACGCTACCAGCGCGGCTACGACGGCGGTGCGGTGCCTGCGGTGGAACTGGCCAAGGCGCAGGATTCGCTGAAGAAGGCCGACATCGCGATGAGCCATGCGCAGAAGGATTCCGGCCTGCAGACCCAAGGCGCCGGCCTGGACGCGCGCAACAAGCGCCTGCTGGCCGAGCGCCAGCGCGCGGTGGTGACCGAGGTGAAGCGGCAGGTGGAGCTGCTGACGCTGCGCTCGCCGTTCGACGGCCAGGTCGGCCAGGTGCAGGTGTCCCAGCACACCAACGTCGCCGCCAACGCACCGGTGCTGAGCGTGGTGGATCTGTCCAAGTTCGAACTGGAGATCAAGGTGCCGGAAAGCTTCGCCCGCGACCTGGCGATCGGCATGCCGGCGCAGCTGACCAGCGGCGCTGGCGAACCGTTCGCCGGTGCGATCTCGGCGGTGTCGCCGGAAGTGGTCAACGGCGAGGTCAACGCGCGCATCCGCTTCACCGACAAGCAGCCCCCCGGCCTGCGCCAGAGCCAGCGCATGAGCGCGCGGGTGCTGCTGGATACCCGCAAGAACGTGCTCAAGCTCGAGCGCGGCCCGTTCGTCGAACAATCCGGCGGCCGCTACGCCTACGTGATGGACGGCAGCTCGGCGATCCGCCGCCCGGTGGAGCTCGGCGTCACCAGCCTGGGCGAAGTCGAGGTGCGTTCGGGCCTGCAGCCCGGCGACCGCGTCGTCGTCTCCGGCAGCGACCTGTTCGGCGAGGCGCCGCAGGTGACGGTGCATTGAAGCCGGGACTCGGGACTCGGGACCGGGGACTCGGAAAAGCAAACGCAAGATGCAGAACAACTGAATTTCGGCGGGGAGACGGGTAACGAAGCGTGAGCTTTTCGAGTCCCGAGTCCCCAGTCCCCAGTCCCGGCACCACAACATCACTCCTAGCGAAGGAACCACCTCATGCTCGAAATGCGCTCCGTCTCCAAGGTCTTCCGCACCGAACAGGTCGAAACGCACGCGTTGCGCTCGCTGGACCTGCATGTGCGCGAAGGCGAATTCGTCGCCGTCACCGGGCCGTCCGGCTCCGGCAAGACCACCTTCCTCAACATCGCCGGGCTGCTGGAGACCTTCACCAGCGGCCAGTACGTGCTCGATGGGCAGGACGTCAGCAACCTCAACGACGACGCGCGCTCGCGCATGCGCAACCAGAAGATCGGTTTCATCTTCCAGGGCTTCAACCTGATCCCCGACCTCAACCTGTTCGACAACGTCGATGTGCCGCTGCGCTACCGCGGCATGGCCGCGGCCGAACGCAAGCAGCGCATCGAGGACGCGCTGGGCCGGGTCGGGCTCGGCTCGCGGATGAAGCACTACCCGTCCGAACTGTCCGGCGGCCAGCAACAGCGTGCGGCGATCGCGCGTGCGCTGGCTGGTAGCCCGCGCCTGCTGCTGGCCGACGAACCGACCGGCAACCTGGACTCGCAGATGGCGCGCGGGGTGATGGAACTGCTGGAAGAGATCAACGCGCAGGGCTCGACCATCGTCATGGTCACCCACGACCCGGAACTGGCCGCGCGCGCGCAGCGCAACGTGCACATCGTCGACGGCCAGGCCACCGACCTGCAGCGCGAACCGGTGCTGGCGCAAGCCGCGATCGGCACCATCCCCAACGTCGCGCGCTGAGCGAACCTACCCGGCCCGGCGCTGCGCGCCATCGCCATCCCACCCATCGTCGCCACCCGCAGCGCCCGCCCGGAGCCACCCATGTTCGGCTATTACTTCCGCCTCGCCTTGCGCAGCTTCCGCCGCAACAAGATCCTCACCGCCCTCATGGTGCTGGCCATCGCGCTGGGCATCGGCGCCAGCATGACCACGCTGACCGTGTTCTACGTGCTCTCGGGCGACCCGATCCCGCACAAGAGCGACCGGCTTTTCTACGTACAGGTCGATGCGCTGCCGAAGGCCGGCTTCCAACCCGGCGAGGAACCTGATTTCCAGAACACGCGCTACGACGCCGAAGCGCTGTTGCGCGAGAAACGGGCCAAGCGGCAGGCGCTGATGACCGGCGGATCGGTGGCGGTGGAACCGCTCAAGAGCGGGCTGAAACCGTTCAAGTCGGAAGTACGCTTCACCTCGGCGGACTTCTTCCCGATGTTCGACACGCCGTTCCTGTACGGCCGCGGCTGGACCGGAGTGGAAGACGAGCGCCACGAGCGGGTGGTGGTCATCACCAAGAAGCTCAACGAAAAGCTGTACGACGGCGCCGACAGCGTCGGCCGCGAGCTG
Source organism: Xanthomonas sp. WHRI 7945 (assembly GCF_035026585.1). NCBI lineage: Bacteria > Pseudomonadati > Pseudomonadota > Gammaproteobacteria > Lysobacterales > Lysobacteraceae > Xanthomonas > Xanthomonas sp. WHRI 7945. The sequence continues at coordinate 95,313 of NZ_JAYIQP010000015.1, forward strand.
CGCATGGACCAGAACACGTTCCGCATCGTCGGCGTGCTCGACACCTGGGAGGCCAACCCGCGCTTCTACGACATCAACAATACCTACGGCTCCGACGAGCAGGCCTACCTGCCGTTCTCGGTCGCGATGGACCTGAAGATGGACCGCAACGGCAGCATGAACTGCTTCGGCGACAGCGAGGGCGACAACACTTCGCTTAACGCGCCGTGCACCTGGGTGCAGTACTGGGTGGAGCTGGAGAACCCGGCGCAGGCCGCCGACTACAAGGCCTACCTGGAAAACTACTCCAGCCAGCAGCGCGCCGCCGGCCGCTTCCAGCGCCCGAACAACGTGCGCCTGCGCAGCGTGATGGAGTGGCTGGACGTGGTGAAGGTGGTGCCCAGCGACGTGCGCCTGCAGCTGTGGCTGGCGATGGGCTTCCTGCTGGTGTGCCTGCTCAACACCGTCGGCCTGCTGCTGGCCAAGTTCCTGCGCCGCAGCGGCGAGATCGGCATCCGCCGCGCGCTCGGCGCCTCGCGCCGCGCGATCTTCGCCCAATGCCTGGTGGAGGCCGGCACCATCGGCCTGGCCGGCGGCATCGCCGGCCTGGGGCTTGCCCTGCTCGGCCTGTGGGCGGTGCGCCAGCAGCCGGCCGACTACGCCAAGCTCGCCCACCTGGATCCGAAGATGCTGGCGTTGACCTTCGCCATGGCCCTGGTCGCCAGCCTGCTGGCGGGCCTGCTGCCGTCGTGGCGCGCGATCCAGGTCGCGCCGGCGCTGCAGCTCAAATCGTCCTGACCCTCACGCCCGCCGCTCGGCGGCGGGCCGACCGCCAACGAAGGTCCCTCACAAGGTTATCGCCATGGACATCCGCCCCATCCTTTCCACCCTGCGCCGGCACAAGACCGCCGCCGCGCTGATCGTGTTCGAGATCGCACTGGCCTGCGCGATCGTGTGCAATGCGCTGTTCCTGATCGGCAACCGCATCGAGACCCTGCAGCGGCCCAGCGGCATCGCCGAGTCGGAACTGGTGACGGTCGCGCTGGGCGGCATCGGCCAGCAGGTCAATGCCGCCGCGCGCACCCGCGAGGACCTGGCCGCGCTGCGCGCGGTGCCGGGCGTGCGCAGCGCGACCGTACTCAACCAGGTGCCGTTCGTGCGCTATTCCTGGAACACCAGCCTGTCGCTGACCCCGGACCAGGAGCGGCCCACGCTCAATGCGGCGCAGTACATGGCCGAGGAAAGCAGCCTGAAGACCCTGGGCCTGCGCCTGGCCGCCGGGCGCGACTTCGCCCCCGACGAGTACGTCGACCTGGAAGCCGCGCAGAGCAACCGCACCGTGCGCGACAAGGGCACCGCGATCATCCTCAACCGCGCCACCGCGGAAAAGATGTTCCCCGGGCAGAACGCGCTGGGCAAGACGATCTACACCGGGCCCACGCCGCTGCGCGTGGTCGGCATCGTCGAGACGCTGGCGCGTCCGAACGCGGCCGCCAGCGGCCTGGGCGACATCGACTACGCGATGCTGCTGCCGCTGCGCCTGAGCTACACCGACGGCCTGTACGTGCTGCGGGTCGCCGATCCGGCGCGGCGCCAGGAAGTGCTGGCCGCAGCGGTCGCGGCGCTGATGAAGGTGGACAGCAGCCGGCTGGTGCTCAAGCAGGAGACCTATGCCGAGATCCGCGACAAGTACTTCCAGGGCGACCGCGCGATGGTGTGGCTGCTCGGCGCGGTGTGCATCGCGTTGCTGATCGTGACCGCGCTGGGCATCGTCGGCCTGGCCAGCTTCTGGGTGCAGCAGCGCACCAAGCAGATCGGCATCCGCCGCGCGCTCGGCGCCACCCGCGGGCAGATCCTGCGCTACTTCCAGACCGAGAACTTCCTGCTGGCCAGCACCGGCATCGTGCTCGGCATGCTGCTGGCGTATGCGATCAACCAGTGGCTGATGGGCAAGTACGAACTGCCGCGGCTGCCGCTGTACTACCTGCCGTTCGGCGCACTGACCCTGTGGCTGCTCGGCCAGATCGCGGTGTTCGCACCGGCGCGGCGCGCCGCGGCGGTGCCGCCGGCCGTCGCCACGCGCAGCGCTTGACGTGTCCCCTTGGCCGGCGTCATGCCGGCCCTTTTTTTCAGGACTCCCGATGTTCGGCTACTACTGCAAACTGGCGCTGCACAGCTTTCGTCGCAACCGGTTGCTGACCGCGTTGATGGTGCTCGCCATCGCGGTCGGCATCGGCGCCTCGATGACCACGCTGACCGTGTTCCACGTGCTGGCCGCCGATCCGATCCCGGGCAAGAGCGCGCAGCTGTTCTACGTGGAGATGAACGTCTATCCGGACGACAAGTACGAGCCGGCCGGCGAGGAGCCGCTGCAGCTGACCCGCCGCGACGCCGAAGCGCTGTTGCGCGACAAGCGCGGCGATCGCCAGGCGATGATGTCCGCCGGCGGCGTGAACGTGGTGCCGGTCAAGGCCGAACAGACGCCGTCCCACGTCGAAGCACGCTTCACCTCGGCCGACTTCTTCCCGATGTTCGCGGTCCCGATGCGCTACGGCCACGCCTGGACCGCCGAGGACGACACGCGGCGCGCGCGCGTGGCGGTGCTCTCGCGCAAGCTCAACGAGCAATTGTTCGGCGACGTGGACAGCACCGGGCGCGACCTGCAGGTCGGCGAAAACATGCTGCGCGTTGTCGGCGTTACCGAGGACTGGAGTATGAACCCGCGCTTCTACGACCTGACCAACACCGAATACGGCGACAGCGAGGACATCTTCGTCCCGTTCTCGACCTCGCGCGACCTGCAGATGGGAGCGAGCGGCACCATGGAGTGCTGGGGCAGCAGCGGCGATGGCCAAGACAGCGAGAACGCGCCCTGCACGTGGATCCAGTATTGGGTGGAACTCGCCGACGCCGGCAAGCGCGCCGCCTACCGCGATTACCTGGACGGCTACGCGCGCCAGCAACACGATAGCGGCCGCTTCACCCACCCCGCCGACGTGCGCCTGAGCGACGTGATGGCATGGCTGGACCGCAACCATGCGGTACCGGCCGACGTGCGCCTGCAACTGTGGCTGGCGCTGGTGTTCCTTGGCATCTGCCTGCTCAACACCGTCGGCCTGATGCTGGCCAAGTTCCTGCGCCACGGCGGCGAGATCGGCGTGCGCCGGGCCCTGGGCGCATCGCGCCGCGCGATCTTCGCCCAGCATCTGGTGGAAGCCGGCATGATCGGCGCGGCGGGCGGCATGGCCGGCCTGCTGCTGGCCTGGCTCGGCCTGTGGCTGGTGCGCCGGCAACCGGCCGACTATGCCGCACTGGCGCACATGGACGGCAGCATGCTGTTCGTCGCACTGGCGTTGACGTTGGGAAGCAGCCTGCTGGCCGGCGCATTGCCTGCATGGCAGGCCATGCGCGTACAGACCGCCATGCAACTCAAGTCGCAGTGACGCGCTACGCGTCCCCCTTCCTGCCAGGAACGCCCCCGTGCCTATCCGCCCCATCCTCTCCAGCCTGCGCAAGCACAAGATCGCCGCATTGCTCATCGTACTGGAGATCGCCTTCAGCTGCGCCGTGGTGTGCAATGCGCTGTTCCTGATCGGCACGCGCCTGCACAACATGCAGCGCCCGACCGGCGTGGCGGAAGCGCACCTGGTCTACGTCAAGGTCGGCAACGTGCTCGGCAGCGGCGATGCCGCCGCGCTCACCCGCGAGGACCTGGATGCGCTGCGGCGCATTCCCGGCGTGCGCAACGCCAGCGTCATCAACCAGCCGTTGTTCGGCAGCTCGATCGGCGCCAGCGGCATCTCGCTCGGCCCGGACCAGCAACGCGCCACCCTGAGCGCCACCAACTACTTCGGCGATGCGCAGCTGCTGGACACGCTGGGGCTGAAGCTGGTCGCCGGCCGCGGCTTCAACGCCGACGAATTCCTCGACCACGCGCGCTTGATGGACCCCAACGACGATGCCGTCGTTCCCTCGGTGATCCTGAGCCAAGCCCTGGCCCAGCGCCTGTTCCCCGGGCAGTCGGCGATCGGCAAATCGATCTACGTGTACGGCCAGCAGCGGGTGGTGGGCGTGGTCGAGCGCCTGGTCCAGCCGCGCGACTACGGCTCGGCCGCCGACTACGAGAGCACCATGCTGTTCCCGGTGAACATGGCCTACACCCGCGGCACCTACGTGCTGCGCGTGGACGATCCGGCGCAGCGCGAGGCGGTGCAACAGCAGGCGCGCAAGCTGCTGCTGGCGCACGGCCCGCGGCGCATGATCCGCGACAAGAGCAGCGTGTCGCTGGAACAGGCACGCGCGACCTACTACCGCAACGACCGCGCGATGGCCTGGCTGCTGGCCGGCGTGTGCGTGATGTTGCTGCTGATCACCGCGCTGGGCATCGTCGGCCTGGCCAGTTTCTGGGTGCAGCAGCGCACCAAGCAGATCGGCGTGCGCCGCGCGCTCGGCGCCACGCGCGGCCAGGTGCTGCGCTACTTCCAGCTGGAGAATTTCCTGCTCGCCAGCGTCGGCATCGTGCTGGGCATGCTGCTCGCCTACGCCGCCAACCTGTACCTGATGAGCGCCTACGAACTGGAACGGCTGCCGCTGTGGTACCTGCCGGTCGGCGCGCTGGCGCTGTGGCTGCTCGGCCAGCTCGCGGTGCTCGGCCCGGCGCGGCGCGCCACCCGCGTGCCGCCGGCGGTCGCCACGCGCAGCGCCTGAGCGTCGCGATTCGGCCATGGATCGCTTCCTGGTCTCGCTGCGCCGGCACAAGCTGCTGGCGGCGCTGATCGTGCTGCAGATGGCGATCAGCTACCCGGTGCTGCTCGCCCTGGGCACGCTGGCCAACCAGGCGCATGCGCGCATGCATGCGACCAGCGGCATCGCCGACGATGCGCATCTGCTGACGCTGCGGCTCGGCGGCCGGGTGTCCGCCGCGGCGGCGCAGCGCGAGGCGGCGGCCTTGCGCGCCGTGCCCGGCGTGTTGCACGTCGCGGCAATCAACCAATTGCCGTTCGGGCCCGAACGCTGGGACACCCTGATGGGACCACGCGCCGGCGGGGCCGGCGGGCAGTTCCAGGCCAGCACCTACCTCGGCGACCCCGGACTGCTGGCGACGCTGGGCCTGCGCCTGCAGCGCGGCCGCGACTTCACCGACGACGAGTATCGCGATCTCGCATCGCCCTCTGCGCTGAACCTCGCGCAGCGGGTGATCCTGACCCGGACGCTGGCGGCGCGGATGTTCCCGAATGGCGACGCGCTGGGGCAGACGGTGCATCTGGGCGGCGAGCCGCCGGCGCGGGTGGTCGGCATCGTCGAGCAGCTGCGCGCGCCTGGCGAGGGCGGCGAGGACAGCGCCATCCTGCCGTTGCGCCTGCACGATCGCAGCAACGCGCTGTACGTGTTGCGGGTCGCGCCCGGCGATCCGGCGCGGGTCCGCGCGCGGCTGGCGGCGGACGCGGAGCGGATCGCGCCGGGGCGGCTGCACGAACTGAGCAGCGCCGGCGAGCTGCGCCTGCAGCGACTGCGCCTGCATCGCCATCGGCTCTTGCTGCTCGCCGCGGGTGCGGCGCTGTGGCTGTTCGGCACGATCGCGACGGTCTACGCCATCAGCGAAGCGATGGTGCGCCAGCGCTACCGGCAGATCGCGCTGCGGCGGGCGCTCGGCGCGCGCGCGGCGCAGATCCGTGGCCATCTGCGCCGCGAGAACCTGTTGCTGTGCGGCCTGGGCATCGCCGTGGGTGTGGCGATCGCTGCGCTGCTGCGCCGCGCCCTGCTCGAGTTCCCGGCGCTGTCGCCGCCGCCGCTGTATCCGCTGGCCACCGCGCTGCTGTTGCTCGGTGGTGGCTGGCTGGCGATGCGCGGCCCGGCCGCACGCGCCGCGCGGCTGTCGCCTGCGGCGTACCGATGATGCACGCGATCGCGGCGGCGACACCGCACTCGCCCGCAGCGCCACGGGCCGACCGCCTGCCGCCCATGGCGCACACGACAAGCCACGCCGGGGCTGCGATGATGCCGCCTCGTCCCGCATCCGCCGGTTCCGCCCCGGCCATCCGACAAGGTTCCCGATGCCCTGCATCCTGATCATCGACGACAACCCCGCCGTCGCCACCGCGCTCGAGGTGCTGTTCTCCCTGCACGACATCGACACGGTGCATGCGGACAGCCCGGATGCCGGACTGCAGCGCCTGGCCGAGGGCGACATCGATCTGGTGCTGCAGGACATGAACTTCACCGCCGACACCACCTCGGGCGAGGAAGGCGTGGCGCTGTTCGATGCGATCCGCGCGCGCCACCCGGACCTGCCGGTGATCCTGCTCACCGCCTGGACCCAGCTCAGCAGCGCGGTGGAATTGGTCAAGGCCGGCGCCGCCGACTACCTGGCCAAGCCCTGGGACGACCGCAAGCTGCTGACCACGGTCAACAACCTGCTGGAGCTGTCCGAGGCGCGGCGCGAACTGGAACGGCGCCGCGACGGCGAACGCCGCCATCGCCAGCAGCTGGCGCAGCGCTACGAGCTGCGCGGCGCGGTGTTCGCCGACCCGGCCAGCGAGCGCGCCATCGCCTTGGCCTGCCAGGTCGCGCGCTCGGAACTGCCGGTGCTGATCACCGGCCCCAACGGCAGCGGCAAGGAGAAGATCGCCGAGATCATCCAGGCCAATTCGCCGATGCGGCAGGGCCCGTTCGTGGCGCTGAACTGCGGCGCGATTCCGGCCGAGCTGATCGAGGCCGAACTGTTCGGCGCCGAAGCCGGCGCCTACACCGGCGCCAACAAGGTCCGCGAAGGCAAGTTCGAGGCCGCCGATGGCGGCACCCTGTTCCTGGACGAGATCGGCAACCTGTCGCTGGCCGGGCAGATGAAACTGCTGCGCGTGCTGGAGACCGGGCGCTTCGAACGGCTGGGTTCCAACCGCGAGCGCCAAGTCAAGGTGCGGGTGATCAGCGCCACCAACGCCGACCTGACCACGATGATCCGCGACGGCGCGTTCCGCGAGGATCTGTACTACCGGCTCAACGCGGTGGAGCTGTCGCTGCCGGCGCTGGCCGACCGCCCCGGCGACATCCTGCCACTGGCCGAGCACTTCCTGTCCGGCGCCAAGCCGCTGTCGGCCGGCGCGGCGCAGGCGCTGCAGCGGCATGCCTGGCCGGGCAACGTGCGCGAGCTGCGCAACGTGATCCAGCGTGCCGAGCTGCTGGCCGGCGGCCGCCAGATCGACGCCGCCGATCTCAACCTGCCCAAGCCGGCGCCGCAGCGCCCCGCCGCCGGCGCCGAGCCGGACCGCGAGCGCATCGTCGCGGTGCTGGGCCGCGCCAACGGCGTCATCGCCCAAGCCGCGAACGAACTGGGCATGAGCCGGCAGGCGCTGTACCGGCGCATGGACCGCTACGGAATCCCGCGCGAATGAAATTGCGCCGCTCCTTCACCGCCGGCCTGTTCCTGCGCCTGCTGCCGGTGCTGGCGCTGGCCGCGGCGATGCCGTGGCTGCTGGCGTACTGGATGGACCGCGGCTGGGAAGTGGTGACGCTGTCGGCGCTGCTGCTGCTGGCGCTGATGTGGTGGACGCTGCGCCGCGCCACCGCGCCGATGCGCTCGCTGTTCCGCGCCCTGGCGGGCACCGTCAGCAGCTACCGCGACGGCGAATACAACTTCGGCGTGCACTGGCGCGGCGACGACGAACTGGGCGAGATGGTCGCCGCGCACCGGCAGCTGGGCGAGATCCTGCGCGAGCAACGCCAGGGCCTGGCGCAACGCGAACTGATGCTCGACACCATGGTGCAGAACACGCCGGTGGCGATGCTGCTGACCTCCAACGGCGGCGACGGCCTGCGCCGCGTGGTGTTCTCCAACCTGGCCGCGCGCAAGCTGCTGCACGGCGGCTGGAAACTGGAAGGCCAGCGCCTGGACGACCTGCTGCTGGGCATGCCGCCGGCGCTGCGCGAGGCCGTGGCGCGCGGCGGCGACAGCCTGTTCACCATCGACGACGACGAGGATCCGGAAGAGGAGCAGGTCTACCATCTGTCGCGGCGCCGCTTCCGGCTCAACGGCCGTCCGCACGAACTGCTGCTGATCCGCCTGCTCACCGCCGAGCTGCGCCGCCAGGAAGTGCATACCTGGAAGAAGGTGATCCGGGTCATCAGCCATGAGTTGAACAATTCGCTGGCGCCGATCGCCTCGCTGGCGCATTCGGGCGCCGAACTGGTGCGGCGGCAGAAGGTGGAGCGGCTGGAGGAAGTCTTCGGCACCATCGAGGAACGCGCGCGGCACCTGGAAGGCTTCATCCGCGGCTACGCGCGCTTCGCAAAGCTGCCGCAACCGCAGTTGCAGACCGTGCACTGGGCGCAGTTCCTCGGCGGATTGCAGCAGCAGATTCCGTTCGCGCTGGAGCTGGAGGCGCCCGACCTGCACAGCCGGGTCGATCCGGCGCAGCTGCAGCAGGCCTTGCTCAACCTGGTCAAGAACGCGCACGAATCCAGCCCCGAAGGTCTGGCGCCGGCCGACAGCGTGCGCATCCGCGTCTCCACCCGGCCGGAGTGGCTGCGCATCGAGGTGCTGGACCGCGGCAGCGGCATGAACGAGGCGGTGCTGCAGAACGCGCTGATGCCGTTCTATTCGACCAAGCGCAATGGCACCGGCCTGGGTCTGGCGCTGACCCGCGAGATCATCGAAGCGCACGGCGGCCGCCTGTCGCTGCAGAACCGCGACGAAGGCGGGCTGTGCGTGGCGGTGCAGCTGCCGCTGGCGTCGGGTAGCTGACGTCTCGCGCTCGTCTGTAGGAGCGGCTTCAGCCGCGACAGGCACTAACCGGAGTGCCTGTCGCGGCT